>NZ_JAEHBK010000139.1:0-394 GCF_016483685.1 Bacillus cereus group sp. N8 | reverse complement strand
AGAATCCTTGTTTTTATAAGGTTTCTTGCTTTCATGTCTATTTATCTCTTATACATGATTTTATACATCGTTGATATGGCGAGGATTCTAGGAATCCCCGCTATTCTTTTTTTGCATAAAATCTTGTATAACATTCCTATAAAAACCAATGACGAGATTTGTCATTGGTCTTTATTTGTATTTTAAATGTATATCCCGTATCGAAAACGCTCCGGATTGATTTTTTTAAAAGCTTTTATTAAGGGGGAATGACTGCAACCCTGTTACTAACACTAGAAAGAGAGACGAATTAAATGGGATTTCATGTAGATTTAAAGGAATTCAATGAAGTACTGGCCAAACTCCAAAAAGACACCAGTAAAACAAATAATCAACTTGAACAAGCCCAAAGAGC
>NZ_JAEHBK010000138.1:0-412 GCF_016483685.1 Bacillus cereus group sp. N8 | reverse complement strand
CTCTAAGGTGACTGCCGGTGACAAACCGGAGGAAGGTGGGGATGACGTCAAATCATCATGCCCCTTATGACCTGGGCTACACACGTGCTACAATGGACGGTACAAAGAGCTGCAAGACCGCGAGGTGGAGCTAATCTCATAAAACCGTTCTCAGTTCGGATTGTAGGCTGCAACTCGCCTACATGAAGCTGGAATCGCTAGTAATCGCGGATCAGCATGCCGCGGTGAATACGTTCCCGGGCCTTGTACACACCGCCCGTCACACCACGAGAGTTTGTAACACCCGAAGTCGGTGGGGTAACCTTTATGGAGCCAGCCGCCTAAGGTGGGACAGATGATTGGGGTGAAGTCGTAACAAGGTAGCCGTATCGGAAGGTGCGGCTGGATCACCTCCTTTCTATGGAGAATTGAT
>NZ_JAEHBK010000137.1:0-424 GCF_016483685.1 Bacillus cereus group sp. N8 | reverse complement strand
GAATTCAATGAAGTACTGGCCAAACTCCAAAAAGACACCAGTAAAACAAATAATCAACTTGAACAAGCCCAAAGAGCATTAAATGGTATTATCCAGGCCGATGCCATGCAGGGTGCAACAGGAAATGCAATTGTCAACGACATCAATAATAACCAAAGTGCAGTTGTGACTGGGTTGAAAGTTACCAATGAATTTCTCATTGCGGAAATGTTGACAACTTTAAAGGATTTTCAGTCAACAACGGAAGAAAGTGATGAGAATGCGGTTATTCTGGAAGATGCATTACTGCAAACACAAAACAAACTTTCCAATCTCCAACCCAAGAAACATGAAATGGATAGTCGCATCTCTAATATTTACAACAGCGTGAACGATTTGATTTCATTGAGTATGCCGAGAAGCCAGTTTGATGAAAAACTGGTTG
>NZ_JAEHBK010000136.1:0-437 GCF_016483685.1 Bacillus cereus group sp. N8 | reverse complement strand
TTAACATAAGAGAATAGTAACGTGCTTTCACCTTCAAGAATAGTCTAAATCCTTAAGTTGATGGATGTGTGGTGCTACCCCTATTCTAAGCGACTTATCTAACCTCAAAAACGAGGGTATTTGAGATAAATGAAATTCACCCTAAAATATGCTGAAAATAGCTTTGAATATGTCTCAAAACTCATCTCTAAATTAAAGTCTCAAAGAATCGAATTGACAAGCAATCATAGGGAGTATACCCGAAAAAACTAAAACGGATCATAACATGGAAAATAAACTCAGTCCATGTCATGACCCATTTTTATATGTATAGGCTAACTTTTCAAGCTATCATTATGTTATTACATTTTATGTCCCCATTGGTCAAAGTGATAATCTTTACCGTCGATTTTAAACCAACCGTCTGAATAAAGTGAACCATCTTCTCTAGCACAATA
>NZ_JAEHBK010000135.1:0-439 GCF_016483685.1 Bacillus cereus group sp. N8 | reverse complement strand
GATGGTCTGCAGAAGCTCCGTATCATTCTGATAAAAGTACACATTTATGGATTGCAAAACAAGCTATTGAAATTATGAAAACAGAATCTAATATTGAAGCAAATAAGCAGGCTGTGGACTTTTTAAATTATCCGCAATATAAGGATCTATTTTCTAAAGGATTATATGATGCAGATTATAATGCAGAGTTTAACGATGGTGGAACAGGAATAGGCGGCGTTTTTAAAGGCGGATGGAAATCTCATTTTTATGATCCTGATACTAAAGAAAATTATAGAGGAGAAACAAATCCAACGGCTCTTACACAAGGTAAGAAATACTTTTATGAATCTGGAGAACATTTACGAAATAAAGACTATGAAAAAGCTTTCTATTACTTAGGAGTAGCCACGCACTACTTTACAGATGCTACCCAACCTATGCATGCAGCAAATTTTAC
>NZ_JAEHBK010000134.1:0-440 GCF_016483685.1 Bacillus cereus group sp. N8 | reverse complement strand
AATACTTGAGCTACACCATCTTTATCATTGGTATCGGTAATAAAATATGCAGCATCCTTCAATTTAGGTATTGCATTCCCCATAGCAATTGGAAAACCACACGTATAGAATAGCTCTAAATCATTCCAATCGTCTCCAAAGACCATTATGTTACCCATAGAGATATTATTTTGGGTGCAGATTTCCCTTACAGCTCGTTCTTTAGAAACACCTTTTGCCATGATTTGAGTTAAATTTCCTGCATCGGTACATGTAGTACTTACTTTATGTGCAAACTGTTTTTGTAGTTTTTCATAATGAGTATATTGTGAGATTAATAATTTTGAAGCACTAACTTTTTTTAATTCATTTAATGGAACTACAATTGGATTTACAACTGCATTCATGGTTTTGTTGTAATCCAATGTTTTATTACTGTACCATGTATCTTCCGATTCAAC
>NZ_JAEHBK010000133.1:0-466 GCF_016483685.1 Bacillus cereus group sp. N8 | reverse complement strand
ATACATCCGGGAGTTGAAATGCAGTTGAATCTAAAATACGAATACGCTTGAAAACAGAAGTGTATGGAGAAGAAATCGGCATAGATGCGGCCAGTTTTTTGCTTAGTAGTTCGGCTAGTAGGTGTTGTAAAAGTTGGACGGCAGCCTTATTAAACCGTTGATTCAGTCCCTCAGGACTGATGAGTACTTCTGTTGATGCTTCTAAACAGCTAGATAACTGAGTTAAAGAAGTCATAGCTACATTTTGGCTCAACCATACACATAAAGCGACTAAATCTTTTGCTTGGTACTTACTGGTTCGTTGTACAAAGCCAACGTCTCTAGCAAGATCCCGTAAGGTATTTGGAGATAAAAAACTTTGAATCTCTTGAGCAAATAGTTGTAATTCGTCAGACACAGAAACAGACATAAAAAACGCCATCCTTTCCTATGATTCTACAGAAAGAATAGCGTATTTTTTCATTTT
>NZ_JAEHBK010000132.1:0-473 GCF_016483685.1 Bacillus cereus group sp. N8 | reverse complement strand
TTAAAATTAAAGTGGTTATCAAGTCGGAGGAAGGCACCTTAGGGTGTCTTTTCTTTTTAAAATATATAAGCGCACCATCCCTTTCCTAATAAAGGCCCCCCTCATGCCTCCTTACAGGGAGAATGATACGGCATTTTTTATTTACCCAATTACCGAGCTCTCAAATGTTTTAAATAGTTACAATACATGTATTGCTTCAATTACATATGATCATTCTTAAGAATGTCATTGAAATGTACCAATAGATTCTAGTGCAGCAAAATAAATTGTGCTATGATGTGAGCAAATATAAAGCTATCTAACGGAGGGGTTCACATGCCGCATGTTGTGTTTCGTGGAATTACTACTGAACAATTAAAACGTATAAGCAAGCCATTAGTAAAAGAGCTCGCAGAGATTTGTGAGTGTGGTACGGATAATTTTACGTTGGAACTACCAAGTTCTACGTTTGTATTCAATGGAGAAGAAATAGA
>NZ_JAEHBK010000130.1:0-512 GCF_016483685.1 Bacillus cereus group sp. N8 | reverse complement strand
GCTAAAGCTGAAGCAACAGCTCCCAGACAAATCAATAAAATCATACGGGATTGTTTTTTTATGTGGTAAAGTCCTAAACTAATGATAAACGGCCAGACAACATAGAATTGTTCCTCAACTGCTAACGACCAAAAATGATTCAATGGAGAAAGCTGGTTAAAATTATCAAAGTACGATAATTTATGATAGATATACCACCAGTTACTAACATAAAATAACGCCGCTAATGAATCTCCACACATTTTTTCAAGTAAAGAGCTATGAAAAATCGTAATCCATGCCAACGTTATAACGAGCATAACAAACATTGCTGGAAGCAATCTCCTTGCCCTACTAATCCAGAATTTCTTCAAATCAATTCTCTTATTTCTCTTCCACTCCATCGCTAGAATATCTGTAATTAAATAACCTGAGAGTACAAAAAATACAGTAACCCCTAAAAATCCTCCAGGCATCCAATTAAAATTAATATGATACAAAATAACACCTAGTATAGCTAGGCCCCTTAGACT
>NZ_JAEHBK010000013.1:0-147226 GCF_016483685.1 Bacillus cereus group sp. N8 | reverse complement strand
AAAGCTTTCTATTACTTAGGAGTAGCCACGCACTACTTTACAGATGCTACCCAACCTATGCATGCAGCAAATTTTACTGCAATTGATACGAGAGCTATAAAATATCATAGCTATTTTGAAAATTATGTTACAACCATTCAAGATCAATTTGCAGTTAATACTGGAGGGAATTATAACGACTCTCTATCTACACCTGAAGAATGGATTGATTATGCAGCCCGAGTAGCTAAACCTGAAATTCAAAATATCGCTAATGATAAAACATTTAAGTATTACAATAGCGGTAAGGCGCAATTGTGGCAAGAAATGGTTACCCCAGCTGTGCAGCGAAGCTTAGGAGAATCTCAGCGTAATACAGCAGGTTTCCTAAATCTTTGGTTTAAAACGTTTACTAAAAATGTGCAAGCTCCAAGTTTAGAAACTGCACAAATCTATGATATAGCAGGAAATGTTATAGAAGCAGGGAAAAACTATTATATCGTACCAAGTGAATCTCCTTTTCAAGGTCTAACGTTTGAATGGTATGTAGTAAATCGTTACGATTATGTTTTACTTGCAAATAAAAAGAATGATATACAATCTGGTACACCTATGGAATTTGTATTTTACAAAGATAATGATGCAAAGCTACACCACGGTGAAAGCGTATACCTTCGCATGAAGCATTCTAATTATGATCAATATCAATATTTAAATTGGTCCAAATATTCTAGTTGGGTTCACCTTGCTGAGAAATCTGATAGTTTGGCTGACTTTAAAATTCAAATTAACCCGAATAATCCTACAGAATATAATATTTTTACAGATGGTTATCCATTAAATTATGAGAATATAAATGCAGAGAAAAGTTGGATTGTACTAGGTGAAAAAACACAAAAACCTAGCTCATGGAAGTTTGTACCTTTCAGATAACCTAAACACACTCGTTCCTAATCAGAACGAGTGTGTTTTTTATTTTGAGGTATTTGCTTTTCTTAAGTTGTTGGATGTGGGATCACCATACATGCCCATCTACTTAAGAACGGAAACAGTTTGATCAACTTAGGGGGAACAACCTTGTTCAATCAGATGGTAAAAGCTGTACCGAATTTATTTGCGATTGGAAATTTATTGTGCGGTGTTTTTTCAATTACCATGAATATGAGTGACTACTTGGGAGTAGCCTCCATAATCACTTGAAAATCTTTTGTAAAATTTTAATTTTGTCCCTATACGGCGGAAATACAATCCCTAAGTCTATACTTGAGCATTTCTTTAAAATACTTTTACGATGTGTAAAAGTATCAAAACTATGCTTACCATGATAGGCACCGAACCCCGCAGTTCCTACTCCGCCAAAAGGCAAGTGTAGATTAGCCATATGTGACATTGTATCATTGACGCATCCTCCCCCAAAAGAAGTTCGTCCTAGTACTTGTTTTTCAACATTTTTATTTTTAGTAAATACATACAAAGCTAACGGTTTGGGATGGTTGTTAATCATATGAATGACATCATCTAAAGCATTGTACTCCATAATTGGTAAAATCGGCCCGAAAATTTCTTCTTTCATAGCTGCAGCATCCCACGATTTTACTTCAAGAAGTGTTGGTTCAATATATAAATGACTTCTAGATGAATTTCCGCCAAATATTATATAATTTTGGTCTTGTTCTAATATAGAAATAAGCCTATCAAATTGTCTCTCATTGATAATTCGACCATAATCATTGCTTTTTGATACATCTGAGCCATAAAAGCTAGTAATAATTTCTTTCATTTTTGAAATTAGTTTTGCCTTGATAGATTTATGCACAATAACATAATCAGGTGCAATACAGGATTGTCCAGCATTTATAAACTTTCCCCAGATAATACGTTTGGCCGCTATATCAAGGTTAGCAGTGTCATCGACAATAGCTGGTCCTTTCCCCCCCAGTTCTAATGTTACTGGTACAAGATTTTTCGCTGCTGCTTCCATGACAATTTTTCCAACTTGAATGCTACCAGTAAAAAAAATATGGTCAAATGGTGCATGAATCAATAAAGAAGTTATTTCTCTATCTCCTTCAATAACACGAATATATTGCTTATCAAACGTTTCACTTATTATTTTGTTCATTACAGCTGAAACATTTGGTGCATTTTCTGAAGGTTTGAGAACTACACAATTTCCTGCCGCAATTGCCCCGATAAGAGGTTCAATTAATGATTGGAATGGATAATTAAAAGGGCCAACAATTAGCACTGTACCATATGGCTCTTTTATTATGTAACTTTTGGAAGGTGCAAGATGAATAGGTGTTTTTACTTTTTGAGGTTTCATCCATTGTTTTAGGTATTTCATTATAAAATTGATACTGTTATATGCGAAACCAACTTCGGCAGCATATGATTCAAACTCACTTTTGTGTAAATCTTGATATAATGCGCTCAGCACTTGTTTTTCATATTTTCGAATAGAATTTTTCAATTTTTTCAACTGCTTAAGTCGGAATTGAAGACTTCTCGTATGATCATGATGGAAAAATTGTCTATGCTCTTGAATCAGTTGTTGCACATTATCAGCCATTATAAAATCCCTCCAATAGAAAAAAATTCATATACTATGCACATCAATTGTAGAGAGTATTTTAAAACATACTATAAATTTCTAATAATGTGCACTGAAATTATATTCTCAATAAGCAGCTAATATACAAGGTGTGTGATACTTATGTTTACACGGGGAGACAACGCCACATCATTATAAAACCACTATCTATAAAGAAAAAAGACATTATCCTTTCCTATGGTTTCTCAGAAAGAATAACGTCTTTTGTCATTTCAGGGGGGATTTTGTCTTACTAGCTTGATAGCGATGGGGCCCCACCAACAAAACGCTGAAAACATACGCTAAGCAAATTTCGCCATGAAAAAAGCCGATTTTCCCTACACTAAGGTATCATCGGCTTTATTTTATTGAATAAGGGGCTGAAATACTATTCTTTTTGTAGAAGTATTATTAGGAAGGAAGGCGTTTTTGTATGAATCTATCGATTTCTGATGAACCCAACGGATAAGCACCGTTCAGAAATTTATTTTTATATTTTGGATTAGGATGCTATAGTAGTTTCTATTTTAGCACATATATACGACGTCTTTGGCTCTTAAAAACAAGTCATGGTTTCTCTCCTTTATTATTGTGTTGTGTTATATTTGATTGTGAAGTGCATCAAGATTCCTGTAAAGTCGAATATGAATCGTTTTCATGTTTATGTTCTACACGATTCATCGCTTGATATGATTAATTCCATTTATTTGAATGTAACGGTTTTACAAGTGAAATGTATTACCTCCCCCTATTATATATCTGAAATGTACATGTTTTACTACAGGTTCATTACAAAATATATTTTCTCAAAACGTCTTATTTTCAAAATAAATATTTTATTATAGATCTATTATGTTACACTACATGATAGTGTTTTATTCTTGAAAAGATGGTGAAAAAATGGAAGAAAACAAAAAAAGTAAGAGATTTTATGCAGTTGCTTTCCTCGTTTCAACAAGTTATATTTGGCTTTTAATTTTAGGAGCTTACAGTATGGGAATTCCCCAATATAATAATTTACTCTACGGCATACTTTTAATGACAGCTTTTACATTTATTTTTACAATTCCAATTCTTTATATCGGCATTCCATTGGTATATATTGGTTTAGCGCTTGTCTTGCTCCGTATATTCTCTGTAAAGCGAATGTTAAGTTACTATGCTCTATCTTGGGTGGTATTATGGATTACTTTACAGGCCCCTTTATTAATTTATGGACATCATGAAAAAAACTACATATTTAAAGAACAAGTAGAAAAACAACAAATTGTAGAAAAAGTAAAAGCAGCGGTTGAAAAAAAGAATGGTCCTATTAAGATTACAGATATGTTTAAAGATAGTATGCAAGATTGGAATGAAAGTGCAGGAAGCCCTGCTCATCCGAAGTTAAATATTAGATATGAATTAGTAAATTGTGATAAAGGAAAAGAAAAGCGAATCAGTGGATATAGCTGTACATCTACTATCGAGACATACTACAAAGATAAAAAATGGATAGTAGATTTAGATTCAAAAGAAAATGCAAATGCAATGAATATATTAAAAAATAACCAAAAGGCTGAAGAAAAGGAAAAGAAGGAATCCCTGAGCGCTGAAGAAGAAACATTAATTCGTAATAGAGCGGAATTAAAGGCAGTGGAATATTTAAAAGAAGATTTTAATTTGAATTTAACAATCGTAAAGCAGACATTTAATAAGAATACGAATTCCAATAATAAAGCAAACCCTTTATCGTATAAAGTTCATGAAACAATATTTAACGGATATTTGAACGAGGATCTGCATAAAGATGTCACGGTAAGAGTCGAATATGATCCAAACACAAAGAAATACTTTATTCATATGTATAAGTTTGAAATGAGTGATGAATCAGATAAGGAAATTGAAAAACAAATTGAATTAAAAAAAGCAAAAACTAATTAAAAATGAGATATCTGTAGCTTTGAATTTTGTTTATCAAACTTTATTTCAAAGTTACATAATACACCTTATCAAGTTCATTTTATATAAAGTAGTATTCTGGTATGGATATACTTACATACTTCGTTGACTACCTAAGAACAAGCCGAAACATTTACATCTGGATGTGAATGTTTCGGCTTGTTTTTGAATTGAAGAAATGATAATAAAACTCTATTTTGTTATCATTTTTGACAGTTTACTATATAGCAAGGTAGGAGATCAATAATTTGAATCCTAGACATGGTCTGTTAATCTCCCCTTTATACCAATATCCTTTTAAATTACTCTAATAAATGAACTTTATTTTATTTTTATCTTATCTTTACCTTATCTTTAAAATTTTATATTAAACTTTACATCTAAAAGAAAAGATTTCGAGTCTAAAAAAGCAGGGGAAAAGGTGATTATTGCATCTTTTATAAATAACCAACCACCATTGAAAATGCAATTTTTTATACAAGGAGGAGTAATATATGAAGAATAAGAGTAAAAAACAAGTTATTATATTATTTTTTATTAGTATTTTAGGTTTAGGAACAATCATTGGGATACTATATTTTAATCATAAAACTAATATTCATAGAAATAAAGCGCTCGCTACCGAAGAACGTTTATTGCAATATGAGCCCATTATGAAAAAAGAATTAGAAAAATATAATTTAGGAGAGAAAACAGCACTTTTGTTAGGAATTATGTACCAAGAGAGTAGAGGTGAGGGCAACGACCCTATGCAGTCCTCTGAATCACTTGGATTAAAGCCAAATGAAATTCAAGAGATAAACTTGAGCATTAAACAAGGGGTAAAGCACTTTGCTCAAATGTACAAATATGGAACAGAAAAAGGCGTTAGCATGGATACAATTATTCAAAGCTATAATATGGGACCAGGGTATATTGATTTTATTTCCAGTCAAGAGGCTAAACGACACTCAGACGATTCGGCTAAAAAGTTTTCTAAGATGAAAGTTGATCAGAATCCAGACATATACACTTGTGGTGGAAATAAACAAAATTTTAGGTATCCATATTGTTATGGTGATTTCACATATACAACAAAGGTGAATGAAAAAACAAAACTTATTGAAGAACTTCTCCAAAAAAAAATTTAAAATATAATTCGAAAGGTTTTAATGCAAGAACTTAAAGTTACGTGTAAGAAATCTATTAAATTAGGTCGTATTAATCCTCGTATTCCAAAAATAGTATGATTACATACCCATTTGGCTAAGATAAGTTTGGATTGATATAACAAAAACGTTATTCTTTCCAATTTATCTTATCTAGAAAGAATAACGTTTTTTTACTTTTTGGAGTAGTTTTATATCCTTAAGTTAATGGAAATGTAAGATGCACTTAATAGGTTCTTTGAAGGGGATATTAATCTTTATTACTCTGATGGAATGTTTTCTTGAACTAATTCCAGTTCCAACTCATTTTTTGTTTTACCCTTTTTAAATTCATATTGTGTCCCAATTTCAGATTCACTGAACTAATTCAAGAGATACTCCCCTATCCACCAAAGAAATGATATTCGTATTGTCCATTCATGCCATCTTTGACAGCTATAATATTAGTAAGCTTGTAGTTAAGTGAACCATCCCCGTAGTGAACCTCTACTAATAACTGTTCTCGTGACCAAAGAGCATCATAGTACTTTTTAACTCTTTCGTCAGTTCTAATAATAAACCCATCTGCAGTAGACATTTGCTCCTGATAATTCAAAGTTTTAGCTTCAATAAATGAAAGTTCTTCACTATCAACAAAAATCTTTTCAATTTCTTTCGTCACATCCATATAACCTCATCCCCTTTCCTCCAGAATACCATATAAATAATCGTCGACTTATGGGACAAATTTAAAAGATCAGCTTAAAACCAAGCCGACCTTTAGGAGAACCTTACCGATTTTTTCCTTTAACTCTTATCCCTTCCCCTATTACGCAACTAGATTGTTAGGCTATTCGAAAAAATTTATCTATTTTATTAAGCCGGTCACATTTGCTCATACTAAGATTGTAAACACTTATACTAGGATCTGAGCACGTACCAATCTTGGAAAACAACCGTACACGTTGTGTCGTCATCCCCGAAAGCAATGAATGATGTATATAAAGTGAAGTGTAAAATAAATGAAACGTATTAGTAAATCATTCATTGCGTACAGGTGATAGAAGTCAGGAATAAGATAAATTAAAGTGAGTTTTCTCCTCACTTTTTTCTTTTGAAGCGTGATGTGAAAATAATTGTAATTCATCAAATACAGAAATAGACATACAAAAACGCCACCCTTTCCTATAATTCTACAGAAAGAATAGCGTATTTTTTGTATTTTGTTTTGTTAGTTTGATAGCAATGTGGCTATGCCCTTCTAAGGGGGCCTTTTTATACTGCAGGTTCTGTTGGAGCTGGTTGAACAGGAGTTACTTCCCCGCCATCCATGTCATCATACCTCATAGATTGATTCATAGATTGATTCATAAATTCACCAATCATTTTTTGCAACTCATCCATTGGGACAATGTTCTTTTCAGAAGTATCGAATGTGAATTTGATAGGCTTATCGATAGATTTAATATCAGAATTAATATTCATATCAAATTTAATTGTTTCTTTTTCGTCTTTAGAATTTTCTGCTTCGACATGAATTGCTGCATCTTGTTTTTTAATCGTTGTTCCATCCATTGTATAAATTAAAGAAACAGATGATTTATCAAGATTTGCATCTTTTAATTTTTCCTTAAAGTCTGCAATTTCTTGTTTTGTTCCAGTGAAGTTTTTCATTGTAGACATTTCATCAAATACCTTTTCAATCACTGTTTTTAAATCTTTACCTGTTAATTTCACAGTATATACATCTTTTTCTTTTGTAAATTTGTCTTCAGGAAGTGCTTTGATTGCATCTAATAACGCTTTCTGCACTTTCTCTTGGATTTCCACAGATTCTTTTGTATCTACTTCCCCTAAATCTTTCATATCCATTTTGATAACTTTTCCTTCTAGAGTAGAAAAACTATCACCAGGAACGCCAGCTAATTGTAATAATGATTTTACATTATTTGCTTTTACATATAAAGCCTTTTTCCCTTCATCCATAAACATTGGAATCGATATATCCATTTTCATTCCATCTGTTTTAATATTTGCACCAATTGTTATTTCATCTTTTTTTGCATCTTTATCTGTTTTTGAATCAACTGTAAATGATATGTTTTTTAACATATCAATTGCCGCTTTATCTTCTGTTTCCATATCTTTCGCATTAGAATCGAATTTAAAAGAAATTGAACCACTTGATTCCATTTGTTTTGCATTCAAAATGTTTTCTGTTGAAGAAACAACGGTTTCTTTTGCAGATTTTCCACACGCAGATAAAGCGAAAAGACTTAAACTTGCTGCAACAACTAATCCTATTTTACCAAACTTCATAAAATCACCCTTTCAACTCATTAACATATCAATCATAGCATGAAAAATAAAAAATAGTAATATTTGGATAGAAAAATATTACTACTCAGCTACCTTCTTGATTTGAGGGTTTCTTATTTTCTGTATCTTTTAGACTTCCCTTTTTTCCGTTAACACTTGAATTATCAAGGTTAGGAGGTGCTTTCGGACAGAACTATGTACCAACAATGCGGAATGAAAAAAAACTGTCTACTAATAAACGGATTTCAGAGAAATTACTTTCTTTATTCAATAAAACAAATGATTATAAGCGGATAAAAGAAAAATTTATAGGAAAAACATTAACATTTGTACCCGACCATCTCATAGTCAGCAGGCTTAGTATATTATAATATCGATTCCTTTTATAATGAATTTACATCCAGGAATACATATTACTAGGTAAACGGTATCCTAGGTGCTTGATTCCTTATATCCTTAATTATCAAAATAAAAGATATCATCAAGAAAAACTACACAACTTCTGAATCGAATTAAGGAGCCTATTATGGTTCCTTTTTCTATTCAAAATAAAAAAGCAGCTGTTAAGCTACTTTGAATTCTCCTTATCCCCAAATGAAATGATATATATATTCTCCCGTTACACGTTCATTAATTCCAGCAATCCTAGCGAATCTCATTAAGTCCGCCCCTTGAAGAAAATACACCGAGATCGTAACTGGTACTTGTGACCACATGAATTGATAAAGCTCATTCACTCTCTGATTCGTCGAAACGATTAAATCATTTACAGGTCCATGATTCCATGCAGAGGTTTGAACTGAAGTGAACGGAAGGCCTTTCCCATTAACCACTATTCTTGCCACACTTTGAGTTATGTCCACAACAATCCCCTCCACCATTACAAAAATTAGACCTGTTTCTATACTTATATTCTTGATTAATAATAAATGTTTAAGGCAAACCCCTATTTCATTTCTTTTCAAAAACAATTTATTTGATAAAATAAAAAAGCAGCGGATTCGCTACTTTAAAGTAAATTAAACTATTCCTTTTTCTTTTGCTATTTCGTACAAAACCGTACGACTAACTCCTGTTTCAGTACATATACAGGGTTGCACGAGCAACATCAAACATCTCACATACTTCTACTTTCGTTTTACCAGAAGCAAGCATTTCCATCATGCCTTGAATTTGTTGAGGAGTATGAGCCTTCTTTCTACCGCCTTCTCTTCCTCTTGCCTTCGCAGCAGCTACACCACTAATAACACGTTCATTAATTACTTCACGTTCCATTTCAGGCATTTAATAAGTATAAATTTAGAAAACCCATAAACAAAAAAAGAGTGCTGTGAAGAAACGCACTCATTCAAAGGACTTTACCAATCCTTACGCTTATCACAATCACAGTCACGATCATGATTACGTTTACAACGACATTCATCACAATCACAGTCGCGGTCACGTCTACAACGACGGTCATCACAATCTCTATGTCTGCGTCTACAGAACATTAAATCATCCCAAAATCTATTACAATCTCTGCAATGTCTGAAATTACAATTACATCCCATAAATATGATTACCTCCTCTTAACTCTTGGATTCCTCATATTCTATGCTAAAAAACAAAAACAGCTTGTTTACTAGTCTATTTTCTGTATTTTAAATTAATAATATTATTATCTAATCTTTAAGTCTCAAATCTATTTCACCCCTTATCTTTCCTTAACAACAAACAAGACGCCACCCAGATCACGCGGTAGCGCCTATGATAATTGCTATACACTTAATCAAACTCATTTATTCTCACATCATTTATTTCTTTGCTTCCATACCCCATTCTCTTTACGATAAGTATTCTTGCCATTCATGAAGTCAGCTGTATTGCCGGGAATGCTATATTTTTTATTTTTCATTTTCTTTTTCTTTCTTTTCTCTTTAGACTTTTCCAAAATAATTTGTTGTAGATCTGCTCTCCATTGCTTTAAGCGTTCTTTTTCTCGCATCTTCACTTATACCCCTAATGAAATTTATATATGTTCATATCAAATATACATCTAGAATTAAATCAACGAAAGGGGTTACAAATATTTATCAACTTAGTTTAAGTGTATATTTCAATTCAAATGTCCATTTTATTCAAATTTAAAAGAGCACCCGCCATTAGGTACTCTTCAACAAATAAGTATGGTGCTTCGGGTTTCACCTCATATGATTTCTCTATATTAAAATCGAGAATTTGAGGTTTAGTCACTTAACAATAGTTTTTATTTAAAACAGATAACTGATTAATAATCCTGCTGATAATAAGAAGCCAAAAATCGTATTTGTCATCGCTGTTGATTTCATTGCTATGCGCATATACCCGGGATCCTTTTCCCCTTTTTGGAAACTTCGAATTGCAGAGATTGGCTTTTTCAAACCTAGGAACATAACTAATGCCCAAGGGCTTATATAACCCATCAATACAATTACGGTAATCCATAAATAAGCAATGAAAAAGGCTACAGCTAGTGTTACTACAGCTTTCTCTCTCCCAAGGAGGATTACCAATGTCTTTCTTCCACCTTTAATATCTTCTTCGATATCTCGGATGTTATTCGACATGTTGATTGCACCGACTAAAATTCCAATTGGAACGGAAATCAATACACTTTCAATCGTTATAGTATTCGTTTGAATAAAGAAAGCAATGAGTACAAAACATGTTCCCATTAGCAATCCAGAAACTAATTCTCCAAACGGAGTGTACGCAATTGGTAATGGACCACCTGTATATAAATAGCCAACCGCCATCCCAATTAAACCGATAACGACTAACCACCAGCTGCTATTCATACAAATATAAATGCCAATAAATGCTGCTACTACATACAATAAAAGCGCAACTGTTAACACATTTTTTGGTTTCAATCCATGACGGACAATTCCACCACCAATTCCAACAGAATCAGCAGTATCTAATCCGCGTTTGAAATCATAGTACTCATTAAATAAATTCGTTGCTATTTGCAATGCTAAACATGCAACCATCATCGCAATAAATAAAAGCCAATCAATTTCGGCAACATACAGTGATGCCACTGTCCCTAAAATTACAGGAGAAAACGTCGCCGTTAATGTATGTGGCCTCGTCATCTTCCATATTAATTTAGCGGAACTAATTTCTTTTTCATTCCCCATAACTCTGTTCAATCTCCCTACATTTTAAGTATAAATTACTAGCAGTATCTTTCTATCTATTTTCTGCTGTACATCTACTATATCAAAAAAAGGATTGGTGATAGAACTGTAATGCTCTTGCTTGTCCCCCTATCACTCTTGAATTAAGTTTTTCAACAAAAGGCCCGTTGCTCACATTCGAACAACGGACCTTTTTTATATGAACCAATTTAAAACATCCTCAGTAATCTCTTCTGGTCTATCCCAGTGCATTAAATGTCCTGTATCTTTATAAAGCTTAGTTGTAATATCAATATACTTCTTAAATTCCGCAATTTGCAATTCTCTTATTTCTAAATAATTATCTGGAAGATCACAATACAATAATAAAATATCGCTTTTAATTTTATGAGATTTCAATGTTTTATACACCGTATATTGAAACTTAATTACACTTCGAGCGGTATCGCCAGTAGCATGCCATTTCACTTTACTATCTTCTTCTCGCATTAAATCATAAACCGCGCGTTCTATTAATGGTGACCATCTGCTATAAACCATTTTTTCTGATTGGATGAATGCTTCTTTACTGTCAAAAATATATTCATCAAAATCTTTTTCATAATGAGTGATTTCTTCTTCTAATGATCGCGGTAGACACTCCCCTTCTTTCGAATCTTTATATAGCTTCGCAAAATAATCTGCATTCATTTTACCATGATGATAACCACCATCTAACAAAATCATTTTATTAACTTTTTCTGGACATTCTGCTGCATAGTGAAGTGCAACGCTTGCTCCCCATGAATGTGCTAATGTATGAAATGTTTCTTTTCCTATCTGCTCCAGTAATGCTACTACCCAATTTGTTAAATGGAATGCACCGTAATCTTCATCCTTCTCAAAACTTGGTGTTTTCCCATGTCCAGGTAGATCAAATGATACAATATGATATTTATCCTTTAAAAGTTCCGCTATTTCTATAAAACTTAATTTTGTACTTCCTAAACCATGAAAACAAATGATTTGAGGTTTACTTTTATTTCCCCATTCACAAACACTTGCTTGGTATTCACCAAATTCTACAAAAAAGTGATTCATTTTTAATCTCCTCTAATTATTAGATGTAAATTAGTTCCAATTCAAAATTGTTTTTTCAGAATAAATAAATTCAACAAAATTATCCAAATCCCTTTTTCGCAAATGATTTTTATAGAATACGAGAGTTAGAAAGTACCAAACACTTAACTTCATGTATATCGATGCGAATTCATTTAAGTTAATGGTTAGACTACATCTTCACGCCTATGAAATTAATATAGTTTAATAATTATATTATTCGTGATTCTTGTACTATTGTTTCATCCTCTTTAGACGCTGTCACAAAGGAAATAAAGTGAAACTTTATTCAGCCCTCACCAATCGGGCGTTTACGGGCAGCCCGGCTCCCACCTAACTTCTTTGCATTCACTGAATTGTGAGGTGGGGGTCTTACTGCCCGGCAAATAGCGGGATAAAATTAGGTTATATTCAGCCAAATTATTAACCATAGAAAGTTCATACATAGAAGAAAGAGCCTACTTGTATTAAGTTGGCTCTTTCTCTTTTAAAATATCTAATACACTCTACAGCAAAAAATATGATTCAGCGAATAAAAAATTACTTCCAAACAACCCCTCGCCTTTCATATTCCATTCTATATTCAACAGCAGCTGCAATTTTGGAGCTTGCGAACTTTTCAGTAATCCAAAGACCTAAATCGATTCCTGAAGTAACTCCCCTTGCAGTAATAATATCGCCTTGATCCACAATTCTGTAACGAAGAAGTTCTGCACCGTATTCACTCATTTCATCCTGTGCCAAATAGTGCGTCGTCGCCTTTCGACTATTCAATATACCTGAGGCAGCTAGTAGCATACCTCCTGTGCAAACTCCAGCAACAATTGTTCCTTCCTTGTGCATCTCTTTAATCATTTCGGTCAAGGTACCAATCTCTGCTTGCTTTCGTGCGCCATGTTCGGCTTTATGATTCCAGCCACCACCAGGTACAATTAACAAATCTGGACGATTATCCATTCGTAAAAAATCATTTAGTTTAACCGTAACTCCAAACGAAGTAGTAACTTCTTGCTTTGGTTCACTTGAAACGAATTCAACCGTAAGTGAAGCCCCTTCTTCTATCGCTCTTTTGAGTACCTCAAACGGTGCGAAAGAGACAAGCTCTCCGAAGCCATCAAACAATACAATTTGTATTTTCATTTTTAGAACACCTCATATGGTTTCTTTTTTGAATCCCAAATTAGGAGAATAAATATTATCTACAAATTAACAATGAAGATAATCTTTCCCCCCTCACTCTATAAGCTTCCAAATGTTCTTCTAATTCCCTCTCATCACTTATTACACTTAGCGTTTTCTTCACAAAATTCCAATTCAAACTACCAGATAGCCATAGCAATGAAGAAAGCCTTTTATAATCATTTAAAGTTAAAATATTATTGGCCTTATACCCTTCTAAAAATGAACTAGCCACTCTCGCACACACTTCATGCGAATGTATTCCTTTTGTGCGAGAATACCACTTTATTAAAAAAGCTAATCCTTCAATGCGGTCTACATAACTAATAGATTCAAAATCTACAATTCCTTTTACCTGTTGGCTTGAGTCCCATAAAACATTCAAAGGATTTAAATCTGTTTGTACGATAAACTCTAAGTCACTCGTATGTGCGCATTCTATATGATATTTAGCAAGATCTATATACTCCCGTAATGCTTTACATGCGCTTACCTTACTTTCTAACATATTAATAAACTGGGCATACCCATCTAAATGAGATTTCTTTTGAAAAATCGAGCTTTGAAATGTACTAGAAATATCATGGATCTTTCTTGCTTCCGTTCCAAAGGCTTCTGCAATATTTTCTGTACAATGTGTAATATGTTCTCCTTCAATCCAATTAGACAATACAAATCGGTATTGTTCATCATTCCAAGTGACAAATGTAAATAACTCTCCCGCCCTATTCTTGTTAATTTGCATAAAATGAATCCCCTGCTCGCGTAAATAATACGTATACCGTACTTGCTCTTTCAATTGTTCATTTGATAACATCCCAAAGGCAGGATTGATTGTTCGGGCGCTATTCATAAATCTTGCGGAATATCGCTTTCCATTCACCATAATTTTATAGTGTAGATCGGTATTCCAACTATCCTTATGTAATTCTTCCTCCACTGCTATTGAATGAATTTCTTTAAAATAATTCATTAATACATCTTTTATTATGTGTTTCACCCTATTCTCCTTTCATATAAAAACCTTTTAAGTTGATAGGTTTGTAAAATACGTCTAAGTTACTCAAATGGAAAATAATACCCTACATAATTAAACACATTTGCAAACCCTACATTTTCTACAACAGCCACAGAAGGCTTGTTCAATTCCATACAGTCCCAATATGGAATGATGTTATTCTCCAAACACTCTCTTACAAAACTATGAGTTATCTTTTGGGCTAATTTTCTTCCCTGATGACCTTCTATTGTTTCAATATCTATACAATGTATATTTTCAAAGACGAATCCTGAAAAACAAACACTTATGATCATATTGTCATAAGTAATGCAATAGCCTATTCCCTCAGTAAAAAATTCATCTGGTGAGGACCAAAACTCTAAAATTTTTGATTTTAAAAATTCAATGTTCTTCAATGAATTTTCATGATTTTCATAGAGGCTTTTACTTATTTTCAATACTGTATACCCTAACTCAATTTTAGGTTCATACTTATCTTCATAGTCTTCTTTTTTAATCGTATACACTCTTTGATTCCAACTCTTTAATTTACGATGCTGAAATATTTTTTCAATTGTTTTATTCCACTTTGAATGATTGCCGATTCCTTCAAAGCAATTTAGTTCAACCTTTCTCGCCTCAGGTTCTATTACATTATTAATAAAACTATTAATTTCTTTATTAAACTTTTCATTTTCTGCACTTCCTATAAAAAAGAAGCCATCGTTATTACCTAACCATATAAGCCCAGAATTAGGAGAATAGATGTTATCTACAAATATACGACCAGGGTTCACTCCTGCAATGACAGCTTTTACTTCTAATTGCCCTTTTTCATTTACTAAACCGGTACATTTATAAAAATCATTCTTGTTTAATTCAGAAATCATATGTTAAACCACCTTCCTGGAACTCCTCTATTCTAACTTTACCACTATGACAGAATATTCTCTATTCGTTTTAATAGTTGTTTTCAACAATGAAATATATAATAAAAAAGAGCCAATTCCCCTATACGATAGAAGATTGACTCTTTCCTTTATTTACTCACCTGTTTCAGAAAATCGTTTAATCCGTTCTCCGATTTCATCGCGAACACGTTGAAATTCAGACCCCTCTTTTCCTACTGAAGCGTTAAATCTCCAATGAATACGATTCACATGTGAAGGAGTAGGCAAATACATGGAGTCCGCATAATTCCAAAGAACGTTTTTATCAAGTATCTCTATGGTCCACAATTGGGACCTGTTATAGAACTAAACTTAGATTTTCAAACGACTATATTGCTAATTCTTCATTTGGTGAAGTATTATGTATCAACAATTCTAATATAATCCGGTCTAGTTGTAAGATTCCCCCTCAAAAATTATCCTTCATTCAAATCTGTAAGGAGGTCATTTTCCCATGCAATTGTATTCAGGTAAGAATCTCTAACTCTAAACATACTCTGTGGGTAAGTAAAATTATATTTATCCACATTCGTGAACTTTATGTCCGATTTATTAAAATGGCAACCGATATGATAAGCTAAAAAATACTCTTTCCAATCTGAATAGGATTTTTGAGCAAGTTTTGCCGCTTGTATCATATAATGTTCTGCTTCTTTTTTAGATAAATAACCTAATCTATTACCAATTCGACTTAAATAAATACACTGTGCATAATCAAATGCAGCAATCCCAGCATCCGGTAACATATGCAATGAGTAATTCACAATGTAGATTTTTTCATTGCTTGACTGACTCGTAAGTGACAGCTTTCGCCCTGCTTCTGAAAGAGGAGTTAATTGATTGTGTATAGTGTGAAATTCTTGGCGTGTTCCTTCTTCTAATAACCATTCAATCTTTTCTTTTAATTGCGCTGAGTCGTTACAATCAAATTCCCTTAATTGTCTTTTCAAAAACCTTTTACCAAGTATACGGTCTCTTATAAATGTAAATTCATATTTTGTAAAATAATGAACAAGAAAATAACTATCTATACAAATTGTAGACAGGCATCGAAAATATTGTTCTATCTGCTTTTGCTTTCTTGAAACGAACACCTAAGCTCCTCCTTAAAATTTGATTTTCAATCTATAAAACTTCCATAATTCCCAAACGATTGGAAGAAAAAGAATATACTTGAAAGGTAATCGCGTTACAGTAGCAAGTATAAAGAATAAGAAATACACCCAAGTACGACTTAAAAATAAGCCACTATACCAGAATATCCACCCAAATATATGAGCCTTTGTTATCTTTTGTTTAGGTGCTTTCTTTCCACTTTTAGCAAAGAATGTATTGACGTATGAGAAAAACTCAACACGGGTTATATCTATTTTCAGGGCATCTTGCACTATTTTTTCAGCTTTCTCTATTTCTCCTATTTTTTCTAAACATTTTGTCATCATAAGCATCGCATCCATATGCTCTGGATGGATAGAAAGAAGATGTTCACAATCTTTGATAGCATCGTGAAATTGACCAAGATTATACTGAATACGGGCACGATATAATAATGCATCTGGATCGTTTTTATCAATAGACACAATATCGCTAAATGCCTGTAATGCCTTCTCCTTATTATCTATACGTAAATAATAAATACCTTGCATACGTAATAATTCGGGGTCCCTTTGATACATTGCAAACGCACGATCCAGTTCTTCTTTTACATCTTCTAATTCATTCGCTATCAGTTTCCTTTGAATTTCTTCTCGTACATAAAAGTATAATTCAAAATCAAAATCATCTTTTTGTTCGAAAATATCATAACGCATTTCTTTTTCGCCGCTAATTCTTTCTAATAAAAATTGGATTGTTTCTTCTCCGTATTCATTTACTAAATCATCTTTTTGTTCACTGAATCGAAATACTTGATCGATTAATTCCCAAATCGAATGTGGAAAGTGATAATGATATAAGAAAAATTCAATTAATTGATCTTGCAATGCTACTGCATATTGAACATCCCATATCACGTCTGAACGCAATATTTCTTCCCAATTTCTCTGCTCTATCCGTGCAAAGAAATTATCATAAAGCGTTTCAACACTTTCCATGAATGTATAAACTGGATGCTCAGCGATTGTAGTAGTAGCAATTTCCGCATCACTGTCAGTCCATGGAGAAATTGCAAGTTCCCTATCGGGAGCGGTAATTTCATCTATTTGAATCGACGGCTTATCTTTCATATTTTTCGCACTTTTTACTGCCTGATCAAACGCTTCTCTTAATCGTTGATATCCTTCTGGATCCTCTTCTGGATGATGTATTTTTAAAAGTTTTGCATAGGCTTTTTTAATCACCAAAATATTGTCAGTAGGTTCAATCTCCAACGTATCCCAAATACTCATTAGCGATTTGCCCACCTTTCCATACTTTCAATATGTTCTTTTAATATACTAGAAGCTTCTTTAATCTTTTTATCATTTTGTGTTGTAAGCACGCTCTCGAATTGTTGTAGTAATATAGAAATCTTTTTACGTTCATCGCCCAGCAACTCTTCGTAAAGTCGTTCACACTTTGCAAGAAGAAGTCGATTTTCTTCTCTATCTCTCGGATGAATTTTAATATCTCTTAACTCTAAAAGTCTCTTTTCTATTTCTTCATCTGTAAGATTTCCAGCGTTTTGCTGAATGATCGTTCTTTTCTTTTCTCCAGTTGACGTACTTATTACCTCAACTTCGAGAATGCCGTTAATATCGTATGTATAGCGAATATCAACCGATTCATTTCCAGCGGGAGCGGGAGGAATTTTAATTTTGAGTTCACCTAGTTTCAAATTGTTTACTACCCTGCGGTTTTCTCCCTGATATACATCAATAATGATAAATTGTTGTCTATCCTTTACTGTATATAGTCGCTCCACTTTACTTACAGGAATAGGTGTATTTCTCTCTATAATTGGGAAGAAGTAACCAGACTCTGTCTTACCATCTCCAAATTCTTGAACGACACTTGTTCCTAAAGAATATGGACAGACATCGGTTAAAATCACTTCTTCTAACGCCTTATTTCGTTCTTTCAAGGCAACTTGAATCGCGGCACCTAAAGCAACTGTTTCATCAGGATTTATGTTTGCATAAGGCATACGCCCAAACATTTTAGATATAACAGATTTCACAAGTGGCATTCTTGTAGCCCCACCAATTAAAATTACAGCATCTAAATCCTTCGGGTTTAACGAAGCATCGCGAAGGGCACGTTCAATTGGATAACGAAGACGTAACAGTAGTGGTGTTACAATTTTTTCGAATTCACCTCTATTTATGCTCGTTTCATATGTTTGATTATGAATCACAACATTCATAGTCGCAGCTGACTCATCACACAGAGCAAGCTTACAACGTTCTGCTTGTGTATAAATTAATGATAATGTTTTAGAATCAAGTGAATCTGGATCCAGTTGATGTGATTCCAGGAAAAAGCTCATTAAACTTTTTGTAAAATCTTCACCACCAAGATAATTATCACCAGCAATAGATTTTACATCCATTATCCCTTCAAACAATTCCAAAATGGAAACGTCAAAAGTTCCTCCCCCTAAATCAAATACGAGAAATTTTGTTTCTGACTCTTCTTGGTATAATCCATAAGCAATTGCTGCAGCCGTTGGTTCACTAATGAGACGTTCTACGGTTAATCCAGCTATTTCCGCTGCACGTTTCGTTGATTTTCTCTGTGTATCATTGAAATAGGCAGGGACACTAATTACAGTACCGGTAACCTCTTCATTTAAATACGCTTCTGCATCTTGTTTCAAAGATTTAATAATAAAAGATGAGAGTTCTTCAGATGAAAAAGTATATGTACCTAGTTCATATTTTTTCTCTGTTCCTATAAAACGTTTAAAAGTTGCTGCTGTTAGTTGTGGATGAGTTATTAGTCTCTCCTTCGCAATACGCCCGACCAAAATTTCACCCGTTTCATCAACGCTAACTACCGATGGTGTGAGAAATTCACCTAAAACATTTGGAATAAGCGTTGCACCATCTTCCGACCATGTTGCTACTAAACTATTAGTTGTCCCTAAATCAATTCCAATTATCGCCATACTAATCCCCTCTCTTTTTACTATATTTTACTATACCATTACAAATAGGAAAAGCATGTAAGAAACTAACAATATCAAACTTTCAGAATAAAAAAATTCTATTTCAATCTAGTTAAATGAAATACTGTGTTAAGTTATAAAAAAAGTTGTTTATTTTAAAATAAAATCGTTTAAAAGTTCCAGTCATTTCAATATTTTTATGTTGGTTTGAAATTAAATTTCATTCCAAATCAACCTTCTCTACATTCCTTAGACCCCCTTTCTCCTAACTACAAAAAAACCACAGGAGTAACCTCAGTAGGACAATTTATTACATTTTATATTTTGCGTTCCACTCTGTTCTCAAAAAAATGAGAGTAAACGCTATTCGCTATACCCCCACCACCAAAATTTTATAAACAAAAAACCATGTAAGGTGCACTCTAAAAGTAATGTATACGTTAAACCGCCTTCCTGAAACTGCTCTATTCTAACTTTATTAATATGACAGAATATTCTCTATTCATTTTGATAGTTGTTTTAAACCAATGAAATATATAATAAAAAAAGCCAATCTCCTATACGATAGAAGATTGACTCTTTCCTTTATTTACTCCCCTGTTTCAGAAAATCGCTTTATACGTTCTCCAATTTCATTGCGAACACGTTGAAATTCAGACCACTCTTTTCCTGCTGGGTCATCAAATCCCCAGTGAACACGATTTACATGCGGCGGAGTAGATGGACAGACAGCATCTGCATGGCTACAAAGTGTAACGACTAAATCAGCACTATTTAAAATGTTTGCATCAATTATATCTGATGTTTGATTTGTTATGTCGATATTTACTTCTTTCATTGCTTTAATAGCATTTGGATTTACACCATGTGCTTCGATTCCTGCAGAATATACATTCCACTTATCTCCTAAGTATTGTTTTCCCCAAGCTTCTGCCATTTGGCTTCGGCATGAATTTCCTGTGCATAAAAAGTAGATTGTCTTTTTGTTTTCCATGTTGTTTTCCACCTTTGTTTTAACTTTTTATTGGTTGGTCATTAAAATATTTACGCTTAAACCAAAAAGCAACGTTTACAAGTGCAATCATTACAGGCACTTCAACTAACGGTCCGATGACAGCTGCGAATGCCGCACCGGAATGAATACCAAACACACCAACTGCTACAGCAATCGCTAACTCAAAGTTATTACTACCTGCTGTAAATGCTAACGTTGTAGTCACCGGATAGTTTGCACCAATTTTTCTTCCCATAAAGAAAGAAACAAAGAACATCACAATAAAATAAATGAATAACGGAATTGCTATTCTTACTACATCTAATGGCACGCTAACAATCATTTCCCCTTTTAAAGAGAACATAATAATAATCGTAAATAGCAGTGCAATTAATGTAAGTGGGCTGATTTTAGGTATAAAGACCTTTTCATACCACTGTCTTCCTTTTAGCTTTACTAGTACAAAACGTGTCAACATACCTGCTATAAAAGGAATTCCTAAATAGATAAATACTGATTTCGCCACTTCTGCCATTGTAATACTAACGATAGCTCCTTCAATTCCTAACCATTCCGGGATTACTGTTACAAACACGTATGCATAAACTGAGAAGAATAACATTTGGAATACCGAGTTAAAAGCAACTAAACCTGCTGCATATTCTTTATCACCATCAGCTAGATCGTTCCAAACAATTACCATTGCAATGCAGCGGGCTAACCCAATCATAATGAGTCCGACCATATATTCTGGTTTATCAGGAAGAAAAATAATTGCTAAAACAAACATAAGTACCGGCCCAATAATCCAGTTTTGTACTAAAGATAGCACTAACACTTTTACATCTTTAAATACTCGGCCCATTTCCTCATAGCGAACTTTCGCTAATGGTGGATACATCATTACAATTAAACCAACAGCGAGCGGAATAGACGTCGTACCAACTTGTAATGCATTTAGTCCATCTACTACACTAGGGAATACAAACCCTAAACCAATCCCAACAGCCATCGCTAGAAAAATCCATAGTGTTAAATATCGGTCTAGAAATGATAAACGTTTCATTTTATTTTCCATCTCCTATTAACAACAAGAATTTTTAGCTGCCTCATTTGAAGTCGTACAACAAGATGACTCTTCTATTTTGTGAACATCACTATCTGCTTTCGTATAAAAGAACTCCCACTCGTTACCATCAGGATCCGTTACCCAAAACTTATCTTGCACCGCATAGCAACAAGTCGTATCCATCTCATCACGCGCAAAGAATCCCTCTTTTTCTAATCTTTCTTTATGTAATGTAATTTCTTCAGCTGTATCCACTTGGAAACCAAAATGATTTACTTGATTTCCTTTCACTTCATCTCGCACGTTCAACGTGAAATTAAGACCTGGGTTTTCTAATAAAAATTTTGCATAATCCGTTTTCACCTTAACTGGTGATACACCGAATACCTTTTCATAAAATTCAATAGACTTCTCTAAATTCGTAACGTTTATACCGACGTGAACATATCTCATACCTTATTCCTCCTCTTTATATATCATTAATCAATTTTTTTTGATTAATAGCTTAAAATTTTAACAACAACTACCTTTTCCTGTTTTTCTAAAGATACAGCACAATTCTTCTGATAATAAATTATTCACTTCCGCGTCATTTAAATCATAATAACTCCACGTACCTTTTGTTTCTTTTACAATTAAACCGGCCTCTAATAAAATCTTCAAGTGATAGGATAACTTAGATTGTGTCATCTCAAAAATCTCTGTTAAATCACATACACAAGTCTGGCCTCGCTGACAAAGTTCATACATAATCTCTAAACGCTTTTGATCCGCCAACGCTTTAAATTTTTTCTCATATAACTGAAAATCTTGTGCCATTGTAGTTCACTCTCCTTTCATCAATTTTTTTTGATGTTTATAGTATATATGCTGTTTAGTTCTTTATGCAACTAATTCATCAAGTTTTTTTGATTTATAAAAACCTTCCTCGCATCATATCTTTTTACAACTTAATAGTTAAAATATTTCCGAGGAATGGAGTCTCTATAACTGTTTTAAATTTTAATTTGACCATTATAGAGTAGTGCCCCATCAACATCAAGCTAAGAAAAATAAATACCCCCAAATGAAAAAAATCGATATAACTCTTCGGCAAATAAAGATAACTCTTGTTTTTGGTGCATATTCATAAAAAGCACGTCACCCTTTCTCATTAACATAAGAGAATAGTAACGTGCTTTTAATTTCAAAAATAGTCTAAATCCTTAAGTTGATGGTCCTGGGGCGGGACCCCAATAAGAACGGTATCTAAGGTTGTATGAGAGGTGTTAGTTCCATTCCAAAGGCCTCAGCCGACGATTAACTCAAGTACCGGTTTCGGATAACCCCCATGTGATGAAGTTCGTGTCCTGCGATGCCGTACGCGAGGGCGCGCGCCGTAATGCTTAGGTTGTTGGCTGTGCCCTTGCGGGTCCACGCCTCCGCCGGTAGCCCGCGCAGCAATGTGATCGTTGATTGCCGTACGGCCCGGTAGTCTTCGGCCAATTGCGCGGTTGTCCAGCTTCCGAAAGGAGGCATGAACAATTCCTGATCGAAACCGGTCAGAGGCGTCTGGTCCCCTCTTGCGAACCGGAGCAGGCGGTAGGTCATGACGCGTTCCGCGTCTGCGATGTGGCCCGCGACTTCTTTCAGCGTCCATTTTCCTTCCGCATACCGATACGCGGCCTGGCTTTCGTTCAACGATGCCAGGAGCTCGGTCATTTGCTTTTCCTGGGCGAGCAGAATGTCGATGATGTTACCGTCCGGCACCAAACGGATATATTCGCCGGAGCTCCCGGTGTATTCTTCTTCTGACGGTCTTTGATCCATGCGTAGTCACCTCTTTATGGAGATATAGAAAATTATAGCACTCGTCTATGTCTAATAAATTCACGAAATGATAGAACTTTCCTTCTAATAATTGAGGATAAAACAACTATTTAGTTGGTCGGTCGCCACACTATCCTGATTCGTTAGCACAATAAGCAATGCTAATCAATAATGCATAAAAGTTATCTGTTATACAATATTTCGAAGTTATTAATATATAAAGGTAACACCTTCTTTTTTTAATTTAAAGATGAATTTTCAATTATATTTTGAAATGAACCGAAGTAAAACACACTAGTCTAACTACTTTTCTATACAAGATTTTATGCAAAAAAGAATAGCGAAGATCCCTAGAATCCCTGCTATATCGATGATATATAAAATCTTGTATAAGAGATAGATAGACATAGAGACAAAAAATTTAGTAAAAACAAGGATTCTATGAAAAACTTGCTACCGATAATGAGACGTTATGTTAACTTCATATGTATAGAATATACAGTTAACTAAAAATGAAAAGTTCATATTTGAAAATGAACAATAAAAAACAGTAGTGTAAAATCACTACTGTTTTTTATTGTTTCTTATAAGTGAATTATTTGTATTCCTGTCTATATATTTTAAACGAATAAATAGCTCCAATAAAGAATACAAAAGCTTCAAATACTATAAAGATTTGACGGAAATTCTCAATATCTTTACCAACTAAAGAAATAAATATAGCATTCATTAGAATTTGAGTAGTAAACATACGAGAAGTAATTTTTAAATAAATAGCATTTGTTCTTTCATCTGGTTTACCAATTTTTTGTAAATAATAATAAGTGCAATTACTGAACCAAAAAATAGAAATGTTGTAAGTCCTACAACGATATTAAAATTGGCTGTACTTTCTAACATCCATTTATTTAATAGATCAATCATTATTATCTTCCTTTCCTACATAAGAGAATATTTCGTTCTTCTTTTTCACTATAATAAAAAAAGAAAAAGGAAAACATCGAACTTTCTTACAAACATTCGTGTATTCTTACAGTTTTGTCATTTTGTAAATGTATTCATCGCCTTGCCTTTCGCTATTTTCTTTGGAAAATATAGTGAATTACGAGAAAGAGCGCTACAAGATCAACTTCCAAGAAGTAGTGCACTAAACCTCTAGCCAGCACTCACACCAAAAAACAAGGAAGGAAGTCTTAAATACTTGCTAGAATTTTAAATGAAAAGACATTGCAAAATCACTTGAAATGACGCCGCAAACAGGCCATTTAATGGTGGAGAAATTTAATTGAGGAGGGAAAACTGTGAGAATACCTTTTGTACCTAAAAATGTTGAGATTAGTCAGGATCGCTATGATTTTATCAAAGAATACCGAGGCGGAGGATTTATGTTAATTGCAGGTGCTGTTTTTTGGTTATTAGCATTTATATTAACTTATGCATTACCTAAAGTAGCAGTAGTAGGGTTTTATATATGGGGTGGATTGCTTATTCCTATAATTGGAGTAGCTTTATTTAAAGTGATGAAAATGTCTGCAAAACCTAATCAGTATTCATCATTAGTTGCATTTTCCTCCGGTGTCGTAGTTGTTTGTATTCCAGTATTGTTTCTCGTTAAAGAACTGAATGTGGATATGTTACTTCCTGTAATATGTATTATAAATGCCGCGCATTTTCTTATTCTTTGCTGGGTTCATTTAGATTATTTATATTTCATACTTGTTATATTGGGAGTTTCACTTGGGTGCCTTTTTATTTATACTCTACCAAGTTCCCAAGTACATTACCTTGCATTAATTTGGGGGTTAATTTCTTTAATAACTGGAGTTATTACTCATTATTCTACTCAACAACCTTTAAAGGGATATGACTTTTCCATCAAAGGATAAATTCAGCAACCGGTTTTATTAATTAATAACTGTCAAGAAATGAAAATTTTCTTTTTCTATAGTTAGTTATTGTGAGAAGTCAGCCCTTTTTTTACATTTTAGGAGGTATTTTGTTTTATTAGGTTGATAGCGATATAGTGCTACCCCTGTTAGTAGTAATTTTAATATCACTATGGATAAATTACTTTTAAAACTTTACTTCCGAGAACGAGAATTATGTAAATAAGCTGTCCATGTGGACAGCTTATTGTTTTTTTGCTTAGCGTGCAAAATTCGCGTCTTGTTGGCGGTACCCCATGCCCATCAACTTAAAAATGAAAACAAAGTGTACTTTCATTTTGTGGAGGTAAAGCATTCCTAAAATAGAAGCATACTCTTAATAATATGCATACCAAATAAACCCTAACGGGTTTCCTTTTTTAAATTATGCAACTTTCTTTTGTTTTTTCAACCCATTATACTCATAAACAACACCCATAATATCAAAAACAGTCTTCTTCTCATATCGATGAGATTTTCTTCCGTTCTTCTGTAGGAGGTGGAACAGGCTGATTAGGATCTTTGTTATTTCTTAGATGTTTTGTTGTATGGCTTGATACAAACTCGATAAGTGGTCTTGAATCATTCCAATTGCTTTATATTCACTTAATTCTTGTTTCTTCTTTTGTAAAATTAATTGTCGCATCTTAAACATAGTAGAAGAACATAGAAAAATGGCAATGAGTTTTCCATAAACATGGCATTCTAATCGCTCTTGTTTAATATGTTGCCAATGATGAATTTGAAATAAGGATTTCCAAGTTTTAAAAATGATTTCAATTTGCCAGCGGAGAGAGTAAAAATTATGGATTTTTTCCATCGGAGCAATCTCCCAAGGTGTATTGGTAACATATAGGTTCATGCCAGCTAATCGTTTACTTTTTTCCGAATATGTAATCCCTTTTTTACTTTCTGTGTACACTTGTTTTTTCATACGCTCACGAAGTTGTTTTTCTGTTAATCGATACATAATCACCCGAGTGAATAGTTTTTTATCCTTTCCAATATAAGCTTCTTTTATTTCATAGGACTGTCCTGGTTTTAAGGTATCCATGATGTGCTCTAAATCAACTTTGATGTACTGAGATTGTTTTTTTATTGTTCCGTTTCGAAAGTATTCAGGAAATTCATTTTTGACATATACCCTATTGTTTAATTTGAGTCGCGATATATAGTACACACCACGTTGATCCATTTGATCTAAATCATCCAGTGAATAATAGCCTAAATCCCGAATACATAGGTCACCAGGGCGTAATGTTGATAAACACTCTGTTCCAAAGGTTTTATCATTATTTTTCCCTGGTTCCACTTGGAAATTTAAAAACTGACCACTATGTAAATCATATTCTAACTGGATTTTTATACCCGCTGTTTGTGCACAACCACCTGATCCAGGATATACATTGGCCAAGTGTTTTGGTACGTGAAAAATGGTTGCATCTAAAATACGAATTCGCTGAAAATAGGTAAGTGAAGCACTTGGAATTGCTGACTTTCCACAAACTTTATTTTTTAATAATGTGGAGAAAATATGTTTCAAAAAGAACACTGCCTTTTTATTAAAGCGCTTATTTAGTCCTTCAGGACTCATAAGAGTTCCTGTTGATGCATGTAGCTGACTACACAATCGGACTAATGAATCACTCGCTACTCGTTGACTAATCCAGACACATATAGTAGCTAAATCATACCCTGAAAATTTACGTTTTCGTTTTACAAAACCTAGCTCTCTAGCGAGATTTTCCAAAAATGAAGGGGTAAGATGTTCATATAATTCTTCAGCGAATAATTGTAATTCGTCAGAAATTGATAGATACATACAAAAACGCCATCCTTTCCTATGATTCTACAGAAAGAATAGCGTATTTTTTGGTTCTGGTGCAAAGGTAGTGGAAAAGAAAATATAACATATATATTTCTAGCATAATGGTAGGATAATCCTGGTTCCTCATCATTTCTACTAAATCACGAAAAATTAAGTTGTACCGTACCAACGTACAGTTAACAAAATAATATCTTGCTGATAATGCTTCCATTTGAACGAATTTTCCTTTTCCATACCGATCACACATCTTTTGTAGAGTAATAGTATCAGCATATCCCAGTTTAAGAGGTTACTTACAAAATATTTAGAATTTTTTTGCGAGAATCCTCCGAAATGTAATACGGACTTTAAATACTTTCATTTATAATTCTCTATTTGTCTATACTTTTCATATCGCTGTTGTATAAGCTCTTCCGAGGATAATAGTATCAATTTTTTTAGAGATGATTCGATTACAGATTCAATCATTTTTGCCTGTGATTTTATATCATTTTGTGCTCCACCTTTAATTTCAGGAATGATTTCATCAATAATTCCTAAATGTTTTAAATCTTTTGCTGAAATTTTCATATGTTCAGCAGCTTCTGGAGCATACTTAGCGTCCTTCCATAGGATAGATGCTGCTCCTTCTGGCGAAATTACCGAGTACCATGAATACTCTAACATATGGATATGGTTACCGACACTAATGCCAAGAGCTCCACCACTTGATGCCTCTCCAATTACAATACAAACAATTGGCACTTTAAGTGTAGCCATTTCAAATAGATTTCGAGCTATCGCTTCAGAAATTCCACGTTCTTCAGACCCTTTCCCTGGATAGGCGCCTATTGTATCAATAAATGTAATAATAGGGCGATTAAATTTATCAGCTTGTTTCATAAGTCTTAGCGCTTTTCTATAACCTTCTGGATGTGCCATTCCAAAATTTCTTTCTATACTTTCCTTTGTATTTCTACCTCTTTGATGACCAATAACCGTAACGGGCATCCCTTTAAATTTTGCAATACCACCTATCATTGCTTTATCATCACCATATAATCGATCACCATGAAGTTCGAGAAAGTTTGTAAACAATAAAGGTATATAGTCCAATGTCGTGGGCCGGTTACGTAGCCTTGCAATTTGAACTCGTTGAAAAGATGTAATATTAGAATAAATTTTATCTTGCATTTTATTTAAACGTTTTTCTAATACATGAATTTCTGACGATAAATCTACATTATTTTCTTTCATAATTTTCTTTAATTCATCAAATTTCTCTTTTAATTCAATAATAGGACGTTCAAAATCCAAACTCATTTTATCCTCCAAATGTTATGATTTACCTCACTCTAATCAAAAGGCTTAGAAATAGAATCAATAAATAATTCAAAACCATCCACAACTATTTTTTGTTCTGATTCTGATAAATTATTGAGAATACTTTGATAAAATGTAATGGATTGCTCTCTTAAGCAATTAACAGTTATGTGACCTTTTTCTGTGAGGTGCAGAAAAAGTTCTCTTCTATTTTTTTCATTTACTTCACGATAAATAAGCCCCTTTTTTACTAACTTATCTACCAATCTACTTACAGTTGAAGTCTCTAATCTAAGTTTATTGGATAGTTGCCAAACAGTTAATTTTTCCACCTCTAGTTCTTCTAACGCCATCATTTGAGAAGTTGGTAAAGGTTTTTCAAATGGTCCATTGGGCAAATTTTGAGATTCAAAAACCCCAGTTATTATAATCATTTTCTTAATATCTGTTCTTAGTTTTAAGGCATCTTCTCTTTTCAAAAAGGTCACCCTCCTACAACTATTGTATTATACATCAATTGTATTATACATGAATATGATTTTTTCACAAGCTTAACGTAAGCCAATATTACAACATGGACGAGATATTTCTTCTTGTTAAAATGGTATAAGTGGATTGTTTTCTACAAATGGCAGAACATCAATTATGTATCAGGGGCCTTTATGAGGTACCGCTCATCGAAATCAAGCTAAGAAAATAAAACTACCCCAAACAAGAAAATGTACATTTCCTCCTGGAGATGTCAATTTTTTCGTTTTGGGGTATTCGCTTTTCTTAGCTTGATGGCGATGGGGGATTTTGATTCTTTAGCTTGATGGCGATGTGGCGGTACCCCATATAAAGAAATTTTAAACATCTTAATCTGCCTTTCCTTTATGTAAATATAGCAACAATGAAATTACCCCAAGGATAGCTAAACAAGCTCCAATCCATAGCGGAGATACAAAACCATATCCTTTACTGATCCCAAGACCACCTAATGACGAACCAATAACAATACCTAGCGTAATAAAAGAACTATGAACGGTATTTATCATTATTCCATTACTAGCTGATTTCATCACCCTCGCAACCATAGCTGGATTCAATGCTACACCAGTTAAACCAATAAAAATCGTAGAAATAACTGCAATGTATTTATTCTCTGCACTTAAAGCAAATAAAGACAACGCTATGATTAATATAATTAATCCACCCATAAGTATTTTCATTGTAAATTTATCAGCGAACTTGCCAATTATTATATTCCCAATTACCGTCGCGCTACCATAGAGAGCAAGTAAATATGGAATGCTTGTGCTTGAAAATCCTGTAACATTTGTAAAGGTTGGAGTGAAATAACTAAATGCTGCAAACGTACCACCAATAATGAACATACTTGTTACGTACGCTGCCCAAAGATGAATATTCTTAAATCGCAGAAGTTCGTCTTTCCAATTTAATTGCTCTTTATTTGAAGATGATGGTAACAACCGTTGAACCATAATCCCTGATACTAGCACAAGAACAGAAACAGCCCCCTTATTCAAGTTGCCTAGCGAAAAAATCACGTTTTAATAGACTTCTTTATCATGCCTACCTTTCTATAAATTACCAGATATGAAACAAGGATCGTTTCATAACTAGTAATTTACTTGATTAGCTTGATGGGTATGGAGTAGTACCCCTATAAACAAAACCCACCAGAAACATCTAAAATCTGCCCCGTTACCCAGCGACTATCAGAAGAGGCAAGGAACGCTACTGCATCTGCAATATCTTCAACTTGCCCTATTCGTCCAAACACAGATGAATTCGTAGCAAAATTTTGTATTTCCGGATTATCTAGCAATTTTGCATTCATATCTGTCTTCGTATACCCAGGCATAATTGTATTCACTGTTATGCCTCTTTCTCCAAGATGTTTAGCTAGAGGCAGTGTCATCGTATTTAATGCCCCTTTACTTAAACCGTATGCAATTGATCCTGTAAAACCAAGTCGTACTTCTGCTGATGAAATGTTAATAATGCGCCCTTCCGCTCGTATTAATGGTAATGTTTGCTGAATTAAGAAGAAAGGCGCCTTAATGTTTACGGCGAGAATTTCATCAAAAACTTCTTCAGTCGTATTTTCAATCGTTCCTTGTGTACCTATGCCTGCATTGTTTACTAAAATATCAATCTCTGATGTACCAACTCTTGTTTGCAGTTCATTCTCTAATCTCTCTACTAGCCTTTTGACACCATCAATTGAATTGAGTTCAGCTTCAATTAAGAAAGCTTTCCCTCCATTAGATTCAATCTCTTTAATCGTTTCATCTGCAGCTGTTTTATTTCGGCCGTAGTGAATTGCAATTAATGCCCCGTCCTTCGCCAATCTCATTGCAATAGCACGGCCAATTCCGCGACTCGCCCCTGTTACAAACGCTACTTTTCCATCAAGATTCTTCATATATTTCCATCCTTCCTAAATTTCCGTTTGATAAATGCTATACTTATATTTTCATGCAAACACCAATAATTTTAAATATAGATTTATAGGTAATTCAGTTCGTTCGCTTATGATATTATAGTTATAATTCGTGGTTTACTTTAGAAAACCAAACAAGGAGGCTACACAATGCAAAACGCTGTAAAACTGGATGAAATTGACCATAAAATAATGAACTTGTTGTATGAAAATGCGAGAATTTCCGTTTCAGAAATAGGACGAATTATATCCATGACGCAGCCTGCTGTAAAAGAGCGTATTAATAAACTTGAAGATCAAGGAGTTATAGCGGCTTACCGAACGAAATTTGAGCCTTCCAAAATTAATAAAAACATTCAAGCATTCATTATGTTTAAAACGAGCCAATGCTCTGATTTTATCCAATATTGTAATGCCGCTCCTGAAGTAACAGATTTATATCGAATTAGCGGCGAATTTAATTATATGATGAAGGTCATGAGCGATTCGATGGATTCTCTCGCTACATTTTTAGACTCTTTAATGCAATTTGGATTATCATCTCCTTTAATTGTATTAAAGAGTGAGTTTGAGGAGAAATTGTCGTTCTAATAAAGGGGTACGTAACAGTAAAAGTTTCTCTTTCTTGAGAAAAACCAACAAAATCAATGATTAGTAAATAAAAAAGAACATTGAAATATCAATGTTCTTTTTTATATCTCTACTTATTAATTAGATTGCTCTTCGAAAAGAGCACCTTAATCCCCTTATCCCTGATTCCTCTGCGCCTCTCTAAACTCCTCCTTCACCTTCTCTAACAGCCCTTCTTCTGTAATTAATCGATACGCTGTATTCGCTAGTGCTTTTGCAGATGTAACAAGTGCTTTGTCTCCTAATTCTGAACGTGCTGCTTCTCTAAATTCATTTGTATGCGCAATTAAGTCATCTGGACCGATTTTAATATATGGGTGAATTGTCGGTACAACTTGGCTTACGTTTCCTGCGTCGGTTGAACCGATGCCAAGTCTTTCTTTACGATTTACTTCTTCACCTTGTAATTCTAGTTCTTCAGCTACGATGTCGTTATATGTTTTTGTTACGAGTAGTTCATCGATTTCATTTTGGAATTGATGGATTTTTACTTTCGTACCTGTTGCTAACGCTGCTCCTTGTGCAATATTTTTCACTTTTTCTGTTACTTCTGCACATCTTTTTCGCGTTGCTGCGCGGATGAAGAACCTCGCTGCAGCGTAGTCAGGAATAATGTTAGGTGCTTTTCCACCCTCTGTAATGACGCCATGTATTCTCACGTCTGAGGGAAGTTGTTGGCGAAGTGCGTTAATACTGTTGTACAGCTGAATTACCGCATCTAATGCGTTAATCCCTTCTTCAGGTGAAGCTGCCGCGTGAGCTGTTTTTCCGTAAAAATGAAAATCAAGTGGATCAACTGCTAATGAAGGACTCGTCGTCGCTGTTTTTCCGCTCGGATGAATCATAAGCGCCGCATCGATATTTTTAAATAAACCAGCCTTTACATAACTCGATTTTGCGCTACCGTTTGGCCCGCCTTCTTCTGCTGGCGTTCCAAACACGACAACTTCTCCGCCGATTTCCTCAAGCGTTTCTGATAATGCAATTGCTGCCGCAACGCTAATTGTGCCAATTAAATTGTGACCACACGCATGACCAAGTCCTGGTAAAGCATCATACTCAGCTAAAAATGCGATAACTGGTCCTTGTTTCCCTGAACTTTTTCGTGCGATAAAACCTGTTTCATGTCCAGCAATATTGTGCTGTAACTGAAAACCTGCACTTCCTAGTAATAAACTTAACGTTCTTGATGCGTAAAATTCTTGGTTACCAATCTCCGGATTCGCATGAATATCATGACTTGTTTCTATGTACTTTTCCTTATTTCTTTCTATACTCTCTTCAATTGTTTTTCTTTGTGACGTTACTCCTGTCGCTCCCATTTTTCTTCCCCCTTTTATTTTCACGTAAAAAAGCCTCTTTCTAAAAGATAGAAAGAGGCTTCTGTATATACAGTCAAATGAGCTTCTTTCTTATCTTTCAAGTAAACTTGCTGGAATTGGCACAGTATTCATATAGAATCCGCTGCCGAGGTATCGTAGGGCCAGTCCCTCCACCTCTCGTGATAAGAATTTTCATAAAATTATATTAAATTATTTTTATTCTAAGTTTATTCCGAATAAAAGTCAAGGAATTCCTATCCGAATTTACCGAATATCCAAAAATCCTTTTAATACACCAATCGTTTCCGGCGCTTGTAGTCTTGCACATATATACGGGAATTCCGTGCTCCCTTCAAACATCATTTGAGATGTGAGTGGTGCCCCTGCCCAAAAGATTTCATCATCAATTACTAGGAACGGGAACGCTTTATTTTGTCTTTGTAACTTTACATTTTTTAATGGAACTGGTCCATCACTATAAACTGTTACTTGCGCATTTGTGCGCATTAACGCTTGCCATACTCGTTTATCCACTTGTTTTGTACTTGGAAGTGAAATGATAATTTCTCGTTTTGCCACTAAAATATCTTTTAATAACCCTTTCGGCTCTTCAAGATTCATTTCCATAAACCAGCGTAAACGTTTCGAAATTTTTCGCTCCCACAATTGTCTTGATGTCGTGCGATCATACACATCACCGTGACGTTCTATATGTGCTGTTAATTGTGATAACGCTTGTTTTCTCGAAAGGTTTTTACGCATATAATGGCAATCCGATAATTGAATGAACTTCCCTCTCGCTCTCGTTACTGCTACATTGACGAGGCGATGGTTTTTATGATCAAAGAATAATACACCAGGACGTTCTTGCGGATAACTATCAACCGTATCAAAGATCATCATATCTCTTTCAGAACCTTGAAACTTATGAACTGTTGCCGCTAATACTGGTATGTTTTGATATTTCGTTCTCTGTAACATTTCTCTAATACAAGTTGATAAAAAGCGGGACTGTGCTCGGTACGGTGTAACTATACCAATTGATTGAACACCGTCTAACAGTCCAATTAACATCATTTGCATCGCCACTAAACCAGACATAATATTAAAACGCGAACCAGAAGCAGCGTCTTTTAAAGAAAATGCTCCCATTAAGCTCGTATCAAATAAAACACTCGCCTCATTTGCGAACGGTTGTAGTTGCGCAAGTTCTTTACGCTCTGAAACAGATGGATGATCGTACACTCTATTTTTATAAATAAATGAGTTCGTAAACTTCGATATGTCTGCATGCATACGTCTTTGTTCCTGCAACATAAAAAGGTTTGGATGTGCCTCTGATTTATTTACAGTATCAACAATTCCTGCATGATAAAACATATCTTCGCCGAGCCATTTTCGAACGAGTTCATGGTTCGCCATTGCGATCGGAGGTAACTGTAAAAAGTCACCACAAACGACGATACGTTTTCCAAGTGAAGCTGCTAATGCAATTTGCGGAACATAGGCCATACTTACTTCATCTACGACAACTAAATCAAATGTACGCTCATAAATAAGTGAATCAATGGCACATTTCGATAAAGTCGCACCGATTACTTTCGCATTTTCAATATATTCTTTTTCTACTTCTTTAATTTTCGCTTTTTGCTTTCGAAGTTCACCTTCTATTTCTTGCATACGCTTCTTATCAGCAGAAGTCGCTTTATATGATAAAATCTTTTCACGAAGATCTTGTCGTGTCTCTTCTAAATAGAGTCTCTCTTCTCCCCAAGATCCGTTCGTCGTTTCAACTAATTTCGATGCAAGTAACGTTTCATGATTTCGTATATGTTCATGTTGACTATAACCGTAACGAACAATTTCGCCAGGCGTCCATTTCTTTTTCTTTTCAATTTGCTTCGTTACTTCGCTCATTAATACATCTACTGCCGCATTACTATGAGCTAACACAAGTACCGATTTTCCTTTTTGATAATGCGCCGAAATAATACGTGATAAATTGTAAGACTTCCCTGTTCCAGGTGGTCCCCACACGTACGTTGTCGGGTTGTAAAATGAACGATACGCCAATTCATTTTTCGTATTTTTCATCTTCTCAATATGCCTTGGACTGCTCGTCCCCTCAACAAGACGCTTTATACGATTACGTTTCAGCTTATCCTTACGCGCTTCTTTCAATCTCTCTTGCAGTTGCTCTAACAATTGCCACGGTTCACTATATAAAACCGCTTCTCGTATTTCGCCTTGTATATAATCATTTAACTTCAGTTCTATTTCTAATCCATGTACAGATAGTACTTCCCCTGTCGCTTCCTCACCATCGAACTCAATTCGAATCGGTGAACCCTCAGGTAAGCTTACTTCCGAAATAAGCTGAAATACATACACTGTATTTTCATAATCTGTATATAAAAAACGACCGTTCATGATAGAAATTTTACTACCACCTATCGTTTTCCAATGTTTAATTTCATATGCTAATGCATAGTGCCACTCTTTCATCGTTTCTGATAATGAAGGAGTTTGAGTAAGTGTATTCATCGTATAATCTCCTTCCTTCTCCCAAACATACTTTCTCACTATACCATATAACGCCCTAAAAATTGTAACAATTATATCTTGCTTATTTTCTTAATTTTCCATATTATTTTATATATAATTTTCAGAAAGAAGGGTCGCACATGCCAATTAGAAGAATTGAACACGTAGGACTTATGGTTGCAGATTTAGAAACATCTATTTCATTTTATGAAAAAGTCGTTGGCTTACAGCTCATTAAGCGCATGGGACATCCGAACCCAGATTTAAAACTCGCTTTTTTAGGTGTAGAAGAATCAAAGGAAACGATACTTGAACTAATTGAAGGTTATAACTCTTCCCTTCCAGCCGAAGGAAAAGTACATCACATTTGCTTTAAAGTGGATTCATTAGAAGATGAAATCAAAAGACTAGAAAGCCACAAAGTAACATTTTTACTAGGTGAAGAAATCGAAACATTGCCAGATGGAACACGTTACATATTTTTTGCTGGATCTGATGGAGAGTGGATTGAGTTTTTTGAGACGGAGAGATAGAAAAGGAGCCGGTATTCTGACTCCTTTTTTCGCAAGTGCAGAAACGGTTTGAACACCAGTAACTTTCACCCTGAAAATTCACCAAGATTAAGAAACAATCATTTTGTGAGGAGTAAAGAATGATAAATACAGTCTATATTATTGTTTTTTGGATACTTATACTATTCCCATTCCTGTATGTAATCAAGATAAAGCATTGGAATATAAAAGTAGTTGCCGTATTTGTTGGAAGAATTCTATTAAGTATTATCTTTTTTATAAACGGAATGGTTTTAGGACTGCAACGAAATTGGGTAGAACCTCCCTATGAAAAAGAATGGGATTTCTTTCTAAAGTCTTTGCAGCATGGGAAAACGGAAGCACTTTTAGAGGTATTACTTATAATTATCATTGTCACATTTGACTTACTATTTATATCTTATCATATAAATAAAAAGAAATAGGATGTTCTACCTATAGTTACTAAATAACAGTTTTGTTCATATTTTCGTAATATGTATAGACTGGTATATATATTATAATTATCTTAGCAAATTACAAATAAATTTGCATTTCCTGTGACCCTTACCTCCCAGTAAGGGTCTTACCCTTTTATAAATAACTATTTCAATACAACTTTTTTCACAGTACTTTCACGTCAATTTCACAAATTCAAGAACTCTCATATGTTACACTTAGAATATCCTTTTCCAAGGATCTATGTGCCAATACACGAATCCCTATCTATATAGGGATTTTTTTGTGTGAGATCCCCCTCATCATCAATTTAAGAATTCAAAAAAGAAGGGGATTATCCCCTCCTTTTTAAGCTTGCTCCGACTGTCGGAATTATTTAATATAACCACGATTCAGTTCCGTTAACTTTTCATTGATGTTAAAAATTCTTACTCTAATATCTTTAACACCAGCTTCTTCAAGTCTGTTTTTGTGCATTTCCGCGTATTTTTCAGCATCTTTTGTTTCTTCAAATACATAGATGCCTCCAGCTTCTTTTGTTTCTTGATTCTCTGTCCATATTTTCCAATGGAATCCTTCTTCTTCATTAATACTTTTTGCTAAATCCGAAAACGCCTTTTCCATTTCCTCACCAAAAGGACCTTCAAACGGAAAATCAACTTGTAATAAATATGCCATTTTCACTCACTCCTATTTTCAATATAAAGTTCACGGGGAATTCCTTTGTATAAAAAACTCTTCTCATTCTTTTACTAATTATGATTCGAATGATAGTAATGTCTAAATTCGTATTGCTATTATTCCAGCACTAGTTTGAGACTTTCCCTATTCTTTATTGTATTTAAAAATTAAAGAGTTATTAAAAACTCATTAAAAAGAGCTCTATTTAGGCTTGAGATTCTTACCTATATATTGAACAATTTTTCTAAACTCTGTCGAAGTTGGACGACCAAATGGCATCGTTTGTCTCTGTTGATATAGTAGTTGTCCATTTTTCTTCACAAGAAAGTAGGCTGGTTTTCCATGAGTACCGCGGGCTTCATAAAGGGAGCATCGCCATGATAGAAAACATCATAAGCTTTTAAATCCACCAGATATTCATCTGATAAAATCAGGAACGATAAGTTATTTTCCAATGCCGTATTCCTTAAGAATTATCCGGTTAATTACTGTTTATCTAAATATATTCATACTACTAATTAATAAGCAACGCTATTAGTAGTGCCGACACACTCAAAATGCACGTTAAGGTACGCGTGTGATTCAGCAACGTCCAACGGGATTCAAATTCGACTCTGAGTTCCTCCCATCCAGAATCTCTTACAGGTAGTTCAGCTGAGATAATCGCTCTATTCATCGGAAGGTTTCCTGTGAAAGTGATCAGTAGAGTCGCAACATAACTAATCAATGCGATTAATCCTAAAATGAATTTATCAAATTGCTGTAGGTAAACCGCTAATACAACAAAACCGATTTGCGCTATAAGAGCACCGTTTGAAATGAAGAGAAAAATCGGATTAGCCACTGATGAGGTAATGTGTCTAACCGAAAGAACAAAGGTACGATCATCCGCATTACGAAGACCAGGCATGACAGAATTAGAGTATGCAAAAACGGTTCCAGCAACAATACTTGTTGTCAATATAGCAAGAAACGCTAAGACTTTGAAAAACAATAACTCATTCATACGTTTTCACACCCCCTATCTATAAAATAATTACAAAACGATATCAACTTGAACGCATAAAGTTTAACAGTTTTCGGTTCTGTTTAAAAAATATGATACAAACTTATCCCTATACTAAGGACAAACAAAACAAGCGCAGGTATTGCCTTCTTAAAGGGATCTCTCGCTAGTACAATAAGAGTTAATGCAGCTGCAAGCATCGTACCGCCTAACAATAATCCTGCCAATAAAGCTGCTGTTGGGAACCAAATTCCTATCAACATTCCAATTGCTCCTACAATCTCAAAAGCTCCAGTTAAGAAATTAAAAAACGAAGGTAAACCAAATCGCTTAAACTCATCTGCCATTTTCCCAGATATAATTTTCGTACCTGTCATTAAAAAGAACAGAAACAACACTACTTTTACAATATTGATGAAAATTAAAATAGTAATCACACCTTTCTTATTATTTGATGAAAACTCAGTATTGTTCAGATAGTAATCACTACCTTTACCCTATTTCCTGAGATTGACCATAGGGAAGTCGCTTCAATTTACATTCCCCTTCTTAATATTAAAGGGATGGATTTTACATGCTATAGCATATATAATACAAAAATTTGACTGGTACTAGGCAAAAAGGTGACCCTGAATCAGATATCATACAAAATAAAGCTATCTTCCCATTCCTCCAAACAAACAAAAACTATATGCTATAGCATATAATACATAAAACAAAGTTTGTTCCTTATGAATAGCGTAGCATCAATAAGGAACAAGTATTAATAGCGTGTATCATACAATTTGTTTAATAATGATTGTAATACTTTAATCTCTTCTTCGCTCAAATTACTCGTAACGAAATGGTGAGCGTCTTTCACTACAGGCAAGATTGTTTTCTTTAACTCGTCACCTTTTTCAGTTAAAAAAAGGTTGTGTGAACGCCTATCTTGGTCATTCAAAGCCTTCTTTACAATCCCTTTTCTCTCCATTGACTGTATCATTCTTACGACAGTAGTTTGATCTTTATCAATCGCTTCTGCTAACTCTTTTTGAGTAGTGGCCCTTTGGCTACAAAGAACACTAATAATCCCCCACTGCTCTGGCGTAACTCCAAAAGGCTTTAATTTCTTCGTAAAATAATTGGTCATTTTCACATCAGTACGATGAACAAGATAGCCTATTAAATCATGTAAGTTCATGTATCACCTCTATACATTAAGACATAAAAGGATATAGCATACCAGTCAATTATTCAAAGTGAATGTATTTGTTTTACTAATTACATGCTATGACATATATATATTAAATTAGGTCATTTTAATTGTCAAATGAATTACCTATTATTTTTCTACAGTATCAGTCCAGCTTATTAAAAATAAGGAAATCCCGTATTTAATAAAAATACGGGATTTTTATAAATGAGTTATTCACTTATTCGAAAGAAGTTTATTCGTTACATATTACTGATCTAATTAAGAAAAATTCATATACCAGCCCAAACATCTTTTCCATATCGTCCTTCATCTTGCACACGTTCCAACCAATTCCTTGCTTCTTGTTCACTAACTTCATGAATTTCTTGATATGCTTGACAAAGGGTATCTTCTACGTCAGGAGCCATTTTACTTCCATCACCACATATATAAAGATGAGCCCCATTATCTAATAACGAAATTAAATTCATTCTATCTTGTTTTATTAAATGCTGTACATATGTTTTAGGATGTCCTTCTAAGCGAGAAAAAGCTGTGTGTAAAGAGATTAATCCATCTCTTTCATCATTTTCTAGTTCTGTACGATAGAGATAATCCTTTTCAGGATCACGACAACCAAAGTATAGATGTGCTTGTCCTAAGTTCATACCTTTTTGCTTTTGAACGCGACGCGCTTGTAAGAATCCACGGAATGGTGCAATTCCAGTACCTGGCCCAACCATGATAATTGGTGTTTCTGGATTTTCAGGTAATTGAAAGTTTGATTGTGGCGTTCGAATGAAACAAATAATCTCATCTTTATTATGACGCTGAGCTAAATAATTAGAAGCGACTCCTTCATATGTCCCTTCCCCACTCCATGCAGGCGCATTAACAACACCAACCGTAATGCTCAGACGATCCTGTGCAACGAGTGGAGAGCTTGAAATAGAATAGTAACGCGGTTTGAGCGCCGGAAGAAGTTCTAAAAAGCGTTCAAATCGGATTTCACAAGCCTCATACTTTTCAAGAAGATCCAACATTGAAACACGTTTCTTTAATATTTGTTCATGATAAACTCCGTCTTCCAATAATGATTCCAATTCCTTTTTATGAGGAGGGCATGCTGTGAATGTCACCATTTCTCGTATTTGTGCTCGAGTGGCTGCTTCTTGAACTTCAACACTATAACTAAGAAGGTTATATAAACTAACAGGACTGTCTAAAGGTATGTGATTTACACTTCGTCCACTTGCACTCAGTATGACTTGATCCTTCCCGTTTAATCCAAAGCGTTTTAAAATTCGGTTGACATTTTTCTCACTATTAATTGGCAGCACCCCAAGGTGGTCACCTTCTTGATACGTAGCGCCTTCTGGCAAGGATATCTCAATATGTCGCGTGCTTCTTTCACTGCTAGATGATTGAAGTTCACGATTTTCCAATATAGATGCATAAACTGCTTCATATGTTCGCGCAAGAGGAGATCCTCCAAGACGACTAACAAATTGTAAACTTAATGTACTGCGTTCTTTCTCCACGTTTTTGTTAAGTTCCAATCCAAATGCCTTCATCGCATCAGACCACATACTTTGTTTCCATTGCTCGAGCTGTTCCTCGAAATCACCACTTGCATCCGCTTCTCCACGTGTAGAAAATCTTGTTGCTCCTTTTTGAGCCATTTGCTCATCAATGTATCTTGGAATTCGCTGATAGGTACTAACCCAATTATGATCTCCACAACCAAAAACTGCGTATTGAACACCTTTTAGCTCATCCGGTTTTAATTCCTCCAACCACTGCACAAACTGTCCTGCATTACTTGGCGGCTTTCCATTATAAGAAGAAGTTACAATAAGAACCGCTCCTTCTTTCGGTAGACTTCCAATTCGATCGTTAAGAGCTGCCACTTCCGTTTGAACACCTTCTAAACTAGCTGTATCTGCTAGTTCTCTTGCAATACCTTCTGCTACCCCTGTATCCGAGCCATACAGAACAAGAAGCGAAAGATTATCGGCTCCAATAATAGAAGGAGTCTTCTGAACTTGCTGCTTGATTTCATGGTTTTTCAGTTTCTCCTCTGTAGGCGCAAGAACAGTAGTATGGCTAATAGTTTGATTTCGGGGTAGAATCCTAATTTTAAAATCACCAGGCTTTAGCGTTAATGTTTGTTTTACGTCCAGCTGATAGTCTTGATAATCGATGAATTCAAAGTGTTGAAGAAGCATGCCCATTACGAGTGTGGCTTCATGAAGTGCAAACTGCATACCGATACATGCTCTCTGGCCATTCCCAAATGGCTTATAAGCATGATGAGGAACCTTATCCAGCTCTTCAAATCGTTCAGGTTGGAATTCTTCCACATTGTCTCCCCACGCGTCTTTATCCCTATGCAGCTGTGGAATAAGGACAGAAATACGATCTTCTCCTTTCTTAATTGGATATTTCCCACCAATTACTGTATCTTCTTTTGCATAGAGACTAAATGCTGGAGCAGTAGGCCATAGACGTAGCGATTCATTTAAAATCATCCGAATATACTTCAGTTTCATAACTTGTTGGTATGTTGGAGTCGGATCTGTTAAAACCCGATCTACTTCTTCATAGGCTTTTTTCAATTTATCTGGATTCTTTAATAAAAAATAGATTGCAAAAGATAACAATCCACTTGTTGTCTCATGCCCAGCTATTAAAAAGGTAATAATTTGAAAACGAATATTTTCATCATCTAATTTTTCACCAGTTTCCGGATCCTGCACATTTAACATACGGGAAAGTAAATCATTTTCTTCCTGATTCCCATTACTTTTACGTTCAGCAATAATATTATCTACTAAAGAAAACATAGATTGAATATCATGCTGAAATTGACGTTTCGTTCTCCACATGAGTTTGTCTTCTATATCCAGCCGCTGCAATTGGTGCATCGCCTCATCTAGAGCACGGCTCATGCTAGTAATAAAAGGATGAGGGGTCTCACGATAAAAGCTATTAAATCGGTAATTAAAACCACATAGACCAATTGTATCTAATGTAAGGCGAGTCATATCCTCCGGAACATCTACGTTTTCATTCGGATTAAGTCTTGCCCATTTTTGAACGAGTTGTACGGCAATATCGACCATCATGGTATGGTAATCTTTCATTGCCCGTTGGCTGAATGTAGGCATCAAAATATTATGAGCTTTTTTCCAGTTAGGCTCGTGAGTCTCGCTTGTAAATAATCCGTCTCCAGCAAAGGCACGAACCTTTGCTAAAGCACCCTCTATACTTTTATCGAACCGTGTTTCGTCACAGACTTCTGCTACCAGTTCATGTCCAGAAACGACAATGATGGTATCACCTAAAGTTTGAATTCGAAAAATGGGACCATACTCTTCCGCTAGTTTGATAAAGGATAAGGTCGGTTTATCTTTATCAATTAATGGGAGATTACCCAGCGGTCCATATGTTTTCGGCTGAGGAATGGCAGATACTTCTTTTTCCATTAAAAACACCCTTTCAAAAAAGCATGAAATAAAGTGAAACTTTAATCAGTGGGGGTTTTGTTCATTCTCCACTGATTATCAGCCCACACCAATCGGGCTTTTACGGGCAGCCCGACCCCCGTCTAACTTCTTTGCTTCCGCTGAATTTTGAGGTGGGGTCTTACTGCCCGGCAAATAGCGGGATAAAATATCCCATTCAATAAAGAGAAGATAGCAATGAATCGCCTGGGATAAAGATATGTAATTGATTACCTTATTTATCTTTTCCCTAACTATTCATGATTATGATATTGCTTATAAGGTTGGTAATCTAAGTTATTTGTCGACATTAGATTTATAACTTGCAGAAAAAATACTAAATTAAAATGAAGCGAATTATTATAATATTTATCAGAAATTGAAAGCTAAAGATTGTAGTATTGGGAAAACCAGTAGTTTCTAATGTCAATTCAAACAAATACGATAAACAAGTATACTGTGTTACGAATGAAAAAGGATCTGCTATGAATATCAGATCCTTTTTACTATATATAATTATTTCACTGTTTTTTCCAGATTTAAATACCAGCGCCTTAGCAGCAGAAATTTGCATTTCTTCATAGTCTAACTAATCAGCAAAAAATTTTTAGAAATCATTATCTAAAGTTTTGTTTCACTCGACCGATTTAACCTCTCGACAGCTTCCGCGCTTGTATCTACACGTTTAACGAAAAAAACTAATAGTAGTGCAACAACATTCATGCCAAGCGCTACATAGAATGAATATTGAATTCCGGATAATAAAGCCTTCTGAGTTAATATTGCCTTCGTAGCTTCTGTGAAGGTTGTTGGATCTACATCAACCATTAGACTTTCAGCTTTTGTTTTTGTTACAGAATTCATAATCGTAACAAGAATAGCAGTACCAATCGAACCGGACACTTGTTGAGCTGTATTATTAACAGCCGTACCGTGCGGATTTAAGCGAGTTGGCAATTGATTAAGGCCATTTGTCATAAGTGGCATCATCACCATCGCCATCCCAAACATCCGCAGTGTGTAAATAAGAATAATATGCGTGTGACTAGAGTCGATTTGCAGGTTTGCCAGCATATAAGTTGAAACAGCTGTAATGGAAAGTCCTACTATACCAAGAAGCCGAGGGCCATATTTATCAAATAATTTACCTGTAATTGGTGACATAACCCCCATTATTACCGCACCTGGAAGCATCATCAGCCCAGAGCTCAGCGGTGAAATACCGCGGACATTTTGTACATAAGCTGGTGTTAAAATCATACCCGAAAACATGGCCACTGCGTTGACAATTGCAATTACAGACGCAAGTGCAAACATTGGGTACTTGTAAACACGTAAATCCAATAATGGTTCATTCATTTTTAATTGACGGATAATGAAAGCAATTAGGGCAATAGCGCCTATGGTTAAGGTTGTTAAGACAACTTTATTCGTCCAACCATCGGAGCTTGCAGAACTGAATCCATATAACAAACCGCCAAAACCGACAGAAGATAATAGTAATGAGAGATAATCAAGTTTTGCATTTTTGTTTTGTCTCATGACATTCTCCGATTTCCAAATCCCCAGCAGTAAGCTAATGATTGCTAGCGGTAAAATCATTTCAAACAGCAAACGCCAGTCATAGTACTCTACAATATAACCTGATAGTGTCGGTCCAATTGCTGGAGCTGTAATCATAACTAATCCAAAAATCCCCATTGCCGTTCCCCTTTTTTCTCTTGGAAAGCTTACTAGCATAATATTCATTAACAAAGGCCCCATTACTGAAGAACCTGCTGCTTGAACCATCCGGCCAGTAAGTAATAAACTAAAGTTCGGTGCTACAGCCGCTAAGGCCGTACCAAGAATAAAAATCATCATAGATGTAATAAATAAGCTCCTATTGGAGAAGCGGGTTATTAAAAATGCTGATGCCGGAATTAATATACCACTTACAAGCATATACCCTGTAGAAAGCCACTGGATCGTTGAATAGTCTTTAATGTCTAAATCCTTCATTATTGATGGCAAGGCTACATTTAAAAGCGAGTTATTTAGAAAAGAAACAAATGCCCCAATAAAAAGGATTACAAGCATTAAATATGGTGGTTTTCTTTTATGTAATGTTTCACTCATATATTTATTTGTCCCTTCATTATCAATTCCATTGATTCGTTTAAATCGTTTGCATATCTGCACAAAAATACATTATCCTTGCAGTATTTTGCCAAACTCTTCGAATGGATATTCTCTTTTTAGCAATTCTATTTGCTCAACATAACATTTTAAAATCTTTTTTATTGATTACACCTTTATAAACATTTAAATACGGGCTTGTAAATCTAGTTATGTAACCATCCATAAAAAGGAATATTACATAGGCTAAGTCTAACATTACATTTTTAAAGTGAGGGGAATAAGCTTATGCACCAATATTGGTATTTGAATTCAGAGGGAAACGGGGAGCAATATAATACCCAAATTTCAATGTCATCATTATATTCACAGCCCCAAATAACTAAAGCGGAGGGAATGAATGGTCTGAAGATTCCTGAGAATTGGAGTTATCGAGTCTATCCATTTGGTTGGGATTCATCAGCCAATTATACGGGTTTCAATCCCCAGTCCTCCCCCTTCTCTTGGGGCCAGCCAAACAATTATGCGGGGATGATGCCCCAAGGACCTCCTGCTAATTGGGCTCCAGTTTCAGGCCATGCAGGTTTCAATTTTCACCCCTCCTCCTTCCCTTGGGCTCAACCATTCAATCATACAGGGATGTTCGCACAAGGGCATCTTGCCGCTTTACTATCACCGCCAGCCAAGGCTTTTAATTTTAATTCCAATAAATGGGGTGTTTTCGCCCCCCCCCCAGCGTGGGGAGGACAGGTAAGTCCCATGGGATGGGGGAATAACGGTCAGCCAGGAATGCTTGGAAACTTACTTGCAGTAGGAAAAAGCAGCATGAATGGAATAGGAATGATTAGTAGTCTAATCGGTATGGGGAAGTTCTTCTTTTAGTTAATTAGAACGGGCGGATAGGTCCTAGCCCAGGCTAAAAAACATTTCCTTTTCCATTGATTTAATCTTCTCAAACATGCCCCCTCAATGTATTGATTGTACGCTTCCAATACTCCCTCCAAGTTCATTTCCTCGTCTTCCAAATTATAAAAACATCTATTACCTTGTATCTGATAACTTGATAGAGGTGTGGTAACACCAACAAAACGCAAATTTCGTACGTAAAAAACCGGTTCCTTTACGAAAGAACCGGTTTTTTACTCTTTATTTATTTGAAAAGTAGTCAAATTTTTTTGGAATCTCTAACAGATCTGGGTAAAACATAATAAAAAGTACAATACCAGCTAAAATAAATGCTGTTGCTGATGAAGCGAAACTTTAATCCGTGTCAGTGGGGTGCTCATCCCCCACTGATTATTAGTTGAGGCAAATCGGGCATTTACGGGATAAAATACGTACTCGGCTTTTGAATAAAATCTAGTAAAGCATAATCATCAGAAACGATTGGTTTTCTTACTCGATTTGTTAACTGTTTCTATTATTTCAGACTCACTTGCTAATACATAAATAATAGAATCTTTTTCTTGTCCATCGAAAGTGGACTGAAAATTCGCATGTGATAGCATCTCATTTAACGAAAGAAATTAGTTAATTGCATAACGCTCTTCTAACTTTCCTTGCGAAAGTTAGTGGATCATCAACGTCTTCAATATTAACGTAAATCAAATTTGGATCATCACATAACCACTCATTGTGTATTGACGAAACAATTATCCCTTGTTTAATAATTGTAGCAACAAATCCAGTGACTTCCTTTTGTAAGAGCGCTACCCGTCCTAGACATAATGCCCGTCCAGTTTTATGATCTCTTGATTCGAATGAGAAGGAAGTTGTTACTCTAAAACGTTTCCCTAAGATTGTTGCTTGTATTTCATCCCGATTTATTGTTACCACACATTTTCCACCGGCGAATCCTTCTTGGCCACCGATAATTCTTGCAAACTGTTGACAAATTGATTCTTCATTAATCGCCATACCTTTAATCATCCCCCTTTTACTGTTAGGTTATGAATGAATACTTAGGTCTGAAACGGTAATGAATCTATTCTATTACAAAAAAGATTATCGGAATCTAACGAAGTCTATTATATGGTAAGACATTTTTAGGGAACATAAAAAAAACACCCTAAGGTGCCATCCTCCGACTTGAGAATCATATCTATGTATGGAGTAGTTTAGAAAAGAGAAGTTTCTAACTATAATTTATAGAGCTCTTATACCATGAATTACTTACATACATATTTCCTTATTTATCCGAAGAAGAATCCCGTTATATTACTTTCTGATCAGTCTCGTTAAAGCCATCCCAATAAATCCAGCACCCATCCCTATTAGCCATCCAGCATGAGTATCACCTAATATAGATCCCACTCCTCCGCCAAGAAACATGCAGCCAACGAATACTAATCCGCCAATTCCCCAATTCGGTCGTTCCATAATTCAATCACATCCTTTCCATAAAACATATGCGATTAGCTACCTGAACTTTCATGCGTAGGATGGTTAATTATTTTGCTTAGGTTTAGCACTATCAGGGAATTCGAAAATTTCTCTTTTTATATAGACCAGTCATTTGCCACATTTTTTACACATATTTTTTAAAAGAAGGTTTCCATTCTGATAAACAAACGTTATATTGTCACATATTTTCTCTGCAACTTCATACATATGTTTCATATCATTAGCCGCAAATAATATAGATCCTTTGCGTTGAGTGCTATCTACAATAGTTGGTATGGTGTCTCCCTCTTTTACTAATAGATCAATTTGTACCATCCGTATTGCGGACCCAAAACTCACTATTGAATAAGTAAAACCCCAGAAATCCAAAGATCTCTGGGGCTTCATTATACATTTAGCTCTTTTTGCTTTTTATTTTGTTTATGTCTATAGAGTAATTTTCGACTTATGAGAGAAATCAGTAATAAGATCAGTACTAGCACGAAAAGTTGCATATATGATAAATTAAAATATTTAGCACCTGTAACAAGTAAAAGTGTAGAAATCGTACCTTTTACAATGAAAAAAATAATAATCCATAATCCGCCTTTTTTCCAGTTCATTTTTACTTACCCTTTCCTACGTTTAAATTCATAAAAAAAATTAGTGATAGTTCTTGAAAGTGACATTTTAATTGAAATCTATTACATTAATAAAAAAGTAGACTTTTTTTCACAAAAATCATATCCAATTACATGGGACGATTCCATAATAAATGCAAATGATATTCAGTGTCAATTTTATTCAACATTTTTAATTCGAACTGTCTCCATAATGTGCCGATTTGAATAACCATTCTTTTCATCTCAATCTCTTTCCGCTTTGTTTCTTTTGGGTAATTTGTAAGGGGATAATTTGGAAATATTAAAAATCACAAGGAAAAGAAGCTAACAATAAATTGTTAACTTCTCAGCTTAAGGAAAAATAGTATCTTTCTATATTTTTTAATATCTAGGTTGTGATTTAATATTGGTAAGATGAGCATCAAACATATCAATGATTTCAAGAAATCTATCAGCTTCACGAAATACATGGTCTGCTAATAATGGATGAATAATACTCTTTATTTTACATTGCTCAATTAAATCACGTGCCGTTTTCTTAAAATCCCGAAGAGATGTGACTGACACACGATTTTGATCTAAAAATTGATCTAAAAGAGGAACTGTTTGAGATTGTGGTTTCATAGATTCTAAGTCAATTGCTTGATACATTAATTCATCAAAATCATTGCTAAAATTCCGTGCTGTATCTACAAGCTTTCTTTCCGATGGATCAAGAAGATGACCAATAAATTTAGCATGGTCTGCCATAATCCTTAAAAAGAAAACATTTTCTTTAATAATAGCATCAGGAAGGGCATCTAATTTACCTTCATTTAACTCAATTAAGCGTTTTCTAAAATAATCAGCTTCCCTACTTGTATGGTCAACTAACAGTGGAAAATTATTTTGCCCTGGCAATTTACATGTAAGAATTAATCCTAGAATTTTTCGTTTAAATCCCCAAATATTAGTTGCAGCTTGTTGTACTTCTGAATTAAATCTTTTTATTTGCCCAGGATCTGTTTCATTTGTATAGGAATACGCTATTTGTTCGATATGTTCAAACAATCGATAAAATTGATTAGCTTCTTCGATTAGTTGGGTATCCTCACATCTAAACCCCAATCGAAGAAAAAAAGAATGCTCCTTCATGATTCTAGACCAAAAACGAATTTCATTTAATGACCGTTCAACAAACATTACAGACGTAACACCCGTATCAGGATGTAATGAGGTTTCATCCCTATTCATTCTTAATCCCCCCAGTAAATACTATGCTATTTCCATTCTTATGAGTAAATATAAATATAAATGCCATCAATAAAAATCCATGATGATATTGAGCAGGTCCTTTTGGAAATAAAGAAAAGATACCATCAGGTGCCTTTCTCTGACTTGATAACCACATTTATGTTTAAATGTACCTAGCTTATATTTTGTATTTTTTATAACTATCACCCCGTACACGAGAAGTGCATAGTATAAATAATAAAAAAGAAGCAGAAAATCACTCACGATTTTCTGCTTCTTTTTTTAATTTAAGTTCTTAATACATACATCGCTTCACGCAAGATTGCTATTTTCTAGTACACGATAACTGGATCATAAGTGTTCAAACTATCATACACAGATTTTGCAACATTAGGAAGAAGGTTAACACATCCGCCTGATCCCCCTGTTAGATAAGCATTATTCGCCCAGTTTGTTCGCCAGCCTGCGTCATGGAATCCTTGACCGCTATTTGTGAATGGAACCCAGTAATCTACTTTAACTGCATAATCAGCTTTACCTACTGCGCTTCCTTTGAGCGTGTATGGTGTTCGTTTATATAGGACGTACCACACACCTGGTGATGTATCTTCACTCGTGCTATGTTTACCAGTTACTACATTTGTTGTGACTGCTAATTTTCCATCTTTATAAATCCAAATTTGTTGCTCTGCAATTGAAACTTCCGCATACGTGTCTCCGATGCCATTATTCGATGTTGTTTTATAACCGATACCTTCCTTCTCCCAACCATTTCCGTGAATATTAGAAGCAGATAGCGATTTTTCACCCTTTTCAAAAGCTTGCCCAACTTGTTTTGTTTCTTTTTCAACATCTAGTGCCCAGCCGTAGCCTTGCCCTTTTACTGATATGACCGAACCAGAATGAGTTTTAAATGCGAAATCTTTATTTAACGTTGATTTAGCATTATTAATTTCAGCAATCTTATTCTTAATGTCGCTCGCATCGATTGTAACTTTCATATCCTTTGACATAGAGGCATTTTGAATTAAATCTTTTGCTTTTAAAGGATACACTTCATTCTGTACTTTATACTCAACGGACTGCCTAAGAAGATTTTGTAGTGCTTCCTCCTCTTTTTTGACAATCGGGTCGTCTTCTTTAATAGGCTTTATGTATGCAGACTTCAGATGAATTTCACTTTTATACTTCTGCTTGTCGTAATCTTTCAGTAGACTAGTAACGTCATACTGTTTTCCATCAACGCTCTTCGAGATAACAACTTTTCCTTGTTCAAGCTTCGCCATAGCATCTTGAGGCGCTTTTAGTTTTTCATTCATAGAGATGAGCTTTTCTTCTACAAGTTTTTTCATCGTTTCACTACGATACTGATCTGCCTCGTCCGGTAGCAATGAATAATTTTTTTCCTTTGAAGAAGGGAAAAATGTCCACTGGCTTTTTAATAGTTTCTTAACTTGTGGCAAATCTTTTTCCGTAAGTTCCGTTTTTGTATCTTTTTCATCTAAAATTTGTTGTTGATCGACATAGACTTTGTTTGCTAGTCCAGATGTTTTTAGTTTCTGTATTGCCTGATCAGCACTCAAACCACCAACATTGGTGTCATTAATCGTAACATTCGAATTGAAGTGAGTTGCCTGGTAATAACTCATTCCCCCAATGAGAAGTGCAATTATACCAATACCCGCTGCGATAAGCTTCCAGTTTATAAAACGTTTGCTTGATCTTACTCGTTTTCTCTCAACTTCTTCAACTGATTCATTTATTGGATTGTTGTTCATCAATCTTTCCCCCGTATACATTAACGTCCATCGATTTTAAACCAAAACCATTGACTAGTGTACCTTATTTTTCCTGAAATTTCATTACTTTTGACTAGATTTGATTGCATTTAATTGATCAACTTTAGAATTTTTAATAGAACGGCACATTGAATAGTCCCTTACAAGTAGTAACTTATTACAATAAACACCCAAAAGTTAAGTACCATATACTTTTATTCAGCTAACTTCTCTCCCGTAACAATCAAAAACAAAGTGACTGCATTTTTTCCTTCTAATTGAGCATACCGATTATCCCCCGCCATTACTTCTACTTTATCTTTATTAGGACTTATCCAAATTTGATACAATTCAGCTTTCGCCTCTATTTTCGGATTTTTAAATTGAAAAACAAAGTGATAATCAGCTGAACGAGACATTTCCACTTTTTTATTTTCAAAATGAATTTCATTTAATATTTTCTTTACTTGCAACACTTGATTCTTGTCTGTAACTACATTCAAATCCTCATAATCATCACCAATGCGTTTTTGCACTTCGATTCTTTGATCTTCATTTCCTAGTATATTTGAACAGCCGGTTACTATGAATATACAAATAGCAATAAAAACTACAATCAAATTTCTGATTCGCATATTAGTACCCCTCTTTTTAATAAAATTTTCTGTAATTGTAAAATAAAGGTAAATACCTTACGATTAGACATATAAACACTAATAAAGAAGGAGTGCCCTTCAATGCAACTAAAAACATACACTTGGAAAAGTTATACGTTTCTCATTGTAAGTATATTCGTTACTATTAACCTCTTTCTCTTCTCACCTATTTTAGACAGAGTTGGAGTAGAATACGTGGTTCCTTTCGCGTACTTCATTTTAACTTCCGCTGTTATAGCAATTATTTTAGCAGTTATCTCTTTTTGTAGTCGTACCGAAAAGAGAATTTTATCTATTATCGGTTTAACCTTTACGTTATTTAATACAGCAATTATTTTATTTTTCCTTTGGTTCGGTTATCATTTCACGTAAAATATAAATATAATCCGTAACAAATGGTTCGTTGAAAGTTTAAAACTTGCTTTAAAATAAATTAAGCGAAGTAAAGGACGCCATTTGACTCCCCTTACTTCGCCTTTAAAGAAGAATGAGTGAATCGCTTACTCAACCAGCTTATTAAGTAACCTTTCACTATTTTTACACTATGGTAATTATAGTGTTTTTTGACATTTGATCATTATAAATTTAAATGGAGGTTTACTTGCCATATTTTTATGTGGCTCCACAATTTCCGTAGTTTCCATCAGTCCATATTTTCCAAAGTCTTGTTTTACCGAGTCAATATCATAGAAATACATTTTTACCCCTTCCATTATCTCGAAGTAGTCTTTCCCCAGTTGTTTACCCTTCCCAAACATTGGGGCATCTTTAGAAATAGTAGTAAAAATCATATATCCGTTTGGTTTTAACTGACTATAGCAATCTTTAATAAACTTCTCTCTCTCATCCTTATTCAATAAATGAATAAGTGCATAAGAAAATATGCCATCATACAGTTTGTTATCAAAAGGCATATCCGTAACTGAACCATGGAATAAATTAGCATTAATTTCATTTTCCCTCGCCAATTCGATCGCTGTTTTTGAAATTTCAATACCTGTTACTTGTATTTCGTTATCAATAAAAACCTTTGCATTTCTTCCATATCCAATACCAGGAATCAATATATCCTTCACTTTCTTTTCAAGGAAAAAATCCTTCGTCAAAATTGCGGAATCTGAAGGTTCAAATCCCCACATCATTTGATTTTCTATAAAACTTGCTTCCCAAAATTCTGTCATACATCTATCTCCTTTATATATATCGTTGTTTACCATTGAATGTTGAAAAATCATCACATATTCACGGAATTGTATCAAATTTCAACATTTATTCAAAACAAAAAGCATTGGATACCCAATGCTTTTTCACACTTACACAAATAAAGACGTATTCGCATATAAAGCTGGTGAGCCACCTGAATGCACGAATAAAATGTTGTCCTCTTTATTAAATTTACCTTTTCTAATTAAATCGATTAGTCCCGCTACTGCTTTACCTGTATAAACTGGGTCAAGTAAAATACCTTCAGTTTTCGCAAGTAACTGTACTGCTTCAACCATTTCTGATGTTGGTAAAGCGTAACCTGGACCTACATATTCATCAAAGCATGTAACTGCTTCGCGTGAAATAGTGTTTGGAATACCAACGTGAGCTGAAGTTTCATCTACAAGTTTTGCTACTTTCTCTTCTTGCTCTGCTTTTCCTCTACTTACATTTATTCCGATTACAGGAATTTTGCTTTGCGTTCCGGAAAAACCAGTAATTAAACCAGCATGCATACCAGCGCTACCACTTACACAAACAACTGTACTGAAATCAATTCCTTGTTCAAATGATTGAGCCATAATTTCTTGCGCACAAGCAATATATCCCATTGCGCCAGTAGGGTTCGATCCACCAACTGGAATGACATATGGCATATTCCCTTTTTCACTTACTTCTTTCGCTACTTTATGCATTTCTTCCATAAGGTCTGCTCCGTTTGGCACAACAATTACGTTTTCAGCACCTAATAAATGATATAAGAAATAGTTTCCGTTAAAGTCTGGCTTTTCTTCTGGCTCAAGCCCTTCTTCTAGCACAAGAATACATTTCATTTTTTCCTTTACCGCTGCTGCAAGTGTTAGACGGCAATGGTTTGACTGAATACCACCAGCTGTAATTAACGTATCTGCACCCTTTTCCTGTGCATCCGCAACTAGAAACTCTAACTTTCTCGTCTTATTACCGCCAGCTGTTAAACCAAGTAAATCATCTCGTTTAAAATAAATAGTCGGCCCACCAAGTGCTTCAGAAAAATTGTTTAATTTTTCAATTGGTGTATATGATTCTGTATATTTTTTTCTAGGGAATTTAGCTAAATTCATTGTAACGCTCCTTTTGTACTTCTTTCACAATATATGTAACGATACTATTATTACATGTAACAATGATGAAGTCACCTTTCCGGATTAAAAATGTATCGAATTTCAATTTCAGTACGGTACATGAAATTTATATCGACTTTCCGACAAAAAAGGCCTACTCATTAAAAAGTAGGCTCTCTTCCAATTACTTATTTACCGAAAAACGAAGCAGCTGCGTTAATCCCGGCTGTAAATTCATTTCTCCTTTATGACGGACGTAAACGATTTTGTCCCCATCAAATTTCGGAGGATTCCCTGGATTATACGTATGCCACTCATTCGTTCCTTCTATAGAGTACTCCATGTATTCTGTTGCACCGACGATTACGTTTTTACTATCATCTGCTGTTACATTTGGTGCCATTTGTGCAATTTTCGAATCGCTAATTAATAGTTTCTTTATGTCTTTATCACGTTTATAATCATAAGCTGTTACGATTACATCGTTACCGTATGCTTTTATTTGTAATCCTTGTTTAAATAAATATCCATCTGGAGCAGTCTTCTCTCCGCCATTCGGTCCAGCCGACATCCAGCCTGTTTCAATTCCGCCTGTATTTACAACTGTAAATCCTTTTTCATCTCCGCCTGTAATTTTCTTTTTACCAGCCCAGTCCGGTAAATTTAAATCCCAATGCGTATGACTCGTAAAGAAAACAACTTGCGGATAGTCTTTTAATATATCGTACAATTTATCGACGTTTAAATAGTCTTGTAAATATGGTGATTGTCTTGATCCAGATACCGTATCAGGTAAAACGTGATGAGAGAAAATGAAAATTGGTTTATTTTTATCTTTTTGGCTGTACTCTTCTAAATTTTGCTTTAACCATCCTAATTGCTCATCACTCATATATACTTCGTCCCACATTTTTGAATCGTGATATTTCATATATTTTTCTGTTCCTAAAAATAAAAGCGGATAACCGTCTAATTCTTTTTTATGATATACCTTTTCTTGCCCACTAAATTTCAGATAGCGGTTAAATAGCGTTTCCTCCGTTACACCATTTGGCCATGTGCTTTGAGATAATTTCCCATCAGCTGTCCATTTTCCAGCATAAAATTCATGATTCCCAACAGTTGACCATACATTTTCCGGATGCTTATTTTTGTTTAGCACGCGCTTTACATCATCATATTGTGACTGCTGTCCAGTTGGCGTTATATCCCCATTCATAATAAGCGCTCTAGAAAGTGGCGTCACTTTGTTCATATCTTTTAACACATGATCAAAATCCCCTAAATCCCCTTGAATATCACTAATAACATTAAAAGTTGTAGCTGATTTTCGGACTTGCTCTTTCCCTTCTGCATGTGCTGAAAACGTCGGTAATAAAGCCGCCATAATAGCTAATGAGGCAACTGTCTTTTTCATACAAATTCTCCCCCTAATAATAGAATGTACAAACTGACATGTTCTGCTTTCTCTTAGATGCTTGTCCAATTCACATTATAAGGAGGGATTGTAAAGATTGATGGAGTAAAAAATTAATTGTTTTTTAAGAGGTTTTGTCTTTTTTTGCAATCCACAATTAGCGATTCGCGCCAATCCAGCTTTCTAGCCTTTAACATTAAATAAATGTAAATTTATATGATAAATCTTTTAGTTTCCGTTACATAACCACAATAAAATACGCTACTTTTTTAAGTTCTCTTCATTTAATCCGAATAACTCTGGTAAAGTAAAACGTCCACCTTTTCTGTATATTTTTCAAAAAAGAATAACATTTTTCCCGTTTATAGATACCATCTTATTTATTTTTCTCGGTGTTCCGCATCCCATTCACTTAAATAAGATGCATACTCTAATTCATCTGGATCATCATGTAACATTGAAATAAACTCTAATTTATTCCCATCACAATCCAGAAAGTATACACTAGCAGCTGGCATCCATCTTTGGACAATTGGCTCTTGATTTCCTTTTCCTTGGCTTCCTACCACTTCTATTCCACGACTCTCTAACCACAATTTAGAAGTCTTTAGAAATTCTAAATCTACACCAAAAGCAAAGTGTTTCATCTCAAACACATCAATATTATGTACCTCCCATAGCCCAAGTATTTGCTTTTTACTTTCTCCTATCCAAAAGAAAGCCAATTTTCTTTTGGAAAGTTTTTTTGCTAATGCTAATCCTAGCTTATTTTGATAGAAATCTATCGCCTTTTCTAAATCTCTTACGTGTAAATGAGTTTCATATATATTCTGTATCATTCTACTTGTTCCTTTCTTTATTGGTAACAACGGGTTAAACTGTAATTTAAAATCTGATATACCTATTTACTATTCTATAGAAATAGAAATATGATAAATCCAACTGAAGTAGTAAATTCAAATAAGATTTCTACTACTTTTGTAGGTGAAATCTCCATTAAATTCAGATGAAATTATATTTAAATAATGAAAAACCGCTATTCTTTTAGTAAGAATAGCGGTTTTCACTCTTGGGGTAGTTAATATTTTTAAGTTAATAGATGTGTAGCGATATCCCTATCAGTAATCTTTATATTAACAGTTATGCGTAACTTCTAACTCATTATTAACATAGATTGTTCCGTAAGTAGCACAAAGTAACATTCCGCCACAAACCTCACTACTCACTTGAAAGTTTATGTTATCTTCAAATGTATCTATACTACTAGCTCTAATTGTATATACAAGTTTTTTGAAATCAAGAACTGGTAAATATTTCGTTATAATTTCATAGCTTGATAAATTATCTTCATTGTTATATGCATTATATTCCTGAATTTCTCTATAAATCGGGCTTGGACTATACGGATCATGTTGCAATTGTCCATTCTCATCTTCGAATTTTTTTATTTCTTCTTTTACTATATAATCTGGATAATCTTCACTACTTTCATCTTCATCACCAAATTCCCAAAATGGATATTCTATGTCACATAAGTGCGTTATAACCCACATTAGAAATTGCTCATTTATAAATCCCACATTTGTTTCTAACTCTTTGAATCTATTACCATAATATTTTGTAGCCTTTTCTATCTTCTCTTCTTGAAGCATATTATCCGTCGCCCCTGTTATATCGCATCCATCTAAATCTATAAAAATGCTAGTGAATTTACCTAAAATGCCTAAATCAACAGTTTTACTCCAATAGGCTTCACCATCTCTATCGATTGTTATCATAATATCCTCCATTCTATTCTGTTAGTTACATAAGAAAAAGCGACCCTTCAACAAGAAAAACCGCTTCCATTAATACATAACTTGCCTCTCATTAATCCTCAATTTCTATTCCAGCTTGTTTTAATGGTTCTAATACTTTCGGATAACACATTGAAATATATTCCACTGTTTTTAAATTTTTCAGATTCTGAAATCCTTCAACAGATATAACATCAAATAAACTGTCTTCACCATCCCAATCAGGCTTTAAAATATGATAAATTTCATTCCCTCCATCAAAGCAAAGGGATTCAACCTTTTCCAAATCACTTATTTCCAAAGTTAACTCTTCTAAAAAATCTCTAATTTCAACAATTGGTCCAGCTCCTGAATACCATTCAAAATTATTCGTATACTTATCTATTAAGTCTTTCAATTCTTTTAGAAATAGTGGCTCTTTATCTAATAAAACTTCAATTACCACTAACTTAAAATTAAAATCCTGAAACATTTCACTCTTTCCCATTTTAACTTCCTCCTATATTGCCCCTGTCCTAGGGTTTTGATCTCCTTTACACAATTTCAATAAAGCACTTTACCTTTTTAAATTCTCTTCATTTAATCCTAACAGCTCTGGTAAAATAAAACACCCATCTTTCCTAATCAGTACATCATCAAACCAAATTTCACCACCGCCATACTCTTGTCTTTGAATGTTTACTAAATCCCAATGTATCGCTGATTTATTACCATTGTCTGCACCTTGTAACGAATCTCCAATTGCTAGATGAAAACTACCATTTATTTTTTCATCAAATAACGTATTATTCATCGGGTGCAATATATATGGATTAAACGCTAGTGCAAATTCTCCAATATACCTTGCTCCCTCATCCGTATCAAGAATTCGATTCATTCGCTCTGTATCATTTGCATATGCCTCTATTATTTTCCCTTGTGTGACATGTAACTTTATATTTTGAAACGCATAACCTTGTTGAACTGATACTGTGTTAAATGTTATTATTCCATTTACTGAATCTTTAACAGGTGCTGTATATATTTCGCCATCAGGGATATTATCCGTACCGTCTCCCTTTAAAACGCCTATTCCTTCAATTGAAAACTGCAAATCCGTCCCTTCTCCAATAATCTTCACTCGTTTTGCCTTTTCCATTAATTCTTTTAATGGCTCCATTGCTTTCGACATTTTATTGTAATCTAACGTACATACATCATAATAAAATTTTTCATAAACCTCAGTGCTCATATTCGCTTCTTGAGCAGAAGCCGTATTCGGAATTCTTGTTGTCACCCATCTCGTTTTATACACTGCCTCACTATGTGCCTTTCCAAATATCTTTTGATATAATTTCATTTTTTCTGATGGCACATCTGCTAATTCATATGCATTTCTAGGGCTACGAAGATTAATATATACTTGCATCTTACTTAAGCGATAACATTCCCAATCTGCAAATAACTTAAATTGTTCTTCAGATCCTGACAAAATCAATTGCCTAGTAACAGAAACGTCGCGCATTGATACATGCGCATATCCTCCTGCTTTTTCCACAGCTTTAATAATTTCACGAATTACCATAGGATCTATTTCAGTAACACTTTGAATTAACACTTGATCACCAGGTTGCACTTTAGTAGAATGGTTGACTAATACATCTGCTAATTTAGATAATCCTTGTTTCATTACGCTCCTCATCCTTCCATTTCAAAAACTTAATAAAAAAGAGAAATACTCTTCAAGCATTTCTCTTTTTCATCCAAACAATTGATAAAAAATAAATTATTAGAAATATAATATATAAATTCCATAACGTAGGTATTGCAGCTGCACTAAGATAAAGAGTTCCTGGTAACATCCAAATGCAGCAAACAATCATAAAAGTTTTTTTCCTAGTAACTGCCGCAATTACTGCTAGAAAAGAAGGAAGTAAGAACATGAAAAATACAGTGATATATACTTCCTTATCAAGCACTTGCTTGCTGTAAGGATTAAAATAAAGGAAAACTATCGAAAGGGTAAAAATGCTTATAGCTGCTACTACTCCTATATAGACATTTACATTATTTTTCATAAGCCTCCTACTTCCAAGAGTCATATTTTTATCAGTATATTTTCTATCACTACACTACATTTCATTTCCTTGTTCTTCACAAAAAATTCATTGCTACTGTCAGTGTTTTTGATTAAAGATATCCATAATCGTTGATATATACAATAAATAATAGATACGTCACATCCGTAAACCATTTTTTATTTGGCACTGAAGCTTCGAATTAACGTTCCAATCGATGAGGAGCTACCACTTGTTCCGGATATCTGTTTTCCCTTTTCTAAGGAATCACTTTTGGTCACCATATCCTGATAGGTCGCCTTTTCATTTCCAATCTTGACATCTGTGATGAAAATCTTCCGTTCTTTCACCGGACCAGGTTTCACTTCACCATACTTCGGTTTCCACTGTGGGTGGTAAAGCCCTATCTTGAGGTAAGGCGTACGCGCACGTGTAGTATAGGCATTAGGACCTTGCACTTCCCATACAACTTTTCCATCTTTCCATATTCGTAGTAATCCTTCACTTCCTGCTGACCACCTTGCATAGATTACCCAAGAAGACCAAACTCCTTTTTGCACTAGTCCATCCAATGTCTTAAAATCGCGCCCTATATTCGCAGGAGAACCAAATGCTCGTTGTATATTCCATCTATCACCTTCCACTGCAATAGCCAATTCTGGAAAATCCCGATCTACTCGCTCACTGCCGAGTACGGCGTGCCATTGCATGACGATATCGTTGCCACTGCTCTTGTCGAACACCCAATCCTGCGGGATATAAATCCGTGCTGAATACCAACGTTCGTGGAACCCTTCTTCGTATGGCTGTGCAATTTCTGAACGGAATTGGCCTTGAGAATGTGGAACAACGAACTGCACTGCTTTGTAATTCCTCGTCATGTCGGGCGCATCTACTATATGTACACGCTGCGAGATCGTATCAGTATCTAGGTTGATACGGTTTTCCGGCTCGTTGATCGCTATTTTCCATTTTTCTAGTCCAGATTGAAAGTTGTCTTCTAAAATAATAGGATCGTTTACTTCCTTATACATAGACTTCTTTTCTTTTTTGGAGACATCCGACTGAGTCACTGTCTTTTTTATATCAACCAACACGATACCAGCTACAAGTAAACTGACAGATAGGACAAATATAGCAATAATTTTTTTTATCTTTCATGACACTCCATCTAGTTTATTTTTCTCTCGTAACTTCACCTTATAACGCTGAAAACGTCGCATCCCATTTGGTTGAAATTTGATAGTCTCGTATTTAAAAGCCTAACTGGAGTTTCTCTATAAAAGCTCACTGCATCGATTTTAGAGGATTATTAGAAAATATAATGCCTACTTCCCAATATTATATTTTCTAATAATAAACGTTACTCCCCTTTTAATTCGCTTTAAAATTGTAAATCGGCTTAATAATATGTTTGATATCAATTGTCTCTTTTGTATTCTCAACAATTTCATTCATTGGCTTATATACCATTGGTGCTTCATCTAACGTGCTTTCTGCAACAGATGTAGTCCAAACTTCTGTCATTGTATTTTGAAAATCCTCTAAGTTAAGTACTTCTTTCGCCTTCTTACGGCTCATAATGCGTCCTGCCCCGTGCGGTCCAGAAAAGTTCCAATCTGGATTTCCTTTACCAAATGCAATAATTGAACCGTCTCTCATATTAATTGGAATAATTACTCGTTCATCTTTCTGAGCTGAAATAGCACCTTTTCGTAAAATCATATTTTCCATATCGATGTAGTTATGGATTGTAGTGAATTGATCTGTTACTGTCCAATCCATTCTAGTGACAATTTCATCCATCATTGCTTTACGATTTAACTCCGCATATTTTTGAGCAATTTTCATATCATTCATGTAATCTTTAAATCCTTGACCTTCTAAATAAGCTAACTCTTTGCGAATCAATGGCTTCTTAATCCCTCGTATAGCTTCCTGTATTTCTTGTTGTCTACCTTCTCTTGTAAGACGCTCAATGATTTCTTCTTTAATAGATTTAACATTAATAAGTTGCTCGTAAGCAAGGTTTTGATAATACTCTGCTACTTGTTTCCCTAAATTACGCGAACCACTATGAATGACAATGTATACATTTGCTTTATCGTCCTCATTCAGTTCGACAAAATGATTTCCACCACCAAGTGTACCAATACTTTTTTGAGCACGCTGTAATGTAAATGGAGCCCTTACACTATTAAAATCAATCATTTTTGAAAATCGATGTTCCTTATCTCGAATACGAAAACCACTTGGGACAAATTTACGAATTGTTTCGTCTAAGTGATCGAAGTTGATTTCTTCTTTTTTCTTGTCAATTACTACTACTTCCATGCCACAACCAATATCGTACTTACCTCCCAGTTTCCTGAAAGAGTGGACTATACCTTCTCTACAGTCATCGAGATATGCAGTCTCTACCGTAGGCTCACCGTATTAATTATTCCGCTTCAGCTCAAAATGGATGAGGAATAATTCTGTATCTCAGTCTGCTAACCTGATACAAGTCTCTGAACCATTCGATTATGTCACCATAACCACTGGCTGCTGATTGCCCTCGCCTTTTATCCCGCTATTTACGGGCAGTAAGACCTCGACCTTAAAATTCAGCAAAAACAAAGAAGTTAGGTGGGGGTCGGGCTGCCCGTACAAGCCCGATTGGTTCAACTAATAATCAGTGGGGAATGCCCCCCACTGATTAAAGTTTCACTTTATCGTTAGGGTTCCCAGTCAATTGAGTGAGTAGTTTAAAGTCTGAGCCGATTAATTAACCCCGACTAAATTAGGAACAATTTTATCTTGAATTGTCATTGTTGTCCCAATAGTGCAACCTGCCCCCGCATGTGTATCTGGCATAATACGAATCTTACTATCCTTTGCGAATTCTTGGTTACAAAGATCAATAATTTGACCTGCTGCTGTCTCTTCAACATTAGTAGTAAACACCTTCGCTTCATTGAATTTCCCTTGTAATTTCAACATCTTCTATTTCCCCTTTCCTTTAGATTCTACAAAACAGCGATTCGTATATAATATATATTTATAATTATATTTTCCATCACTACAGCTCATTTCCTTTTTTTACAAAAAAAGACACAGAGATTTCTCTCCATGCCTAATCGTAGCTCTAAGAATTAACTACTGAATATTTTTATTACGCTCTAATTGATTTTGAATTCCTAACCTATCAATTTGAATCCAATACTCTGCAATTTTACCATCTTCTACTCTATACACTGCACTTGCTATTTGAATGATTGGAAGTCCTGTAGGTTGATATCCATCGATTTCTCCTACATGCATACCTACTTGTTTCCAACGTACATATACTTTACTTCCTTGTACTAAAAATTCTTGAATTTCTAAAGAAAAGTTACCGTATACTTCAATCATCTCTCTTACATGTTCAGCATAATCTTCAGGTGTTCTGCAAACTGTTTGTTCTTCTTCAGATACAATTTGATGTGCCAATACTTTTTCTGCCATTAATTGATTTGAAAAGTCAGGATTATTCCCCGAACGTACTTCATCAAAAAATTTTCTAACAATTTGTTCTGGCGTCATTTAAAAACCCCCTTATTAAGAAATCCAATGCTAATCATATCATAGTTTATTTTAATCTACCTATTAAAGTAAACTGATTCATGTGTACAATAACAAGACGAAATCTCTTCTTTCTTAAGAAATCCCAATTGTTTCCCCTGAAAATTCACTATACTAATTATCTACTTCTTCACCGCATGCATATACTGCACCGTCTCAAAAGCTTTCAAATAATCATTTCTTCCTTCAAAATATAATTTATTTATGTCCTCTGGTGATAAGTGCTCATAAATGAGTAAACCCGACTTCTCTAACAATGCTTCCATTTCGCGATAAGAATAACATGACTTCATCGGTTCTCCGCCTACCGCTGCCATTTTCACCATATTTTCAACTCGGTTAGACAACCCTTTTTCCGTAAATAGGTTTTCATCGGGATAATCAAAAACAATAGAACTACCTGCTGGAACCATCTCGAATAAACACTCTATTAAACTAGCAAGTTCCTCTTTCGTTAAATAGTACGAAACGCCTAACAGACTAAAGAACGTTTTTTTATGTTCAAATCCTTCATTCCGTAACTGTTCATAGGAAATTCCTTTCGTAAAATCCATCGAAACAAAATGAAGGTGATTTGGAACTTCAAGTTCTGCTTCTTTTATTCTCTCCTTCTTAAACTGCTGCGTAGAAGGGTGATCCACTTCAAATATTTCTATTTTATTCTCTAACTCTCGGTGTCTAAAACTGAACGTATCTAAGCCCGCACCGAGTATAACGTATTGTTTCGCTCCCAGTGTAATTTCGTGTAGTAATACTCTTTCACAATATGCCGCACGTGCTAAAGGTGTTGGTGATAATTGGACTTGTGTAATCCACTTTAATATTTCGTTTGGATCATCTTGAAACTGCTTTGCAATGCCTTTATTGAAAAAATGTATTCCTTGAATCATGTTCGTTTCAATTTCGTTACGTTCTTTTGGCGATATGAATTCTTTAGCGATATAATCATCAAAAATTTTAGAACTATCAAATTCACTATGGTATGCCCTGCTGAAAGCTGATACTAACGACGTTACACTTGCTTCACCTTGTTTCATGCACATACACTCCTTCATTTTCACAACAAAAATAGGGTCCCCCTGGCCAGGAGAACCCTATTATACACATTATTTTTATATTGGTAAATTTTAGCATAAATAAGTTTTTTTGTCAAGTTTTTAACCCTCCTTAACACTTCGGAAAATTGAAATTACATACACAATATTCCTATTTTAATGAACAGGTCCTTTTGAAAAAAAGAAAAACACTCTGAGGTGTCTTTCTTATACTTCATTTTTCACTAAAATAAATATTAAAAATTCTAAATTATTCACCCATTCTTTTTTTAGCAGTATTAGTATCTTGAGATACTGGTATGTGTTCGGTAGCTATAGCTAAACCTGTTTTTGGCATATTAACATAGATTGCTTCAGAAGCACCTTTTTCTATTTGATAGGTTTCATGAAATACACCGACACTCCCATTATCTTTAATCTTATTGTTGTATGATTTCCAAGCATATGAATGGTTTTTTCCGTGAGCGTAGTTTACTAACTCATCGAATCCTTTCCAGTATTGAATTAAGATTACTTTTCTCCAACTAAATAAAAATTCTGTATGTAAGAAACCCCATTGTGGGTTTTGATACAATTCTTTAATCATAGGTCCCATAGCGTTAAAAACTGGTATCCACTTCCAAAATTTTAATAGGTTATTAATACGCATACCAATAATAAAAACAACAAATTCTTTATCCTTGCTATTGGCTATATGCCTGCCGTTAAAAATTTTAGCTCCCACTTTAATCCCCCTTTTTTACTGAACATAAATAATGTGCAGCTCCCAAATAAACCATAACATTTCCCCATTAATTTTCCAATTAATTTAACATAGATTATGAAAGGCTGCACTTAACAATAAAAGGTATACGTTTCCCATCTTTTTTATTATTAATAGCTATTATTAATAGTTACTCTAAATCTCCTTTTCACCAGGAACATTCCCTTACTTCAGGGATTTTTAAAGCTTCAAGTAATTATTCCTTATGCTTCACTTCAAGAGAAATAAACGAAATTAAATTCCCTTCCATATACATATTTCAATAATGATAGTATTGCTTGCCTCTTTCTAAACAGAATATTTTTAGTTCATTTGAATTAGGACAACATCACAATCCTTCATTTTCACAACAAAAATAAGGTCCTCCTGACTAGGAGAACCTTATTTCACACTTTTTTAATATTGGTAAATTACATAATAAATAAGTTTATTTGTAAAATTTTCAGCCCACTACCACTCCGACACTTTGCATATTCTCTGGCAGGAAAATTGTCGATTCACACCGAACATTCCTGATTATAACAATACTTATGGAGGCCAATATGAAAAGATTAGTCATCATCACAGTAGGAAAAACACACAGCGGAAAAACTACATTTGCAAAAGCATTAGAAAAAGAGTTACCCCACTCTTTCGTTATGGATCAAGATAACCAAGCCGAATTTATTAACACGCATTATGAAAAATTACAGCCGACTAAGGGCCCTAATACATTTAAGCATGGTCTTTCAAAATTCATCGTTGATTATGCAAAAGAATATACAAATTTACACCTTATCATTTGCAATTCCAATCGCAGTAAAAACGGAAGATTATATTTACTAAACGAATTATTTCCACAAAACGAATATGTACGTATATTAGTACATTTTGACATCCCAGATGATGTACTTTATGAAAGAGTGGCTCGAAGCACGCGAAGTACAAATATTTTTAGAGGTAACTATTCCAGCTTCAAAGAAGTTCTCAATCGCCAACAGGCTGAATCCCTTCATGAAGATGTAGTAGATCCTGTAGAAAACGAGGCTGATTATTTGTTTGTTATTCGCAATAATAAAGATGTAAACTCTACTATCGAAGAAATTGTTCATCTTGCTGAAGATTTATCCCCTATCCAAAAATAAGAGACTATAAGAATTACATAATCACAGATTATTATGCAAATACTTCCTCTAAGCGCCGAACATGGTATATAATGATATAATAATCTGCTTTTATATGCTCAATTTTACACAATAGAGTTTATTCATAGGAAAGAGGTACAAAAATATGAAAACAAAACAAACAATCGCTGCGTCTACACTAGCTTTAGCAATGATTGCGGGTTCTACCCCTACTCATGCAGAAGTAAATGATGCTACTCCCCAGCAAAGTACTGGAGATCGATTAGCTGAAATTAAGCAACATAAACAAGAGTTAGATGCGAAATTGCAGCAACACAAAGAAAATGTGGATCAAACATTAAATGAACTTAACCAAGTTAAGGAAAATGTTGATACAAAGGTTAATGAACTACATGAACGTAAACAAGTTGCAGATGAAAAAATCGGCGAGATTAAGCAACAGAAACAAGAGTTAGATACAAAACTTCAGCAAGATAAACAGATTGCTGAGGATAAAATTGCTGAAATTAAAGAGCATAAAAAACAAGTAGATGACAAAGTCGCTGAAATTAAAGAGCATAAGCAAAATATCGATACAAAGGTTAATGAGCTTAAGGAACATAAACAAACTGTCGATGAAAAAGTGAATGAAATTAAGCAGCATAAAGAAAACATCGATCAAAAGGTTAATGAGCTTAAGGAAGTAAAAAAACAAGTAGATGAAAAATTAGCCGAGTTAAAGAAAGCGAAACAAACTGCTGAGGACAAACTTGCTGAAATTAAAGAAAACAAGCCGAATGCAGGTAACACGTTAGAAGAACTTAAGAAAATCAAACAAAATTTAGATAGTCTTTCAGCTAACTTAGAACTAGCTAAACAAGATGTGAAAAACAAACTAGCTGAGTTACAAGAGGCTAGACAGGACTTAATAAATAAAATAAATGAAATTAAACAAGCAAAACAAACTGTTTCAGACGATTTAACAAAGAAAAAACAAGACCTAGATATTAAAATAAACGACTTTAAACATACTGAGAAGAAAATTGACGACAAATTAGCTGAGTTACATACAACGAAGCAAAATGTAGATAACAAAATTACTGAAGTATCACAACCTAAACAAACGACAGCGGATAATAACAATACTACTGTTCCAGCGAAAAACAATACTAGAGAACTTCCTAACGCTGGTAGTGAACAATCAAGTAATATGGCTTTAGGAATGTTATCTATTCTAGGTGGACTTTTATTAGTAACACGCAATAAAATTAAAACGTTATTCTCAAAATAATGCTATTATAACTACCTTAAATTATTAATAAAAAGGACAACAGCGTTTATATGTACTGTTGTCCTTTTTCATTGTTTAATTTTGTATTAACTGTCCATCTCTAAGCGTCAATATACGATCACATACATCAAGCATTCTTTCATCGTGTGTAATCATAATTGCTGCTTTTTGACTTTCTTTCACTTCACGTTTCATCATTTCAACAACTTCACGTGCACGTTTTGAATCTAAGCTTGCAGTCGGTTCATCCGCTAATATTAAATCTGGATTGTTCATGAACGCACGAGCGATTGCTACCCTTTGTTTTTCCCCACCAGATAGTTGATTTGGATAATGATTTTTTCTTTCTCCTAATCCAAATGCTGCTAATAAGTGATCTGCACGCTTTTCAGATTCTTGTTTGTTGTCTTTTTTAAGTTTTGCAATATAAAGCAATTGTTCTTTTACATTTAAGTATGGAACAAGATTTGCGAATTGGAAAATGAAGCCGATTTTTTTCAAACGAATGTCTGTCATTTCCTTTTCTGATAACTTCGTAATATTTTGTTCACGAATGTAAATATCCCCTTTTGATGGTGATAATAAAGCACCCGCGATTGATAATAACGTACTTTTCCCTGATCCAGAAGGACCGACGATTCCGATAAACTCTCCAGCTTTCACATCAAGCGATATCGGATGAAGGGCCGTTACTTCAGTATTCCCTTCTCCGTACACTTTACTTACATTGTCTAATTTTAATAATGAAGTCATTACATCCCGCCTCCAATTGCTTCTAATGCATCAACTTTTAATACTTGATATAACGAAATAAGTGTTCCTAAAATACTAATTACGATAAAGATTGCTGCATATTGTGCAATCATCGGTGTTGTTAATAAGAACGGCATACCTGCTGGTAAAATTTGTTCTAACCCTTGTACAAGAACAATACTGATTATCATCGCCACAACTGATAAGAATAACGCCTGTACGACTAAGCTATTTGCTAAATAAGTGTTCTTTGTACCGATTGCTTTTAGTACACCTAATTGCTGTGTTTTTTGTAATGTAATTACGTAGAAGAATACACCAATTAGTAACGCAGCGATAACAAGTAAGAACGCAATGATCATCGTTAATGTTCCTTGTTCTTCTTTAAATCCTGGAATACTTTGTAATACTTCTTTTTTGTCGATAACATGTGCATTTTTAATGTCTTTATCTGTATTAAGTGCAATTGCACTATAATCTTTTTGGCTTGGTTGTGAAATAGCGCTCCATACATCTTCATTTACATAAACGACTGGTGTATGGCTAAACATTTGATCTTTCGTAAATCCAACGATTGTAAATTCTTTCTTTGAAACAGGATCAATAATTGTATCCCCAATATCGATTCCTTTTTCTTTAATTGATTCATCAGCAACCATTTCATTGTTTGCTGTACCTAATTTCTCACCTTCTACAATTTTTGGTTCTAAAAATGAATCGCGTTCACTTGAGAAAATAGCGACATCAACTTTTTTCGAACTATCTTTCTTTTCATAAGTTGAAATTTTTACACGAAACGGAACGGCCTCTTTCTCGCCTACTTGATTTACTACGCTATCTACATCATCTTGCTTAATTTGTGAACGAAGTAATTTATTTTCCGCATCATCTGCTAAAACGAACTTATTTGCCTCCATATTTTGAATCGATGAAGCATTATCATATGATAATCCGTTTGCTAATCCTGAAATCACAAGGACTAAAAATGATAATAACACCATAATAAGTCCGATTAATCCGTATCTTAATTTTGATTGTTTCAATTCACGCAGAGCTAAAAACATTTCGCTCGCTCCTTCCTCTTACTTTCTATGCACTAATAATAAAAAAGAATTATGAACGGAATATGAACAGAAGATTACATTAAAAAGATTAAATTTTCTGAAAGTATTGAAAATAAATAATATCCTTGATACAATTCAGTCAAATAATCTTGACCGAGTAATTTAATTTGAGGAGTTGATCATTTTGAAGCCCATGTTAACACTAACTACTTATAGCCAACTAAAAGCAATAAGCGATCCACTACGTGTCGAAATGATGATGCGTCTATGCGAACGTCCTTATACGGGACAACTACTATCTGAGAAATTCGGCATTTCAAGGGCGAAAATTCATTATCATTTAAAAGAATTAGAGAAAAATGGTTTTATAGAAATCGTTTATACAGAAGAAAAGAATGGCATCGTTCAAAAATTTTATCAATCTGTCGCTAAAGGCTTCACCCCTGCCGCAGATCTATTACCTCATTTAGAATTATTAAGCGAATCAGGTCGCCAAATCTTTTTACAAATGACGGAAATGACGAAAGGCCATATTCTCGCTGCACCAGAAGAAGCTTTTACATTACGAAAAGTAAGTGAAAATCCAGCTGAGTGGAATTACGTTTCATCCTGCTGGGAGTTTGATGCCACGCCAGACCAATTTCAAGTGTGGGTGAAAAAGTTTTATGAATTGATGGCTGAATTAAACGAGATCACAAAAGACGCGGAGAAAGATCCAAATAGTAAATCTTATTACATTTCTACTACTGCACTACAAATCGACGAACGAGCAATGCAGCGATTTGTAAAAAAAGAAGAAAAATCGTAATACGATTTTTTTTACATCAACGGTCAATTTTATTTTACTGATTAAATTTATTTCAAAGGAGTAGATAAAGTGGACATATTAAAAAACCGGAATTTCCTCTTACTATTTTTAGGGAGAATTTTTACAAACATCGGAGATAGCTTATATTATGTAGCAGCGATGTGGCTCGTATATAAACTGAGTGGTAATCCTTTTTACTCTGGATTAGCAGGTTTTCTTACGTTATTACCTTCTGCACTTCAATTTCTTACTGGTCCATTCGTTGATAGATGGTCAATTAAAAACACCCTCGTTATCACACAAGTTTTGCAATGCATTCTTATATTAATCATTCCTATTAACAGTCCAACTACTACTCATCATTATGCCAATCGTAGCCTTTATCGAACAATTCGCCTATCCCGCACAATCAAAAGCTTTACCACTTCTACTGAATAAAACACAATTATTAAAAGGAAACTCACTCTTTTCATTTGCGTATCAAGGCATTGATTTAATTTGTACGACTCTTTCTGGAATATTAGTAGCACTATTTGGCGCAATTACTTTATATGTAATCGACTCCTTTACATTCGCGATTACTGCCCTTTTGTTCTTTTCATTAAAAATGCCAAAGCAAGCAGAAACCAATACATCACTTTCAACTAAACAATATTTCTCTGATTTAAAAGAGGGGTTTTCGATCGTCTTCCGTTCATTAATGGGCGTATTCTTAATTGGTTCAGTTGTTGCCAATTTTTCAATCGGTATGACGATGGCCATACTCCCTTCTTTCGCTGATTCTTTAGGAGGCGTGAAATCATATGGCTTCTTCTTAGCTGCTATATCAGCAGGTAGTTTAATTGGAGCAGTATTCAGTTCATGGGTTGGCAAACGTAACGTTGGCCGTGTCTCTATTATTGGCTTTGCGACTGGTGCTATCTTTTGGTTTCTCTCTACGGTTGTACCGTTTCAATGGTTGTCTATTTTTTATTCGGCCTAGCTTGGGTACCGATTGGTGCAACCAACATATTATTTGCGACAATTAGTCAAATTGTAATTCCAAATCAATATATTGGACGCATCAACTCAGTTATGCGAAGTATGGGCACAATTGCGATGCCATTTGGTTCTTTAATTGGCGGATACACCGCAAATGTATTTAGTAGCCAACTCATTTTCGCACTCGCTAGCATTGGGATTTTCTTCATTTCTCTCGTATGGCTACTTCATCCGAAATTACGAGCATTGCCGAAAGCTGAAGAAATTACAGCGGATACTTTTGGTATTCGGTTTAAGGTTAAGGAAGAACGGGTGAAAGATACCGCTTTATAGCAGAAAGAAAATATTATCTAATCCAATGTGTAGAGATAAAATTATTTAATTTTATGCTATGTTAAAGTTCAATGTTTATTTTCAAAGTTGTTCCAAATTAGCTGCGGCAATCTTTTTTTGTGCATATGCTATTAAATTTAGGAGAAATCTTGTAACTTCTGTCATCTTATTTACTTCAGCAGTTATATGTATTTTTCTATCCATCCTGGCAATATTTAAGTGATTAACGTGACGTTAGTTCAATAAGCCAATGTATAATAAACGCTCAGAGCTTTTATGCCCTGAGCAATTTTAATGCCAATTATTATGTATCTTGTTAACTCGAAAGCTAATTTTATTATTTATCCGCAAATTGCGGTTTTGTACTTCAAAACCGAACCTATTATCTTATGATAAGCGAGTTTTTGTTTATCATAATCAACCTTTATCTTTAACATAGCCTAATTTTAAGAGCATAACCCCGTTCTAAATTTAGAACGGGGTTATGTTTGGATGTAAGTTTTATTCAATAATAACGCTCTTTAATAGAACGAACTAGAATGTTCAATCAACGATTTGCTGGCCAAGACCCCTGCATTTTCCTTAATTGAATAATTTGGCCCGTATGATAAGCATCATGAAACATGATGTCCAGTAATTTCCCCTCAAGTGAATTTTGTTCCAGCTCTTTTTCGGAAATTGCACTCAACACCTGTCTTAAATTACGTTGAGCATTTTCAGAACGGTCAACGACTTCCTTCCATTCCTTATCATCATTAGATTGATTGGTAAGATTGAAGGTTTCATCGCCGTCGAGATTATGCTTCCATTCACGGCCTTCCAAGTTTGCCGCAAGTCTCTCTTTATAATAAATGAGATGATTAACATTCTCCCAAATGGTATTCGTTTCCTCTCCAGATGGTTTCCAAATAGCCTGTTCGGCTGTAAGTCCTTCTATAGCATGTTTAAACGGTGCATACCAACTCTCTTTATCGAATGTTGAATCTAATGCGTTTAAAAACAAGTCAACTCGTTTCAAAGTAATCTCCTCCCTAAATAGTTACAGTTCTCATCAAACCCTTATAACTCTGTAGAGATTCTATATTTTCAAATAAACTTCCTGCTAATCTTATTCCACAAACTAGTCCAATTATAAAATAGACTGACTCGCATTTTTTCACTTTACACGTAGACTAACGAATAAAAAAGAAGAGGCCTTTCCAAACAGCCTCTTCCCTTGCATTTATTTAGGGAGCTCAACCCGAACAGTCGTCCCTTCCCCTTTCGTACTAAATACGGAAACCGTCCCTTGATGCAGTTCCACAATCTTCTGCACAATCGATAATCCTAAACCACTACCTTCTACGTTTCTTGCTCTTGCTGTATCTACTTTGTAAAAACGATCAAATATACGGTCCATTTCTTCTCTTTCCATACCAATTCCGTTGTCTGATATAGAAATCATCACGCTTGACTCTAATTCTTCTACAACAAATTCAATCGTTCCGCCGTCGTTTGAAAACTTAATGCTATTCGTAAAGATGTTACTCCATACTTGATGAAGTAAATTTTCATCACCTTGTATTGTAATATCCGGCACATCAAATTCAACGGCGATATCTTTTTCACGCCATTTCCATTCAAGCATAAAAATAACGTCTTTAATTTGCTTTTGTAAGTGAAACTCTTTAATTTGTAGAACTTTCTCTTCTTTATCTAATGAAGCTAGCGTAAGTAACTGTTTACATAAACTAGACATTCGCTTACTTTCGCCCTCAATAATTCGTAAGTAATGATTTCTTTCTTCTTCACTCATCTTTTCTGTTTGCAATGTTTTCGAAAAACCTTGTATAGAAGAAAGCGGTGATTGAAATTCATGCGAGACGTTCGATACGAATTCCTGTCTCATTTCATCCAATTCTTTTATACTTTTCGTCATCTTTTGAAAGTTTGTAGATAACGTACCAATTTCATCTTTTCTTTTTACGTCCAATTCAATTTCATATTCACCACTCGCAATTTTTTGCGTAGCCTTCGTAAATTTACGAATTGGACGAACGATATAACCTGCTGCAATCGCTATAAAAATAATGCTTAATAACACGATAAAACCAAGTAATACCGCTAAGAAAATTCGCATCTCGCCAAATTGGTTTTGAATGTCAGGACGAATAAATAAAGCGTACTGTTTATCACCGTGCTGCACCGGTACACCGACACTATTTATTAATTCATTATCGAAAAAACCAGTAATAAATAGGCGGGTCGGATATGTGGAAACGCCATTAAATGTTTCGCCTTGCAATACTTTATGAACAGTATCATCACTAATTGTCGTCTTACGAAACGCATTACCGATACGTTTTCCATTCTTTTGGTCATCGACAATATAAATTTCATATCCTAATTTCGCAATTGACTGTAAATATGCCTCTTTATTCTCTTCACTTTGCTTTTCATATAATGATTTTACTTCCTCAGCATACATTAAAATCTTTTCACTATTGTACGGTTTTAACTTCACCTGATAATATACATTTGTTAATAAAAAGCCAATTATACTACTAAGTAGCATAATCCCAACCGTCATAAAAACAAATCTAGAATACAATGATTTCATCTTATTTCAACTCCAACTTATAACCGAGCCCGCGCACTGTTTTAATTTGAAAATCATCTGTTCGTTTTGAGAAACGGTCTCTCAGTCTCTTCACATGAACGTCGACTGTTCGTTCATCCCCTTCAAAATCCATTCCCCACACTAATTCAATTAGCTCTTCTCTTGAAAATGTTCTTCCAGGATAACTAGCAAGTTGTGATAATAATTCAAATTCCTTCAGCGGTAGTAAAATCGTTTGACCGTTACACTTTACTTCAACACCTTTACGATCAATTGTCGTTCCGTGAAGTGTAATAATGTCAGCGCTCAGCATTTGATAACGGCGTAATAAAGCTTTCATACGAAAAATCACTTCAGCTGGTTCAAACGGTTTTACAATATAATCATCCGTACCAGAAACGAACCCTTTTTCTTTATCGACTAGCTGATCTTTTGCAGTTAATAAAATCACCGGTATATCATGATACTTCCGGATTTCTTCACATAACGTATAGCCATCCACAAACGGCATCATAATGTCCACTATCGCAAGATGAATATTTTCCTTCTCTAACACGCCTTGCGCTACCTTTCCATCTTCCGCTTCAAAAACTTTAAACCCCTCTTTTTGTAAATGGTAATGTAATAACTCTCTAATATGCTTATCATCATCAGCTAATAAAATATGTATCATCTTCATTAAACCCTCTCTCGTTCATCCTTCTACATCCTTACATTAAGAAACAATTGTACTTTTTGCAAGAAAAAGAAAAACAATTACAGCATTAATTTTTTCATGGCAATGAGCTAAATTTTAAAATCCATTAAGTGAAATTATTGAGGTTATCAAAGATACTACGCATTAGAACCACAATACAGTACAACAGATTGTATGATAATGTAGCTTTGGAATAAAGGTTCATAAATAATACCTACAAGCCAATATTTTACGATAAATAAAAAGAATCCATTTTGAAATAGATTTTAAATAAACTAAACTAAGAAGAGGATATTACGTTCAATATATGAGCATATATCCTCTTTTCTTATAAACATTAGATTACTTATACAGATAATAAAAATAAAACTCTATATGTATACCGAATCCAGAAAAGTTTGTATAATTTAGATAACTAACGTATCTCGTAACGGAAAGCGTTGTGAGGTCTTTAGAATGAGCGTTAATTGCTTTAGGCGTACAGTGCTATGAGAGTACAAGAGGTTCTCATAGAGAATAACAACAAAGGATACATATTACTGGATCAAAAAGGATTCCCTGTAATAAATCATTTAGGAGGTGACGATTATTAATGAAACAACAAGAACGTATTATCTTTCGTGAGGTTCAGCGACCACAACAAATTTGGGTATGGATACTCATATTGGGGATTTCCGTACTGATGTGGTATGGATTCATTCAACAAATTATCCTTGATACCCCGTTTGGAGATAAACCAGCTCCCAATGGTGTGTTAATTGCTTTGTGGTTGTTTTTTGGGATTGCCTTTCCTGTATTAATGCTTGGGGTATTGAAGCTAATCATAGAGGTCCGTGAAAAAGGTCTTTATGTTCGTTTTGTTCCTTTTCATTTTCAATATAAACAGTACCTTTTCAAAAATATACATCACTATGAAAGCATTACTTACAGTCCACTAAAAAGATTCGGAGGATGGGGAATTCGTTTTAACCTTAAGGGTGAAACAGCCTATAATATAAATGGAAAGAAAGGTATTGAGTTAAAGTTGAAATATAATACAGTGGTACTCGGCACTCAAAAACCGGATGAATTAAAAAAAGCATTGGACTCGGCACAAAAAGCATAATGAAAATTAATCGTCAACAAACGGGCATCATTGTGGAATAAGAAAGGACATTACATATTTAGTCATATAAAATATATAATGTCCTTGAATTTATTTGTTTTTTTAAAATTTAGTTCTTGATAATTAAGTGATCAAAATAGATTCTCATATTTTCGCATTAAGATTATTTCAATAAAAAATATTGCTCATTTTCTGCCTTTTTAAAAACTATTTCTAATTCTTATTAAGCCTTAGAAATATCAACAAACCCTTCTCCAAACACATCACGAACATCGTGTATAGCGATGAACGCAGCCGGATCCGTAGTTTGAACAATCCGCTTTAGCTTCACTACTTCTTGCTTATTAATAACAATATAAAGAATTTCCTTCGGAGTTTTCGTGTAATAGCCATGACCTGAATACACAGTAACCCCTCTGCCCATTAAGGTAGTCACCTTCCCGGCAATTTCATTCGGGTTATCAGAAATAATCGTAATGGCCTTTTTCGGATTCAAACCTTCGATTACAAATTCCATTACTTTCGTTCCTACATATAGCATAATAATCGTCAGCATCAGCTTTTCTGCACCAATGATGAAATACGATGAAAAAGCAACGATTAAATCGAAAAACAGTAGACCGTAACTAATACTCCATCCTAAATACTTATGCGTCATTCTCGCTAAGATAGTAGTACCTGCTGTCGTTCCACCAACGCGAATGATGAGACCAATCCCGCATCCGATAAATATTCCACCGAAAATAGCATTTACGAGCATTTCATCAGAAGTAATCGTCCATCCTTCTGTCAAATGAAGAAATAGTGAGTTCGTAACTACAGCGATAATCGTATAAATTGTTGTGATCTTATTTAAAAATTTATAGCCGGCTATTAACAAAATCGCATTTAAAATTAGATTGACTAAACCTGGTGACCACTCAAATAAATAGTAGGTAATAATCGTGATACCTGTTACCCCACCCTCACCAAATTCATTCGGAATAACAAACAAATTGACACCTAACGCAAAAAGAAATGCACCAATAATAATAAAAATAATGTCTGTCGTTCTTTTTTTCATAAAGTACCTCACTTCTTATGTAAATATTTCTTCAGATATAAACTCTCACCATTATATCGTGGAATATTCAAATCGAACAGTGGTTTATTTTTATTTTAATATAGGTTGATAAATCAACTTTTTCCTATTTCCACATGTAATAAAAAAAAGATAACAACTGTATTTATTATGTGCTACAAATAAAATTTTGATTTCACATGCAATTCACGCTAAAAAATGAATAGGAACACCTACTCGCGCAAACTTCGAATAAAAACATCACGCAATCCAAAATTCTACGGTAAATAAAAAGAGACCATTTTGAAAAAAATTAATCCAAATACTTTCTTTTTGCTTGGTTAATCATTTCTCTTTATTTCTTCCGAGCAATGAACTCTTTTCTTCAAACAAAAAAACTCCATTGAATTTGCATACTTAGTATGCGAATTCAGGAGTTTTTTTCATTTACTACTATACGGATTTACTTCAAATGCATATAACTCATTTTTTATACCTTACTTTACTCATTCAAAATTAGCACGAGGTTCCTCTAACCCTTTCTTACTTCTCCAGTTAAATAAGCTTTCAGTCTTCGTTTGCTGCCCTGGTCTTACAAACAACATTGCCCCCATTGCAATAGCGGCCAAAATAGCAGCTACGATAAACATAGAAGGATAGCCATAACTTACAACTAAGTATCCAGTTAAAGTCGGGGCTAAGATTGTCGCGATATTAGCGATGAAATGCATAATTCCACTATATGTTCCTGAATAAGCAGGAGCTGTATCGACAATAATTGCCCAAAATAATGAACTCGGTAAAAAAGCAAACGCATTTCCAAGCGACATAAGCGCTAATACAGCTACATAATTGTCCATCGCGGGAATGAAACTAAAACAAATCGCTGTAAGTAATAAAGCAATAATCGGTAATCCTGTTCGAGCTAAACGAAGATTCCCTGTTTTACGTAAAATACGATCAGATAGCTTCGCCCCTAGCGGCAATGTTATACAAGCTCCAAGCCAAGGAATCATCCCAAGATACCAAAGGGAAGATAATTGAAAATGGAATACATCTTGCAAATATTTCGGTGTCCAAGTTAATATTAAAAAATTGATATATTGGAAACAAAAATATGCTATCGTAACCATAACGAATGTCGGAACTTTAAAAAAGGAGTACCATGGCTCTTTTGGAATTTCTTTCTCTGCTTTTACTGATTGAAGCACACCTTCCGTACTTCGTATTTCAGCTAGTTCTTCTTTTGTCACTCGTGGATGATCCTCAGGCATATTCGTAAAAGTAAAATACCAAATAATCGCCCATACAATCCCAATTGTACCAAGGATAAAAAACATTACTTTCCAACTAGTGAAAGATAGTAAGAAGACCGCTACAGGTGCAGTTAATACTGCTCCTAACGGAACGCCAACAAAACCAAGGGATGTTAGAAAAGCTCTTTCTTTTGGAGCTGCCCAGTTTGCTGCTGTCTTATTCGAAACCGCGAAAGATGGCCCTTCTGTTAATCCAAATAAAACGCGGAAGATAGCAAATCCTATTAAAGCAGACCCTCCAAAAACAGCAATCCCTATTTCTCCAGCAAAAGCGGTCGCAATTTCAAAAATAGACCAAGCGGTTGCTGCTATGATCCATACAAATTTCGGCCCCTTTTTATCTGAAAAAATACCTCCTAATAAAGAACCAATCATGTAACCGTAACCAAAATACCCTAATATAGCTCCCCACTCCTTCGGGTCAAAGCCATATTCTTTTATAATGAAAGACTGCGCATAAGCGATGGCCCCTCGATCAATATAATTCACCATCGTAATAAACGTGAGCATTGTAAAGACATAATAACGAAATTTATTCTTCATCAAAATCCCCACTCCCCCTCGTATTCTTTTGTTGTTCTCTCTAATCCTTTAATACAATGACATGAACCTTTCCAGGGCCATGAACTCCAAAAGCTAATTCCATCTCAATATCACCTGTCCGGCTAGGCCCAGTGATAAAATTAATACAGGCGGGTAATCCATTCAAAATCTGTTCATGAACTCTAGTTACCCCTTCTGTTAAACGTCTATAAATTGTATGTTCTGAGAGAATCGCAACATAAACTGCTGGCAAAACGCTAACTAAACGTCCACGTCCACCACCATTCCATAAAACAACTGTTCCAGTCTCAGCGAGTCCCATTTCGGCATATGTAATTCCCATATCCACTTGAGCTGCATAATCCCGTAGTTCTCTTTCACCTTCTTTACTTTGCCAAATTCGATGAGAAACGAAATTTCTTGTTAAATGCTTTCCTATTTCAAGCTGATGTAATCTATCATCATCCCAATACAACGCAGATTGAACATTAAATTTATGTACAACGTACTGAAGTGCACTCTCTATTTCTGAACGGTGTATATGACTTACTTCTGTATGTAAAGTATGCAAGTTTGCAATAAACTGCTCTATTAAACGTTCGTGATCTATCTCTTTAGGAAAGTGGCTGAGTGGATCATTTTTCCATCTGGGAGGAGTTACCCCCGAGCGACGTTCCCGGTTTAGTTTACGTGCGATATTGTTTAAAAAAGATTGTTGTACATCCGTATTCATATTATGAATCCCTCTTTTCTTTTTTCCACCAATCACGGAATGATTGTTTCGCAGGTTTTGGAAAATCTCTACTTTCTGTCCACCCTTTTAATGGGCCTGGGCCATTCGCAATATAGCCATCTTTTGCAAATATTGATAAACCTGTGTGTGCCATTTTAATAGCTTTCTCATAAACGAATGGATGACCCGCCATAAACGTGAAACCTTTAAAGGCCAGCTGCTCAAATTTCGTTATAAACCCTTGTTCCACCACATCTTTACGATGTTCAATGAGAAGGTCATGTAATGGAATTTTCACGGGGCAAACATCTGTACATGCTCCGCACAAACTTGATGCAAAAGGTAATTCTTTTAATTCTTCATATCCTTCTAATAAAGGAGCTAGTACTGCCCCAATTGGTCCGCTATAAACACTTCCATAAGCATGTCCCCCAATATTACGATACACAGGACAAACATTTACACAAGCTCCGCACCTTATACACTTTAATACTTCTTCATAAGCAGTTCCTAAAATATCAGAACGACCATTATCTAGAATAATTAAATGAAATTCTTCAGGTCCATCCATATCTTCATGTAAACGCGCCCCATTAATTCCAGTTACATAAGATGTAATCTTTTGGCCTGTAGCACTTCTTGTTAACATTGAAACGACTACATCAAGATCTTTCCACGTCGGAACAAGGCGTTCCATCCCCATAATCGCAATATGAACTTTTGGCAATGTCGTAGTAAGGCGAGCATTTCCCTCATTACTTATAAGAACAACTGATCCAGATTCCACTACCGCAAAGTTACAACCGGAAATACCAATATCAGCTTCTAAAAACTCTTTACGCAATTGCTCTCTAGCAAATTGTAGTAATTGATTCGTATCAACTGGGATCTTTCTTCCAGCTTCCTTAGAAAAAAGCTCTGCTACTTGTTCCTTTGTCTTATGAATGGCCGGAGCAATTAAATGGGATGGAGCTTCTCCAGCTAGTTGAATAATATACTCTCCAAGATCAGACTCTACTACTTTCACCCCTATCTCTTCTAAGTTTTTATTAAGGTGTATTTCTTCTGAAACCATGGACTTTGACTTAATTACTGATTTCGCTCCTTTTTTTCTTGCGATTTCAGAAACATAAGATACGGCATCTTCTGCTTTGAAAGCGAAATGAACATGCCCCCCCTTTTTTCGAACATTAGTAGCTAATTGTTCCAAATAACTATCTAAATTTTCAATTGTATGCATCCGAATTTCAGATGCTGCCTCACGCCATTCTTCAATATTCCCTAATTCATGTATAGCTTGTTCTCGTCCCATCCGAAGCCTATCTTGTGTAAATGGAACCGCACTTCTCATCTGCGGATTGTGCAACGCTTTATCTACTCTTTTCAAAAATCCTTGTTCCCCCGCCACACTCATTTATTCAGCCCCTTTGCCAGTACTTCTGCTACATGTAACACTTGAATATTTTTATTTTTCCTGCGCAATCTTCCTCCAATATTCATAAGACATCCCATATCTGCTCCAATTAAGAGATTTGCTTCTGCCGCCTCAATATGTTTTATTTTTTCATCAACCATCGTTTCAGAAATCGAGCTCATTTTTACTGCAAAAGTACCATCAAACCCGCAGCAATCTTGGCAATATGGTAATTCTTTTACATCTAGACCTTCTACTTGCGATAATAACTTCAGTGGTTCCTCTTTTATCCCGAGCGCACGACTCATATGACAAGATTGATGGAAAACAGCTTTCTCAACCAACTTAGATTTCCAATCACTTTTTCCAAGTACATTCACTAAAAAGTCCGTCAACTCATACGTTCTATCCGCTAAATGAACCGCTTTTTCATACCATTCACTATCATCTTTAAACATCTCTTTATAATAAAGATGAACCATGCTAGCACAAGAACCTGAAGGAGTCACAATATATTCACTATGTTCAAACGCTTTGATCATTTGCTTTGCTGCTAGTTTTGCTTCTTCTTGATATCCGCTATTGTAAGCTGGTTGCCCGCAACAAGTCTGTCCTTCAGGGAAATCTAGTTCCACTCCACATTGATTCATAATTTCTACGACACTCTTACCCACTTGAGGAAAAAACACATCTGATAAACAAGTAATAAATAACGAAACTTTCATAAAAATCCCCCCTCAAAGCGATACAATCTATTTTTAAGTTATTCCTTTTCTAAACATAATTTTAAATTTTTAGAATTTTCTATTTTTAAAACTTTTTGTTTATGATATCATGTGGGATATTATATGAAAACTATCTATAAGGTTGTTTTTGTATACAAAAATGGTATAGAAAGGGACTTTGACATGGATATAAGAAAACTTCGTTACTTTATTGTAATCGCTGAAGAAAAACAACTTACCCGCGCTGCCCACCGACTTCATATGGCACAGCCACCTCTAAGTAGGCAACTATCGCTACTAGAACAAGAATTATCAGTAAACTTATTTGAAAGAAACGATCGAAATATGCATTTGACTGAAGAAGGAAAAATTTTATATACGAAAGCCAAAAACATTATTCATCAATTAGAAGAAACCATTACGGAAATTAAAGATACCGGTGAAGGGCTAAGGGGCAATCTATCTATTGGAGCATTTCATTCTTGCATTCCTTTTCTCTCTGAAAAAATCCGCTATTTTCAAGATAACTATCCAAATGTGAACTTAAAAATATGGGAAGGTGGCCCTTTATACTTAATAGAGGAATTAGAAAAGCGATATATCGAACTTGCTATCTTGCGTACACCCTTTAATAAAGATGTTTTTTCTAGCATTTGTTTATCAAAGGAACCTTTCGTATTAGTCATGCCCGCTAAATGGGAACTATATCATTCACACCTCCCAATCCCTCTAACCGAATTAAGTCATATTCCCCTTTTACTTTTACATAAAGATAAAGAAAACAGCTATCATCAGCTCGTCATCGATGAATGCAAGCACCTTGGTATAAAATTAAACATAGCATGTGAATGTCCTGACTCAGCATTTATTCTTATGCTTATCATGACTGGAATCGGTGCCTCTATCTTGCCGAAAAGCGCTGTATCTCATATCCCGCAAGAATTTATAAAAATAGTAGATTTAATAGATTTCCCCTATCAGTCCGAATCATCGATTATATGGCTGAAGGATCGGAAGCTTTCTAAAAGAGCTCAACGATTTATAGAATGTACATGAATAAACCTTAGAAGTGTAGCGATAGATCTCTTCGCTTCTCCATCGCTATTACCTCGTTTATAAAATTATTTCTTCTATTATTATCATTGGACATGTTATATTTGCCGCTTATGTGAATACGAGAATGACTCATTAATCCTTCTAAAAAAAAACAAAGACGCGAAGTCATAGAAGAGACTTCGCGTCTTTGTTTTTTTAAAGCAATTTATATGAATGTAAACCCCCAGTAAAGTCTTTACCACAACCGTCACACCTCACTGCTTTCTATCCCATTTTCCTAAACAGACGTAGAACAATACCCCATCCTCAGTATTATTTTGAAAATAGAATGATCAAAACGGATTCACTTATCTTTCTCCATATATTCTTTAATCTTTCGTTCTTCCCACTCTTTTCCGAATATCCCAAATGGAAAAGTTGTCAATCCGTGTATAACGATACCAATCCCCCAACCTGCAAGTGGATATAAAAACCATAATTTACTTGAATCAGAGCTTATATTTATAAAAAAAAGCATTAAGTTCACTAGTATATAAACCGTTAAATGAATGTAAAACGCTTTTAAATTCTCCATTCTTTTTTTAGCCCGTAAATAAACCTCATCTCGCTCCACCCTTAAACACCTCTTTCATTATTGGATTTTTTAAACTCGCTCCGATCTAAACATCATATTCTAATAGAAAATCCCTTATTCTCAAAAAAACACAAAATAAAAAATACCCATCAAATTGTCATACTCATGATAATTTGATGGGTAATGCATGATACATTTAGTTTTTACATTAATTGTTTAGAGTAAATTGCAAATAACGACTTATACTCGCCTTATTAAGACCAAATCCAAACATCATCATTATTTTCAACGTTGCTCTTTACCTCATAAACCTTTTCAATATGATCCGTTGTGTTCCAGTTAATAGAACTTCCGCCCCAACCTACATACTTCATATCAATTTTCACTTTCTCACCCGTATTAAATACTTGTCCCTCCGTTAAGAAAACATCAATAATAACTTTCTTCCCGTTTAGCGATGGATACTCAACTACGACATATATAGTAACACCGTCTCCCTCATCTTCCATCGTTCCTACTTTTGATACCTCCCCAATTACATAATCAGGCGAACCGTCTTCTTTCATGTGCATACCTAACTTGTTTGATGTATTTTCAACTGCGGTTGCAACCATATATTCTGTAAAATTACGCATCATAGATCCAGTAGCTTTTACTTCATCTCCTACTTTCACGTTTGAAAGAGAATCTATATACACACTAACAGGTTCTTCGTATTGCTTAGATTTTACGACAATCACACCGTTATCTACTTCTACTACTCGTCCTTCTAACGTCGAGAAATTCGATTCAATAGAAGCTGCATTCGCTTTTGTTACTTCTAATCCTGGTAAATTCGTTCCTGATAATGCTGCAATTCCTAAAGCACCTGCTAAAATTGATTTTTTCATACCCATTATGAAACATCTCCATTCATGATGATTTTATTTGTTTGATTGGATACGCCCAACCTGTAACTGTTATAGTTACAGGTTATAAGAAATAGCGACCATCTTTCTCATGCAATGTTGCATACTGTACTTTTTAAATATAAAGCGGTTTCCCCTATATTCAGCACTACTGCTAAATTCTTGCATAACAGCAGGTAAACGGAATGATGATGAAGAAAATAATGTCATGCATCATATTTTTTCAATGCTACAGTTTGTATAATCGTAGTCCATTAAATTATGTAGGAGCGGAGTTAAAATGTTAATAAAACCAAACCGATTACAGCCAGGAGATATCGTGGCGACAGTAAGTCCTTCATGGGGCGGTGCAGGTGATTCTGAAATAAGATGGCGATATGAGCAAGGAGTAAAAAGATTAGAGGAAGTTTTTGGTCTTACGGTTACTCCCATGCCAAATAGCTTAAAAGGGTAGCGAATACCTTTATAACAATCCAGAGGCCCGTGCGGAAGATTTAATGACAGCATTTAAAGATACACGCGTGAAAGCAATTATTGTGAATATTGGCGGTGAAGATAGCATTCGCTTACTTCCCTATATAGATTTTAATGTGATACGTGAAAACCCGAAAATTTTTATGGGATACTCTGACGTTACTATTTCACATTTATTTTGTCATAAAGCAGGTCTTTCCTCTTTATACGGTCCGGCAATTTTGACCGACTTTGCCGAAAATGTAGAAATGGATCCATATACAATTGAAATGGTAAATCGAACTCTCTTTTCCAATGAAACGATTGGCGAGATTCAACCAGCTCATGAATGGACGAGTGAGCGTTTAGAATGGATTGAAATAAATAAGGATACAAGACGTACGATGCAGCAGAACAATGGATATGAGGTACTTCAAGGCTCTACCACTGTACAAGGGCGTTTAATTGGTGGTTGTATAGAAGTATTGGAATTTGCAAAAGGAACGGAGCTTTGGCCTGAGAAAAAACATTGGGAGGATAGTATTCTATTCTTTGAAACTTCTGAAGATCATCCAGAACCAAGTTATATAAAGTATTGGTTACGAAATTATGCAGCGCAAGGCATTCTGCAAAAAGCAAACGGTATCATCTTCGGTAAACCGAAAGATGAACAATATTATGAAGAGTATAAACATGAAATACTGCAAGTTATGAAGGAACATCATTTAGAAGATTTGCCGATTCTTTACAATTTAAATTTTGGCCATACTGAACCGAAGTTTATTTTACCTTACGGCGCGATGGCAGAAATTGATTGTGAAAATAGATCTTTCTCTATTTTGGAAAGTGGAGTGAAGTGAAACTTTAAATAAGTAGAGCCATAAGTTTTATAATTATGTTTTCCTGATCCTATTTTTCATTTTAGGGAGTATTTTATTTTGTTAGCTTGATAGCGATATGGCAGGACTCAAATAAATAAAAACACTCCTATGAGATATGACAGTGAATTGGTACTTTTTAAATGATATGGAGATTACTTATCTAATAATTAAGGGGGATTTACGTGTATGGAAGTAACATTTATAGTAAGTAAATGGGATGAAAAACTACTCGATGATACTAGAAAAGATTTCCCTATTAATATTGCCCATGTTGAATATGATATTGATGGCGAATTAAAAGGAAAAGCTTTTGTTGAATACTTATTATATTATTTAGACTCAAATATAAATGATGGTCACTTGGCTACTGCTAAAATTTCTGGATTTTTACACTTTGAAGGAATTTATAAGGGGCAACAAGGGACATTTACAGCTATAGAGCAAGGTATATTTGATAAAGGAAATTTAGATTCCCCAGGAACAATTATCAAAGCTACCGGTAACTTAGAAAGTCTGAGAGGATCCTATAATTATCAGTTTACAGGTCAAACTAGTAAACTGATTTTAGAGTTTGGATTTTAGCAAAATATCCTATGATTTAGTGGAAAGGACATTTCTTGTAATACTAGGAATGTCCTTTTTGTTGACGAGCTTATTCAACTATTTTCTAATAGTTAAGAAAAGAACAGAGTATATTACATAACGTCTTATTATCAGTATTCAACGATACATAAAATTTTCGTTATGGGGGGGGAATTAAAACTCTAAGCCTGAGAGGCATGCCCCCCCACTTATTCATTACTTTTCCTACCAATTAAAGAATAATCCCCGAAAAACTCCCCTTCATAACTTCTTTTTCAAGTTGATTCTTACATGTAAACATCGCAATAATTTTTGTGCGATTTTTTTCATCGGGCTCAAATTGTTCAATGGTTACATCACAACGAATGGTATCACCACTAAAAACAGGACGTAAAAATTCAAAATCCATCTTGCGAGCTAATACGTTATGATCACCACCGACTTTCGTAGGCAGTGTTGATGTTAAAAGTCCTTGTACAACAAATCGACCTTGTTCATCTGGCGTAACATGGTGGATTCCCTCATCCTTAGATACCTCTATAAATAAAACAACATCTTCTTTTGTAAAAGTTCGTTCAAAGGTGATTTTTTCGCCTACTTGCAATTTCATCGATACTCCTCCTCAAAAACACTTTTAAAATAAGAAAAACCGAAACTAAAAATTATTTCGGTTTTTCACTCTAAAGAAGTCTATTTATTTTAATGAATGTACAAACAACCCACTGCGCAGTTTCGGTTCAAACCACGTTGATTTTGGCGGCATAACTTCCCCTGCATCTGCGATTGCTAATAAATCATCCATTGACGTCGGATATAACGCGAATGCAGCTTTATATGCACCGCTGTTCACAAGACGTTCTAGTTCTTCTAGCCCGCGGATTCCACCGACAAAATCGATGCGTGAATCAGATCGCGGATCATGTATTTCAAGCACTTGGCTTAATAAATGATCTTGCAGGATAGATACATCTAAACCTCTAACGAGATCATTCGCATCAAATGTTTCCTCTTTCACAGTAAGCTTATACCACTTCTCGTTTATATACATGCCAAATGATTTTGGCTCATTTGGTTTATATGGAGAAACATTTGCTTCTTCTACATAAAAGTACTGCGCGATTTGCTTTAAAAACTGTTCTTCAGATAAGCCATTTAAATCTTTCACAACTCGGTTATAGTCCCAAATTGATAATTCATCGTGAGGGAATAAAACGGATAAGAAGAAGTTAAATTCCTCTTCTCCTGTGTAATTCGGATATTGTTCTCTTCGCATAAGTCCTACTTTTGCAGCTGATGCAGAGCGGTGATGTCCATCTGCAATATAAAGATTAGGAATATCTTCAAATGCGTTTACTAAATTCGCAATTACATCTTCATCTTCAATCTTCCAAGCAACATGCCTAACGCCATCTTCTGCTGTAAATGTATAGATTGGCGCATGTTCTTCTTTCCATCTTGCGATGATACGTTTCACATCTTCTTTTGTACGATACGTTAAAAAGATAGGACCCGTATTTGCATCACACACATCTACGTGGCGAATACGATCTAGCTCTTTTTCATGACGCGTTCTTTCATGTTTTTTAATTGTATCATCTTCATACTCGTCAATAGATGTACAAACGACAAGGCCTGATTGTGTTCGTCCTTGCATCGTCAGTTCATAAATGTATAGTGCTGGCTCTTCGTCTTGAATGAACACTTCTTCTTGTATAAATCGATTTAGATTTTCACCTGCTTTTTCATATACGCGATCATCGTATGGTGAAAGTGCCGGATCTAAATCGATTTCTGCTTTATCGACATGTAAAAAAGAATATAGATTCCCTTTTACAACTTCTCTTGCCTCTTCACTATTTAATACATCGTAAGGTAAAGCTGCAACTTGCACTGCTTTTTCTTCTACTGGACGAATAGCCCGAAACGGTCGGATTTTTGCCAAGTTCCTCTCTCCTTTACACAATCATTCGAACGGCTACAACACCTGTAATTTTGCTTATATTTTCTACAATATTCTCTTTTATTATATCATCAATTCCGTTATCAATATCAATCATTGTGTATGCCCAAGAATGTTTACTACGATTAATCATATCCGCAATATTAATATGATGTTCTGCTAAACATCCTGTAATTTGTCCTACCATGTTCGGAACGTTTTGATGCATTATTGTAATACGTTTCTTTCCTATATACGGCAGTTCGACGTTTGGATAGTTTACTGAATTACGAATATTTCCTGTCTCTAAATATTCACGTAATTGACGTGCTGCCATGACCGCACAATTTTCTTCCGATTCAGATGTAGATGCACCAAGGTGAGGCGTCGCTGTTACATTTTTCATCTTTATAACATTTTCATTCGGGAAGTCCGTTACGTAATGTGTAATAATATCTTCTTCTAACGCTTTTTGAAGAACCTTTTCATCCACAAGTTCCCCTCTAGAGAAATTGAATAGACGCATACCTTTTTTCATCTTCTCTACAGCGTGTTCACCAATAATTCCCTTCGTTTGATTCGTAAGAGGAATATGCAGTGTAATATAATCACATGTTGCAAAAATTTCATCTAAACTAAATGCTCTTTGTACATGTGTAGAAAGGCGCCAAGCTGTTTCAACTGAAATGTAAGGATCATATCCGACAACGTCCATCCCTAAAGCTAACGCATCGTTTGCAACTAAAGCACCGATTGCGCCAAGTCCAATAACCCCTAAACGTTTCCCTGCAATTTCTGATCCAACAAATTGTTTTTTTCCTGATTCAACTAGCTGAGGTACTTCTTCACCCTCTAAATTTTTCGTCCAGCTTACTCCATTAATAATATTACGTGAAGACATAATAAGGCTGGCGATAATGAGTTCCTTTACTGCATTGGCATTAGCTCCTGGTGTATTAAATACTACAATCCCTTTTTCTGTACATCGCTCGACAGGAATATTATTTACACCAGCACCAGCTCTTGCAATCGCCTTTAAGTCTTTTGAAAACTCTTCTTGATGTAAAGAATAGCTGCGAAGTAAAATGCCATCTGGGTATTCCATTCTATCCCCTACTTCATAACGCTCTCCGCCAAGAACTTGCAAACCTTTTTCTGCAATTTGATTTAACGTTTGAACACGAAACATATCCCCATCTCCCTATCTATTCTCAAGCTCAAATTCCTTCATATAATTCACTAATTGCTGCACACCGTGTGCTGGCATCGCATTGTAAATACTTGCACGCATACCACCTACTGAGCGATGTCCCTTTAGCGTAACGAAACCGCGTTCCTTCGCTTTTTGTAAAAACTGATTGTTAAGCTCCTCTGATGGTGTTGTAAACGGAATGTTCATAAGTGATCGATACGTAGGATCAACTGGTGAAGTAAACAATTTTGATGCATCTAAGAAATTGTAAAGAAGTGAAGATTTCATTCTATTTTGTTCTTCAATCGCAGATACTCCGCCTCGTTCTTTCAACCACTCTAGTACAAGTTTCGTTACGTAAATACTAAAGGATGGCGGTGTATTATATAGGGAGTTATTTTTACTGTAAGTTTCATAGTTTAACATTGTAGGACAAAAACGATCTGCCCCACCAATTAAATCTTTTTTTATAATTACAATCGTTAAGCCCGCTGGCCCTAAATTCTTTTGCGCACCCGCATATATAAGACCAAACTTCGTAACATCATATTGTTCTGATAAAATATTTGAGGACATATCCGCAACAAGCGGCACTCTTTCTAAATGTGGAATATCCACATATTTTGTCCCCTCAATTGTATTGTTCGTTGTAATATGTACATAATCTAGTTCTTCATCATTTGGTAAATCATCCATTTTAGGAATCGTAATAAACTTCTCTTTTGCAGAAGAAGCAATCACTTGTACTTCCCCTACTTTCTCGGCTTCTTGTAGCGCCTTTTTAGACCATGATCCAGTCAGTACGTACCCAGCTTTTTTATACGTACTCATTAAATTTAACGGTATCATTGAGAACTGTAATGACGCACCACCTTGTAAAAATAAAACTTCATACTCATCAGGAATGTTCATTAATTCACGAAGTAAGCTGCTCGCTTCATCAATAATACTTTGGAAATAAGAAGATCTATGGCTCATTTCCATAACAGACATGCCTGTCCCGTTATAATTTACAAGCTCCTTTTGCACTTTCTCTAAAACTGGCAAAGGGAGTATTGATGGTCCAGCTGAAAAATTATACACTCTCTCCATCACCCTAATAACCTCCCTATTTCTCATTCGATTATTTTTTAAACTTTCTGAATTATAACCTATATACAATATACGGTCAATTTGTTTTCCGTTATTATGGCGTAAGACGCAATGGAATCGCTTGCATGTGCACCCTATTTTTTATAAACATACAAAAAAGTGTTAAGTACATAATCGTACTTAACACTCTAGTAATAAAGTATAATAGCTACTTACTCGTAAAGAACCGATCAAAAATTTGATAAATAGCTGAAAGACCAAAGAGCCAATAAATGGTATCCACAAGCGCCGGCATAGAACCAAACCATTCCTCAACTACATTGTAATCTAACGCCACAAACAACCAATTCAAACCGCCAAGAATCACCAGTATTACTGTAAGGTAAGACAAAAATTTCATTATGATTGCCCCCTAGGTGATAAGATGGTGAAAGGCCTTTCACTAGAAATATATGTAGTAAACTTCAAAACTTACCTATTTTATAAAAATTATTTTCGATACCATCCATTAATAACTGTCTCTGCTTCTTTACTATGTATTTGATATGAATGATTACTATCATTTGAGCCAATAAACCATATTGAAAACCCTTTAAAATACGGCTTCGGTTCTAATACATCACGGTAAGCACGCCACCCGTTAAGTTGTACGTCCTTTGAAAACACATTCGTAACATCTGGGTTCCACGGATTTTGCAGTCCAAGTTCACGTGCTGGAACGTTAAATCCACCAAAGTAAACCGGTTTTCCTGTTGCTTTATGTAATTGTTCCAATTGCTGAACAACGTTTTGCCCACGATTATATACTGTCGTTGCATATAAACTTTTCTTCACTTCTTCGTATGTTGGATTTCTTTTTCCTGAAACTTCAAACCAACTATCAATACTTACGATGTCCACCTTTTTTAAATACGGACGATTTATTTTCTCTACAAACTTCGCTTCATAAGATGGATCAAAGCTTGCAGTTAACCACCAGTTCATTTGATACAAAACATTTCCTTTATACTGTTTACGAACAAAATCAATTGTATCGCTCCAGTATCCTTCTGCATATTCCATATTCACGAAATTAGAAGCAATCTTGAGTCCATACACATTGTATTTACTAGTAATGGAATCAAAAATATCCTGCAGTACAACCGTTTTCCAATTCCAGAAGAAATCGTTAATATTACTCGGGTCCCATTCCGTCTCTCCAATATTTCCTTGCTGAATAAACGGGAACGGCTCCACTATAACTTGAATATTACGCTTTAATAATTCTTGAATTAAAATAATAGCTTGTTTCTTTTGCGCCTGATTAATTACCATATTAGCAGAATTCACATTCGGAATATCAACTTGGATCGGTACATTCACCGTATTTAAATTCAAACGCTCCACATCTGCTAATACTTTCTCTACATTGCCTACTTCCCATACCGTTACGTTTCCTGATTTTATTTTTCCAGATTGAACAGTATTTACATCTGCCTGTACATTCCCTTGAAAACAAAAAGAAAACAATATAATAAACACTCCTAAAAAACTTACTAAACTCTTATTTTTCTTCACAACTTTCCTCCTATAAATTTTGGCATACTTGTTTATTCTATACAACGTTTCACATATATTCCATAAAAATATTTAATGAATTTTTATAATTGAAAATGACATTCATTATTTATTCACATCTTATTCATACTAACCTCCTAAAAATAGTGCGGCAAATAAAAAAAGAGCGTATTTCCGCTCCTTTTTTATCTTTTTACGATTGAAGTTATTGAACTTCTTTTAGTAATCTCATCAAATCCGTTTTTTCGTATAAATCAATTTTTATACTCAGAAATGTATCAAAAAATTTTAATCTATATTCGCTTTTTGTATTATTTTTACATTTACTTCATTTGTATTACTTTCATGTCTTTGAATATTCATAATTATACCTCCATTATATTTGCGAATAACATGTGACTAATTATGATATTTATGCATGATTTAACTATATTTTTCTAATATTTTTAGGGGCATCTTATTTCGCCTCGTCATATTTCACTAATTGAATTTACAACACATCCGTATGCTATTTAGTAAGATTTACTATTCGAGACGTAATTATTGCAGTAATTACGATAATAATAGCGGTTATCAAGCCAGATTCTCCAATCCAAATCTCAGTTTGATATCCTGTACTTGCACGTGCGAAAGGTCCTTGAATAATGGCATTCCAAGTGGTATGGATGATAACCGAAGGCCAAACGCTACCTGTGGTAAGTCGTAAATAAGCTGTAATATAACTGAATGGCACAATACAAAAATAGATGCCAAGTACTGAAAGTAGGACAGATGCCCCCTCTACATATAGGCCAGCAATAACAATTGGAACATGCCACGTTGCCCAAATCAATCCACTAATAAGGATAGGCCGTGAAAACTCTGCATCGACTAGCCTTGTGAGCATATAACCTCGCCAACCCATTTCTTCTCCCATAACTGGGATTAAGTTAAGCAAGCTTCCTAAAACGCCGCTCAATACTACTAGATAAATGAAACTGAATGGTGCCGGTAAATACTGAAGTCCAAGTATATTGTAGATTGGTTCTAACATACCACCTTCGGGATGCTGAAACCTCGCAATTCCGCTCAACCAGGCGATAGAATAAGTAATTCCACATATTATCATAGGTATTAACAGAGCAAGACCAATCCCCTTCCATATCTTTAAGTTACCGAGACTAAAAGATACATCTTTAAATCCTTCTTTCAGTATTATGCGAGTTAAAATAGAAGAAAATGCTGGGGTAAACATATATACCACAATAAGCGGCATACTTTTAGTAATTATTACTAATACATTTAGGATGATAGAAGTAATGATTAAGATACTCAGAAAGAGTTGAAGTCCTATTTTAGCACGTTGGATTTTATCTTTATTGTGGAACGATTTTACATGTAATATCATTGTAATCCGCCCTTCCCCTTTAATTCACTTGTTTATCGAATTTACTTCTTGTCATTTCCACAGACACAACTTAGAATAAAAATATTTTGGCAGACAGATCATTCATCTTTAAAACCCCTCCCAAACTCATAATCTAGTCTTACTTGCGACTCATCAATGTAATTATTATTTATAAGTTGTCATAGCCGATAGTACAAAAGTGTAATGATTAACCTATGACTTGTGTCAATTTAACCTTATGACAATATGTAACTAGAAAATATGATATGGAATAGATAACAATTGAATTAAGGCAATTGATTCGTGCAAGTACATGAATCAATCTTGCTTATAAAAATAATTCAATTGAGGTGGCAAAGATGAATAAGAAAAGAATAATTGCAATGGTTAGTACAGCTTTATTAGTCACAGGATGTGTGGAAGTAGGAAACGCTCAAACGGTAGCAGTCGAAAATTCAAATCAATCAGTCCAAAAAAATATAGTTAAATCAATACAATCACAGGCTATCCCATTAAAAACGATAGAACCGTCAAAACCATTTGATGATCTAAGACCACTTAAGAAAATGATTGGGAGCGCACAATATGTAGGATTAGGAGAGAATACTCATGGAAGCTCTGAAATTTTCACTATGAAGTTTCGACTTGTGAAATATTTGGTTACTGAGATGGGTTTTACAAATTTCACAATGGAAGAAGATTGGGGAAACGGCTTAAAGCTAAATGAATATATCCAAACAGGAAAAGGAAACCCTAGGGAATTTTTAAAATTGTTATATCCTACTGATGAAATTATAGCCATGATTGAGTGGATGAAAGATTATAATGCTGATCCATCCAATAAAAAAAAGATCCAATTTATTGGGCTCGACTTAAAGGCGTTGGACCAAGGTAGCTTTAATAAAGTAATTGATTATGTAAGGCTGCATCGACCAGATTTGCTGGCAGAAGTAGAAGAAAATTATAAAGAATTGTCGTCTTTTACTGGAAGTATACAGGAATATATGAAACTTGCTCCTGAAAGGAAAGAGAAGTTTAAAGCAAACGCTGAGAGAGTAGCCCGATTACTAAAAGATGAGAATGAGCAACCCAACACAGAAATAATTCCATCCGAGTACATCTGGGTTAAAGCAACGGCGAGTGCAATAGAGAAATTTACCACAATGCTGCTCCCTAACGACTATCCAAGTATGATAAAGCTACATGAACAATACTTGGCCGATCATGCAATGTGGGCACAAGAGACATTGGGTGGTAAAACTATGGTATGGGGACACAATATTCATATAGCTAAAGGAATTATCGATGAGAAATTATACCCTTATGTTGCGGGGCAATTTTTGAAGGAACGTTTAGACAATAATTATGTCACAATTGGTAGTACAACTACGGAGGGAAATTTCACCTTATACAGCGAATATGACCCTTCCACTGGAGGTAAGATTACAACCCGTACAATTCCACAAAATGTAAATAGCTTTAATTATACTCTCGGGAAAGTACCATATAACATGTTTTTATTGGATAACCGTCACCTTAAAGGACAAGCAGAGAAATGGGTTAAAGCAAAAAGACCATTACTAAGTATAGGGGGACAAATCTTCCCGAACGAATCGGCATACTTTGATAAATCATTGCTTGAGCAATTTGATATTATTTTTCATATTCGAAAAACAAGTCCATCTCATATTAAATAAAATTACAAAACAATCCCGTTCTTGCAGATGCAAAAACGGGATTGTTTTGTGGAGGATTAATAACAGCATCTTTTTTAACCAGAAGTGGGCTGCTCTCCCATTTTTAACATCATTTAGAACTGTCATATGACACTTTTACACTAGTGAGAATGACAAAAAAAGCAGTATGGTTCAGTTATTACATAGATAGGAGCGATGAACTTTATGAAATCAAGATTCATCCAGAATGGTTATTTTTTATTGCTAACTTTCGTTACAGGATTGTTTTATTTTTGTTTTTATCTAATAGCTCTGCTATTCAGTTTCACCCTTTCATTTACGGTAGTTGGGATTCCACTAGTTATACGCGTACTACAGACTACCACACCCTTTATCCAATTCGAGCGCATACAGACGAAAATTTATACCGATATTTCGACCGACTCTTACGATAGAAGTATAACAATGGATACATCGAACTGGGCTCAGGTGAAATTAGTGCTTACAGATCGTCGCACTTGGTTTGCTATCTATTGGTTAATGCAGAAATTTGTGATTGGCATTTTCAGTCTCATTAGTGCAATCATTTTTTATGTAATGCCACTTATGTTCCTGTTGGCACCACTACTATATCGATACATCGATATGAATATTATATTCATACAAATAGATACTTTTGCCAAGTCACTCTTTGTAATGTTTATGGGTATAGTATTTACCGCCATAAGTATTAGAATAGTAGATGGTTTGACAAAGAAAATTGGGGGCTATACACGTAGTATGATTCGGCAACTAAATCAATAGAAGTTTGCAGTCTGTGAGTAGTATCGCAGTTTTAAATTTAAAAGTATAATAGGCATGAAAGATTAAATTATAATATAGGAAGTAAAAAGGTAGGCTACTTAGGGGGTAAATGACTTGTTAGATATGGTTAAGTATTGGTTTTGGTACGATTGGATTATGTTAGGGATACGTCTACTTACTAGTGTGTCTATCATCCTAGCTACATTAAATTTTCAGGATGGTTTAACATTACCACTTTGGATTATTATTCTTTGGGAAATTATTGCCTTCTCTGTTCCATGGGTAGCCTTACTTTTCAATTATAAATATTATTTATTCACAGAAATATTGCTTTATGGTGGACTATGTATATATTTAACCTCTTTATTTCCAGAGGCTTACAATATTTTTCTTATATCAGTGTTCCTTATTGCAGCAAATAGTAAGCATTTGTCCTATTATTGGACAGCTCCAACAACAGTTTTTACAACAACTGGAATTTTTTATGCGGTTGCGCCAAGTAATAGCTATTGGGTTATGGTCACCTATTATGGATTCGCATATGTAATGGGCTTCGCTTTTCATTTATTAATCGCCAACCATAAGCAAAATGAAGCAATTCGTAAACAAAACGCATTACTTGAGCAATATATGTCTCAGATTGAACGCATTACACTGGCAGAAGAACGGAACAGGCTGTCGAGCGAGCTTCATGATACAGTTGGTCACGCTTATACTTCTATTATTATGGGAATGGAAACGTTGCGTACCGAACTTGCTACTGAAATGGGTATACAGAGGCTAGATTCTCTGCTTGAAATGGGACGTAAAAGCATCGAGGACGTGAGAGGTTACCTACATCAAATGGATTCTCCGTATCAATCGCCTTCCTTGATTCAATCTCTACAAAATCTTGGAACCGAATTTCAGGAGCACGCTCAGGTAAATGTAAGTTTTCGGGCATACGGAGAGGAATATGAATTGTCTCGGCAAGCGAAGATCGCATTCATTCGCTGCTTACAAGAGTCCCTTACGAATGCAGTACGTCATGGTCAGGGGACTGAAATTATAGTTTCATTGCAGTTTGAACAACAATATACGAGATTAGAAGTTCAAGATAATGGAAAAGGAAATGTAGAATGGCAGGAAGGCTTCGGTATGAATGCGATGAAAGAACGAGCAATGAATTTGCAAGGTCAATTGTCTGTATATACAAAGCCAGATGAAGGAATGCTTGTTACATGTACCATACCGCGACAAACTGAAATAAAAGATGGACTTATTCGTTTGTTAATTGTAGACGACCAGCCATTTGTTCGGGAAAGTTTGAAGACACTACTTGATAGATATGAAGATTTAAATGTAGTCGGTTTGGCCGAGGATGGCAATCAAGCCATCGATTTGTGTGGGCGCCTTCAACCCCATGTTATACTTATGGATTTAGATATGCAGCACATGGATGGAGTCGAAGCAACTAAAAAGATCAAGCAACAATGGCCACATATCCGCGTATTGATTTTCACAACATTTCAGGATACGGAACAGGCGTTGGAGTCATTTCGCAACGGTGCGGATGGTTTTTTACTCAAATCTATTGAAACGTTGGAACTAGCTAATACGATTCGACTTATTCACAAAGGTGGGACACTGATTGATCAGGGAATGTCTCACAAAATATTTGAGAAGTTTGATGAGCAAAAAGAGACACCACAATCAAAAGCAACCGCTTATGAGTTAACAGCTAGGGAGATTGAAATATTGCAACTAGTAGCAAAAGGACTTCGATACACTACCATAGCATCAAGGTTATATTTATCGAATGGTACGGTCAGAAATTATGCATCCACAGCTTATACAAAGCTAGGAGTCCGTAACAAAGAAGAAGCTGTTCAAAAGGCTCTAGAAATTGGAATTATTGAATAACAAAATATTTTTCGGTGTATAAAAAGGAGTGACAAAGAAACAGAACGCTTTGTGTGGTTTCTTTTGCAACAGGGTAAATAAGGCCCGTTATCATATAAGTAAATGTTAAAACACTTACTGTTTTGTAATAATAAAATCATTGAATCTTATTCTCTAAAACACAAAAGCCTACTATCCACTTAACTTATAGTAGGCTTTTAAAATTATTTTAGGAATGGTTTATGTTCTAATTTATAAGTTTTCATCAGTGGAAATATTATCACTTCGGCTGTAAAGTTAACACTTTCCCCTCTATTCCATCCGTATTCAATGTAGTCGTATGATACGTGCCATTTACCCAGTCATCTATTTGATCATGATACCAATCACTTCTAAAATGTCCTGATTGTCCTGGACCTACGATATGGTAACCGTTTGACATATCTTTCGTATCAATTACGAATCGCCAAGAAGCTCCGTGATTGACAATACCGTTATCTCCGTAACTCGCTGCTTGAACAGTAACTTGACTTCCGCCAATTGGAATTGGTTTTTCGCGATTAAACGCAAGTAGCGCTAGCATACTAGATGATTTCGAGATTGGATGTGTAAACGCCAGTTGATGATAATCGCCCCACTTCCACTCCGCAACATCAGGTCCATATTCCTTCTGTAATTTCTTCATTACATTCTCGTACGATGTATGCACAACTTTCGTGAAGCCTCCGTACTTCGTAAACCAAGCGCTATTTTCTCCTGCTACTTGTTTTCGAATCAATTCATCAACAACTTGTGACTTCCCTTCAAATAACTCCATCACATCTTTTGGAATTTCTTTTGAAAATAACGTATTCGAAATTTCTTTCATTAACAAATGGTATATTAACGGTGCCGCTTCATCTTTACTATCGTAATAATTCCACTTTGTTAATTGTTTTACGCCTTCTTTCTCTACTTCATTTAAAGATGCTTTATTTAACTCTTTTAAAAATATAGGAGCAAATTCTTTCCCGTATAAATTTTTTTGATCCATCTGTAACTCTTCTAAATTTTTTACCGTATACTTATCCTTCTCTTGCAAAAACTCTTGAATACGCATTTGCCTATATGGCTGTGCCCACGTATTACTAATATGGTACGGATAATTATCATCAACAATTTTATTATTCGCAGTTGAAATAAACCCTTGTTCTGGATTTATTACTTTTGGAAGCTGATCAAATGGAATATACCCTTCCCATTCATATTCATCTGTCCATCCCGGCACTGGTAAACTACCATCTCCTTTTTTACGCACTGGTATATTTCCATTCGCTTTATAAGCAATTGTGCCGTCGTTTGATGCAAACACAAAATTTTGAGTTGGTGTATGAAAATCTTGAAGAGCTGTTTCAAACTCATTCCAGTTTTTTGCTTTATTCATATTTAATACTGCCTTTAATTCAGCGGAAGGCTCCAAAGCAGTCCATTTCAAAGCGAATACTGTTTTCGTTTTCTCTTTCCCTTTATCTGCAAACTCTGAAATGACTGGACCATGCCTCGTAACCGTCACGTTATACGGAATTGTTTTCCCGCCTTTTACTTTAATAGATTCATCAACAATAGTAGCCTTTTCCCACTTATCGTTATACAAAAATTCATTTTCATTATTAGGATTTCGCTTCTCAATATATAAATCTTGCACATCAGGACCTGTATTCGTAACGCCCCATGCTATTTTGTCATTGTGACCTAATATAACACCTGGCACTCCCGCGAAAATAACGCCACTCACATTTAAGTCTTTCATTTCAAGTTTCGATTGATACCATATGGAAGGCGTCGCAAGCGATAAATGAGGATCATCCGCTAAAATCGGCTTACCAGACGCACTCTTCTCACCGCTTATCACCCAGTTATTACTACCATTAAACTCTGGTGGAATGATCGTTTTTGCAAAACTTTGTGCTACATCCACATTTGTATTTTTCAGTTCAGCTAGCAATCTAGGTGCATCTTTCGGATATGTAGGAAATAGCTCATTTGCTTGCTCTTTCGGTAGATTTTTCAGCGCCCAATATCGAAACGCCTGTCCGTGCCAATGTCCGCCTAAATCAAACGCCATATACTTTCCAATCGTTAAAGAATCCACGATTGACCACTCAGCAGGCTCATAGCCTAATAAAGTAAACTCAACTGGCAATTTCTTTTCCTCTTTCGCCTCGCGTATAAAAGCGTTTATGCCATCAGCAAATGACTGCAAAGCGTATTTCGCTTCCCCATCATATTGACTAACAGACGCTTCTGCTGCTCGCCGTAAACCGAGCGTTCGAAACAACTTATCTCGATCAACAGCTGCCTCCCCTACAACTTCACTTAACATACCAGAAGCTTGTCTTCTACTTAAATCCATTTGAAACAAACGATCTTGTGCTTGTACATACCCTTGCGAGAAATATAAATCATGCGCATTTTCTGCTTTAATATGCGGTACACCTTTACTATCTCGCTTCACCGTAACAGCATGTTGTATATCCTCTAGCTTTATCGTTCCATCTATCTTTGGCATAGATTTAAGCGTATATATGTTCAAAAAAATCGATGTACAAATAACTAACAAAAGAACGATACTACTAGACCAAATAAAAATTCTCTTACCCCTAGTTCGTTTTTTCTTTATGACGACTTCCATATCCATATAACCCCTCCTTTCTCAAACTATTCGCTTCTATTTAAGGAAGAACCTTTTAGAAAAGTTGAAAAACCCCCTTCATTTTCCTACAAATGAAGGGGGTTTTTCTTATCGTCCGCTACGCCAGCTTTCATTATGACCAAGATTTGACTCGGTCGCTAATTTCACATCATATAATATTTCACTAAAGAAGCGCTTATCTACTCGTTTTGGTACAATGCGTCTCTCAACATCAATTTCGTCGTATTCATATGAACCGCGGTTCACTGTGCCCGCTTTATAAAATTGAATTTCAAATACACATACATCCTCTTCAACTTCATATCCGATCGGCGCTCCGCTAAATGAAAGTTCCGCTCCTATTCCAGTTCGAGTATCTTCTTTATAAAACGTATAATAAAAACTGCCATCTTGAACCGATCCGCGAGTCCATCCAAGTTTCGTCATCTTACCAAATAACGAGCGACCATTTAATAAAATACCGCCAAATCTCTCAACAACAATCTCATCATTTTCCTCTACTACAAACACTGGACGTTCAATTTGTAGAAACGGCTGCACAATTCCGGAATTGGTCAGTTGCTCTTTCCATAGCTCCTTTTCCGCTCCTGATAATTCTAACGGATGAATTAAACCAATAATAGTTCCAGGTGAAAGTTCATGATTCTCTCCTATCATTGAATAAAACGAACCATCCGCCGCATAACGGAACATTTTCCGCAACTTTCCTTCCGTATATTCACCCCAAACAAGCGAAATAGCAAATTGCTTCATAATTGGATTTCCCAAAAATACCGACTTCCACATTTCGTATAACCAGTAGCGCTTTCGTGATAGAGCGTCTTCCAAACGTTGTTTCTGCATAGAAAGAGCACTTCGAAGTTCTTTCTTTAATACGGCTAACTCTTTCTTAGCCTCTTCAGCTTTTTCTATATCATCTTTTGCATTCGGCTTTGGAAGTGACTTCATACGTTTTCCTTCTTCTGTCTCAAATTCCATTTTCGTCTCTGCAGTTAAAATAGCAGTAAAACATCTATTTCCAAAATCAATTACCTTTTCACCACGTATATTGAAGCCAAGGTCTGGTACCAGTTGATCTTCCAGCTCTTCCTCCGTTATACCACGTGTTTTTGCAGCAAGACTTAGCGCTTCTTTTGCCGCATTACGCACTAACTTATGCTTATATTTAAATGCCATTGCATGAATAGACATGAGTGCAAGCTTAGATGAGGACAAGCCCAGAGCCCGAACAGCATCCGCTGCAATATTTCCTCTCATATGAAGCACCCATTCATCAATTTTCTTTTTAAGTATGCCGACCATTTTGTCATCGCTATACATTCCATATAATGTAAGGATTCCGCGTTTCTTCACATCTGCATCTTGAGAAATCCACATTTGATATATTGTTTGCACATACTCTTTCAAGTCTTGCTCATTCAAAGTACCACCAATTACTTCAGCTGCCTCTTTCTTCTCAATAACAGAATCTGAAATATACTGTTGTAAATAGGCTAACGGAATTGTTGCATCTGCTATTTCATTTGAATTACGAAGACGGATTTGTGGTTCGTTCCCCATCCATTGCACAAATGAATTTCTTTTTTGTTCCGTTACTATACGACTACAAAGTTCTTCGATATTTTTTGAATCTTCTCCGATTTTTTCCATTTCAAGTAATGGAGCAAACTTCTGAATAAAAGAAGCATTCTTCTTTTCTTGTAAAGCTTCCTGTACAAGTTGCATATACTTTTCAATCTTATAATCTATTAGTATTTCCATCACATGTTCACGGACAATTTTCTTTTTATTATTAAGTTCGGCTACTACATCTTCTGCCGACTCTACATCTTTCGAAAGCAGTCTCACTACAGACTCACGGATTTTTTTAGAAGAAGCACCTAAGCTTTTGATTAAAATCGGACGCATTTTAACCATGTTTTCCCTCGCTAATTCATCCAAAATATATGCTTTTGCCTGAGCAGAATACTCGTCAAATCGTTCAATTATGTACGCTTGTTCTTTTACAATGACATTAACGAGCGCTTCCTTCGCCTTACTTCTCTCTTCCCCGTAGCATGCAGCTTGTTCAACTGCATAAGTGATAAGCTTTGCCTTACTTAATCCATACGAAAGAAGATCTTCTAATACTTGTTTCGGTTCTATCCCTCTGACAGAACATTCGTACAGAAGTTCGTATAAATTAACGTTATATTCATCTCCGAATTGCAGGGTGAGTGCAGCTTCTCTCTTCGCTACATCATCTATATCCCAAAGGATTGCGACCTCTAAAACTGGCATATCCCAATACATATTTCTATATTTCGGATTTTCAAGTATTCGCTCCATATCCTCAAGTGACAATTTCCCTAGTAAATAATCACGATATGTATCACGTATTGTAGACAATTTAATTTGCAAAGCAGCGACAAAAAATTCTTCCCGCATTCTCCCTCTATTTAACTCATACCCTTTTCCAGCTAACGTTCGTGCGATAATGAGATAATTAATTTTACTTACATATTGCAAAGTACGTTGAACAAATTCAGGATTTTCTTCCGCCACGGAGCATAACATTTCATATTCATACGTCTTACAAAATCCTTCATTATTTAAATCATGTTGCCTCAGCCGGTGTGCAAAGAATCTTTCCTCAGAAATCCAAAACTGTTTACAAAAACTTTGAATTTCTTCATATGTTTTCTTATTTACACTCCCTGTTCGTTTATAGTTTTGAGGCTGATTGAGAGCTTGACACACGTAACGCGTAGCATGATTCATAAAACCCCAAACGTTTTTCTTCGCTACTATTTCAACATATCGCTTCGCAACATTTGAATACTGGTGAACATTAAATAATAATCGCCAAATATATTCTGGTAAATTTCTACCTAAAAATACTTCCCTATCACCTTCACCTTTCATATACCGTTCAGCTGCTTCAACCTTTTCCTTTTCTCCATTCAAATTCAATATGAATTCTGCATGTTCTTCTAATCTCTCATCCAACAAAGAGCTATATGTACGGAATCTCTCATAATCTACTTCAAACATTACGAGAAGTAGCGATAATTGCTGTTGATTTGATAATTTTGATAACCACTCTTCTATATAATTCGGATTCTCACCTATTAATTCTCGAAGAAAAACATACGCTTCTTCCACATAACTTGAAATATTGGATAAATATTTGCATGCACTTGCTACAAGTTTCTCCAAAGGAAGTTCACTTTTTTCTAAATAAACCTTCATATTAGAAAAGTCCACATATTTAAACCTTATTATAAGAACATTTAACAATTGCTCCCCTAGCAAATAATAAAATAACCTAAAGAAAGCCGGATTTTGTTTATGCACTTTCCTAAAATCGTTTATAAATTGCTCCGCAAAATCGGCTCTCTTTTGATCTCTAATTGTCGTTTGTTGAATATCTTTTAAAATCGCTTCTTCTCTCGACTCTAAATATCGCAGTGCTAATTGTTTCTGCTCTTCTGTCATATTCATATATTGAAACAACTTTGATGTACTAGTTATCAAACTCTGTTCCTCCCGCATCTTTTTATCTATTATAAAAGCAAAATACCCATATTTTTTCTCTATCATTCAAAAATAGTATAGCATACAACCTACCGAATACGAACGTATATTCTGTATTAAATTTATGTAAATTAAAAAACACTACTCAAAATACTTCTCCTTCGCTCTAAACTTCCTATTACACACTTTTCCTCACTAATATCCCCACTCCAATTCCTCAAAACCCCCTTTACATAAGCGAACGTCCCCTTATTATTTTCAAACGCAATTTTAAGTGCCTCTAGTACTCTATCTCCTGAAATCCTTTGCATCCATTCCTTTAATTCCTTCGCGATATATGGAGATAGATTACTAATGTTTTGTTCGTAAAACTTATAAACTTCACTATGCGGAGTGGCATCCTCTACTCTTTCTACCTCTTCTGCCTCTTCCTTCTCTTGAATAATCGCTTGTTGCGAATTACTACTAACCTCTTCCTCTGGCATTCCAAAATGTTGAAGTAATAACGGAATCTTGCATTCTTCTTCAATACATTTACGTAAAAACATATGCAGGAACTCTTTACTTTTCACCATTTTCAGCTCACGTAATACACATTTCTCTATGTTCATATTAAAAATAGGATTATAGTGTAACCAATTTATAATGAATAACTCTTTCGTTTCCGCATCATATAAAATCTTCCCGTATTCCACAAACCGGTTCAATAACTTCTCAACAGTCTCCATACTGTAACCAGTTTCAAGCTCTGCCAAACGCTTCGGTAATATGTAAATACCACATTGCTTCGTTTTCGTACCAGTTAACAAATATATGTAAAAATAACGCTCTTCTGGCGTTAAATCTAAAATGAATTCATCTTGCCAAAAGTTCACCTGCACATTACGGTACACCGCCATCAGTTTCCCCTCCGCTCTTTACTAGTAAAAAGGAAAATTCCAATCCTTCAATATAAATATAGGAATGAGCAAACGGTTTTGGCATTCGAGTTCCAAATTTTTTTACTACTACTACTACTACGCCGGTTTTATTTTTTCGCACTTGTTTTGTTCTTGTAGTTGTTTTTGTTTTTGTTTTTTCTTAGTGATTTATTACTTGGTAGGTGCTTATGAGGGGCTTTGAAGGGGCTTATATAGTTTTTCCATTCCCCTCTTATCTAATATCTAATTACAAATGTCTCCAACAATCTTCATACATTGCAGACAACCATTATGATTCACCTGCTCATATTTACCCGAAAACAAAAAGCACTTGTTGCCTTCATAGACAATTCAGTGCTTAAGGTTGAAAGTTTATAAATAAGAGTGTCTACAATCGACATAGTTGATTGAAATATTTATTTTAGTAACGATAATATGATACATACCGTATTATCTACAACTGAACGTTCTGGGCGAGATTTCATTAACACTGTTAATCCAATTAATGAAGTGACTAGCGTTTGTGCTAAAGCTTTAGCATTCACATCACTTTGCAGTTCTCCAGACTGAATACCTTTGGCGATTAATTCTTGAAATATAATTGAAAGGTACATTTGATGTTCTCTAGTCAACACTTCAAATTTTTCATTATGAGGAGAAAGCTCAACCATTGTGTTAATACAAAAACAGCCTTTATTTGATTCTCTTTTATATTCCTCTTCCACCATATTTTCAAAAAATGTACGAATGGCCTCTTTTACAGATCGTTCTTTTTGAAGTTTTGTTCGAATGCTGGTCGCGTGTATATTTGTGTATCTCCGTAATGCAGCTTCAAACAGCCCTTCTTTATCACCAAATGCCGCATATAAACTCGGTCTTTGTATTTCCATTTTAGCAGTTAGATCACTTAATGAAGTAGCAGCGTATCCTTTCTCCCAAAAAAGTTGCATAGCAGCATCCAAAGCTTTTTCTTTATCAAATTCGCGTAGTCGAGCCATTTAACCCCTCCTCTTTTTTTACCTGTTTTCTAAATTACAAATCACGTTTTTATGTACCAATCAGTATATTATATATCGTATTAAATTATAAATGATATGTCAAAATAAACTGAAATCAATTCACTTGACACAATAATTTATCCCTGGTTATATTTTATTTAATAAATAACATACCGTTCGGTACATTATTTTAAAAACAAAAGGAGATGATATTATGGATGCTAAAGAACAAATGACAACTGCTCTTACACAGAATAATGATCAGTTCCAATCAACTATCAATACAATCATGCCCCGCTATATAACTCTATTATTTTCAATAGCTTGCGGGATGGCTGTGGCGAATATATACTTCGCTCATCCCCTACTTGATTCTTTATCAAATGAGTTTAAAATCAACCATTCAACTATTGGCTTCGTTATTACTATTACTCAAGTTTGTTATGCACTCGGATTACTTTTATTAGTTCCACTTGGTGATTTGTTAAACCAAAAAAGACTTATTATTTTCCAAATGCTTTTATCCGTTTTCGCTTTAATTGTAATCGGATCTGCTCCTTCAAGTACCGTACTTTTTATAGGTATGGCCTTAGTCGGAATTCTTACGACTGTTACGCAGACACTCGTCGCATACGCATCCATTTTAGCTAATCCAAAAGACCGTGGGCGAATAGTAGGTTTCGTCACGAGTGGTGTCGTAATAGGAATTCTACTTGCACGTACATTTGCCGGAACATTAACAGATCTAGCCGGATGGCGTTCCGTTTATCTTATCTCTGCTGCACTTATGCTCTTCGTAATTTGTTTGTTATATCGTAATTTACCTAATTTTGAACATAAAAAAACAGCTATGACCTATCGTAAATTATTACATTCCGTTCTCTTATTATTTGTAGAAGAGCGCCACTTACGCATTCGCGGAATATTAGCATTGCTCATTTTCACTTCATTCAGTATTTTATGGACTTCATTAGTTTTACCTCTAAGTGCTGCACCATATAATCTATCACATACAGCTATCGGAGTATTTGGTCTTGCTGGAGTTGCTGGTGCATTAGCTGCCACTAAGGCCGGACAACTTGCTGATCACGGATTCGGAGAAAGAACTACTGGCATAGCCTTATCCTTATTATTACTTTCATGGCTCTTAATTAAATTAATGAACCATTCTCTATTCCTACTAGTTATCGGTGTTATCCTTTTAGATTTAGCTGTGCAAGCTGTACATGTAACCAATCAAAGTATGCTGTTCACAGTGCGTCCCGAAGCAAGAAGTCGACTCACTGCCAGTTACATGATTTTTTATTCTATCGGTAGTGCAACAGGTGCAATTCTTTCAACAAATATGTATGCAAAATATGGTTGGGATGGGGTATGCATATTAGGTGTATCTGTTAGTGCTTGTGCTCTTTTATTTTGGATAATTACCTTTCGGCGATCATCACAGCTGAACGAAGAATAATTCATTTATGTTAAATACGTGTTTTTCTACAAGACTATAAAATAGTATTTACTTTTTAACACAAATCAACGGCATTTTTATATAAAAAATGCTGTTGATTCACAATTTCATGATAAGAGATCCTATACTATCGAAATACATCTATTACAAACTCCCTTTAACGTTTTCGACAATCTCATTTATTGTATTTCGATCAAACTTATCACTAATTTCGTATGTATCACGATCTCCTACTAGTTGTACGCCTACGATATCGTTGCGGTCCTTACCAAATTGCACTTCAATAATAGACCCCTGCTCTATCTGTTTCCAAATGTAACCTGCTTCATCTTTATTATCTAAAATAATACAGTCCTCAATATTTTCTTCAATTCCAATTAACTTGTTATCATCTATAAACCCAACCTCATATTGTTGACGTTCTTTCGCTTTGCCGCTTACTAATATACCTTTGCTACCATATGAATAATCCATATAGTTCTTTTTCTCAGATTGTACCACTTTCGTCTCTTGTGCTTTAGTTTTTTCAGCGTTCCCACAACCCATGATAAGACTAATTGGCATCACCATAGTTAGTACTACTCTAGTAAATTTCTTTATCATTTAGAATCAACCTCACATATTTAATGTAAAACTCCATTTATTACCTTATTAAAAGATAACATGATACTACAGCAAAAGCGTCAAAGAGAAAGCATTATTTACATCCCCTCACTTTGTGGAGAGCCATACATCCGTATTGTTTCTTCCCCCTTTTATCTTAATGTTGTATCTTCACAACAATAAATAACTAACTGAATTATCAAGAAATTGCAGAAAGTAGACATCCTACTCACATAAGATTTAAAATTGAAAAGTATGGAAGACATGATAAAAGATATAGGCTAACTCGCAATTAAAATGGTCTTTATATTAAGGAAGAAAGTGCACAGCTTTGGATTTTAAAACAGTTATGCAAGAGCTTGAAGCTCTCGGTAAGGAATGAACGAAAAAAATATACATATCTAACGGTGCACATGAGCCAATTTTCGGCGTAGCTAGGGGCGCTATGAAACCAATCGCTAAGAAAATAAAATTAAATCAAGAGTTAGCTGAGAAACTTTATTCCACAGCTAACTACGATGCTATGTACTTTGCAGGTATTATTGCCGATCCAAAAGCTATGAGTGACTCGGATTTTAATCGTTGGATGGATGGGGCGTATTTTTATATGCTATCTGATTATGTTGTAGCAGTAACTTTATCGGAGTCAAATATTGCACAAGACGTTGCTGATACATGGATTGCAAGTGGGGACGAGCTTAAAATGTCTGCAGGCTGGCGTTGCTACTGCTGGCTTTTAGGCAATCGTAAAGACAATGAATTTTCCGAAAGCAAAATTTCCACTATGCTTGAAATGGTGAAAAATCCGATTCATGATTCGCCAGAACGAACAAAATCCGCTATGAATAATTTCCTAAACACTGTAGCAATTTCATATGTGCCACTACACGAAAAAGCAGTCGAAATTGCAAAAGAAGTTGGTATAGTTGAAATAAAACGTGAAAATAAAAAGAGCAGTTTGCTAAATGCTACAGAGAGTATTCAGAAAGAACTTGATAGAGGAAGACTTGGTTTCAAACGTAAATATGTTAGATGCTAGATGATCAAAAAAGGTGTCAATCTAAGCAAGATTGACACCTTTTTGATGAGAAAAACGAATGAACTCCCCTAGGAAATTATTCATCCCCCCTGTACACCTTATCCGTTAAAAACTTCTTCATTCAATTTATAAACCCTATCTCTTTTCTCATCACTTTTGACAAAAATAAGCTTTCCTTCTTTAACAAAACCTTCTAATAGTAAGCATACTTGTCCATATGCTTTCGGCTTATTCGTAGTGAATCTTTCATCGGGTATTTTACCAGCTCGTATTAATTGTTCGCACAGCTCCAGTGCACTTATTTCTTCAGAATTAAATAATCCTAATATATCTTGTTGCAATGGCGATAAAGGTACTGGTATTTCAGCTACCTCCACCTTTTCTTTTTCTTTTTCGTTTTCTTCTTCAAATAAATCTTCAAATGAAATTTGATTCATTACTTCTTTTCCTTTCTAACGATTGATTTGTATAACATGAACTGAATCCTATAAAGAGTAGTTATTGTTATGTATTACTTACCTTATTACATAAATCTCAAACTCATGTACATCGTTTCATATAGTATGTTTTGATTATACCAAATATACGTTCTGTCTTCTATCGGAGATTGAAAAAAGAAGCATTTTACTGTCCACAAATAGCGAAAAGGTATTTAGATGATTTTGTTGAATGGATTTATAAAAGTAAATTAAGCAAATATAACTTCAACATCAACTTTTATTGTATATTTTTGAGTTACTTTACATTTCACTCTATATACCATTTTTAAATAGAGATGAATATTTATAGATATTATGATTAAGTTTCATGCAGATTAGTAAAATAGATATTTATTCCATAGAAATTTATGGTAAATACTTATCGTTTATATGTTATAATCACGATGTAAATATTTAATATAACAGGGGGGTTCCAAAATGGGCTTTAAAACAAGTAAAGTTAAAAATTTTTTCGGATTAGTAATAACTGCAGCACTAGCAACTACAACGATGGTAGGCACAGTAAATGCAGAAACAACTACGAAAACAAACTTTAATGAAAATAGCTATAAGGTAGTTAGCAATAATGACACTGTATTTACAGATGTACCAAAGGACCACTGGTCAAAAGTTGCTATCGATTACTTAGCGTCAGCAGGGATTTATAAGGGATATGGAAATGGGAAATTTGGTTTTGGGGACAATGTTACTAGAGGACAGGTAGCTTCTTTAGTCAATCGACATTTAGGTTTAATAGCAGACGATAAACAGGCGAATATGTTTAGTGACATTACAAATCATATGTTTGAAAAGGATATTAAAGCCATTGCGCAAGCTGGAATTATGAAAGGTGATGGAACAGGTACATTTCGTCCAGATGATGTATTAACTCGGTATGAGATGGCAGTAGTGTTACAAAAAGCATTTCAATTAAATTCAAAAGGACAAGAGAACTTTAAAGATGTACCAAAAGATCATTGGGCCTACGAATCTGCCAATGCACTGCGTAGTAACCGTATAGCACAAGGTGACGAGGCAGCTAATTTTAATGGCAACATGCTTGTGAAGCGTGAACAGTATGCCCAATTTTTCTATAATGCAATAGCAAAGAACAGATCTTATAATTTCAACATCAATTCAAAAGAAGAACTGAAACAAATGTTAACAACAGCTTTACAGAATGGGACGTTTGGTCCATTTAAATTAGATGCACTAGGTAAAGATATATCTGAGGTAAAAAAAGAATTTGGAGCGCCTGATGTTTGGAAGCAAGCACCATGTACAGAATGTGATGCACCTAATACAGCGGTATATGGAGATTATAATATTGATATGTACCCTTCGGACGCTAGATATATATGGGTGAAAATGGATATCTCTATCAACGAATTAAAAGAGTGGTTTGGTGAACCAGATGGAATCGGAGAGGATATGACTAGTGAAGGCTTTATATATAATCGAGGAAGCTATTCTCTTTATTTCAGCTTCTCTGATGGTTATATTCAACGCGCTGAAATTTCTAAAATTGAACATCATTAATACGTTACAAGCAATATAAAATATATACAGCATAAAAAAACCCTTCAAGAACACCCTTATTCTTGAGGGGGTTTATTTTGTTCCTATCCATTTTACATAATACAAAGCTATAAAAACGCCCCAAAGAACGCGATCAAAAGTAAAATTGGTCAATCCCAAGAATATCTACTATTTCATTCAACCAATCTATTATTAACAAAATATCTCTTCACCCTACTCAGCTCCTAAAATTTTTCCCTACACCAACTATTTCACCTTAACAAATTTCTTAATGTTCTAATAAATAAAAAAAACACTACCAATCGCAGTATTTGGTCTACCTCTACATTTCTATCAAGCTAAGAAAATCCAGCATCCAACACAAAAAAGATAGCAAGGTTAATATTGTAGCACCTGTAAAACAGGCAGCCTCTAAAGCCTAGTTAAGCAGATACAGTAAGTAAGCAAGTATTCTATGTTACGAATGAAAAAGGATCTGATACGAATATCAGATCCTTTTTCACTGCTTCTTGTATAGATTTAAGTTCTTGATACATATATCGGTTCATACGTGCTTACATTATCATACACAGTTTTCGCAATACTAGGAGAAAGATTAACACATCCTCCAGATTCACTGGCTTTTTAATAGAATCAAAGTGTATTTTTATTTGTCGGACTTAATTTTTTCGCAATACTCTTCTAAAGTTAATCCCTTTTCTTTTAGATAAATAGCAACTTCTTTTCCTACATAACGATAGTGCCATGGCTCATACTTAATGCCAGTAATATTCTCTTTATCTTTTGGATAGCGGAGAATAAACCCATACTCTGCAGCATTCTTATCTAACCATTTGAATGCATCGGTAGTTTCAAATTTGGCATTTAAATCTTCTACAGTATTCTGCCATTCAACTGAAATAATGTCTAACGCTAATCCAGTATGATGTTCACTTGCACCAGGATACTGAAGATATTCCAATGCCTTAGCACTAGCCTCTTTATCCGACAAACCTTGAGATTTATAACTTTTAACTGACGCATCATAATAAGTTTGTTGTAATTTTATAGCTCGATAACCTGATCTTAAATAAAGATTGATTCCATCTTTTTTTGCAGCTGTTACCATATCCTGATAGGAAGTTGCAATTCTGCTATCTATTTTCATATTGGGCTTAGCATTTTGGGTGATACTTGTTAATTCAATCCCTAGTTCCTTTGGTAACATATGTTCTCTATTTACAAGAATAATTCTCCAATCATTAAGATCAGAGATAGGTAAAACATCTTTCTTATTCGCATTTATCTCATTTTTATTTTTATCGTTATTATTAGTAGTTTCCTGAGATGTTTGTTTTCCACTACAAGCAGCAAGGCTCCATCCCAATGTCAATACCAATGCTAAAATTATAAATTTTTTAATTGTATCTCATTCCCTTTTTGTTTATTAGTCTTTATACCAATTTCCCAACACATCTCTAGGAATATCCTTGAAATTCTCTAAAGAAACGGGGCCAACAAATTTTTTAATCCCATGATTTTTAGAATCTTCATCCGAATAATCTTTTAAAAATTGAATTTTAAAATGTGTCTTACCATCAGCATAGTCAGTTACTGTCGGTACGAATGCCGCTTGTCGTATACCAAAAGTTTCATCTTCATACTTCACAAATTGTATATAAGATAGTCCGCCAACCAATGTTTCTAATTTTTCTTGAGCAGAAATAAGATTTCCAAGAGAATAATAGATTAGTGTTTGATGTCCATCTTTATTTTGTTTCCACTCAATTGGTTGAATTACGTGTGGATGATTTCCAATTACTACATCTACACCTAAATCTGTTAAATATTGAGCAACTTCTTTTTGTTGCTTTGAAGGTGTAGAGGTATATTCTACTCCCCAATGCACCATAACAATCACCATATCAGAGCTACTCTTTGCCTTTTCCACATCATTTTGTATCGCTTTTTTATCAATTAAATTTAATGCCCAAGACTTATCAGCTGGAATTTTAATTCCATTCGTACCATATGTATAATTAAGTAACGCAAAACGAATACCATTTTTGGTAATCGTTTTTATTTCATTACGCTCGTTTTGACTCTCATTAATACCTACTGGGATAACATCCGGATATTTCTTCCAGTATTCTCTTGTATTCAAAACACCTTTGATCCCCATATCCATAGCGTGATTTGTCGCTTGAGTCACTATATTGAATCCAGTGTCCACTAAAGATTGACCTACTTCTTCAGGTGTATTGAAAGTAGGATATCCCTGTACTTTTAGATTATTTCCTGCAATTGGAGTCTCCTGGTTCACTATAGCAAGATCACTTGATTTAACAGCTTTTTTGATATTTTCATAAATATAGTTATAATCATATGAACCGTCTTTTTGTTTGCCATCTTTAATTACTGCGTCATGATATAAATTATCACCCGTTGCTAATAAATTCACTACCGATTTTACTTTTTTATCTTCAATAAAATTAGGAGACTTTTGAATAGGACTTTTATCTACCCAATTCGGTGTTTTTAATGATTTATCTGTATTTGATTGAGCCGGTGGTAATGATGCTTTAGATGCCTTAACATCTGTTTTATCACAAGCGGTTAAAATCACTAAAAAAATAAGACATAATAAAAAAAACTTTTTATTTCTCTGTAAATTATGTAACATGTAATCCTCTTTTCTGTTTTATTACTTATAACCAATTCTAACAAATAACTTTTTAAACAGCGTATTTTGGTTTTACACTTTCTAACAACCTATCGTTTCCATCAGAATTAATAGATTGCTAGAAAAACATTATCCAACAGGATGTTAAATTTGATATACCAGTTCCAATTGTAGTAGCTGGTTAATCTAAACAAGAGAGGAGAATAGCTCATATAGCCTCCTCTCTTGCTTTACGTTTGTGAGTGGCTCCAAAAAGAGGGAATCGCTGCCGTCCCCTCTTTAGATAGTGCGAAATCTGTGTAACTAATTTCTTTAAGTTGAGCGACAATCATTATTCTGATAACAACAAGTAAGACCCAAGAACTTATTTTATCAATATACGAATAAAGTAGCAATCTTTTCTCCACCCAATATAAAGAAGCCGATTAGGAGAAATAAAAAAGGAAGTAGCATTTTATATTTGTTGTTTCGTACTGTGAATTGTACATAAGTTTTAGCAAAAACAATAAATAAAGGCTCTGTTGCAAAGTTTTATTTTTAATTTATTATAGCAGCTCTAGAATCCATGTCCGTACAACTAATTTCTTTTCGTTCTTCCTAAAAAATATCCGTTCATTCTATTCAATTCCTAATCTCCCTATTTCTTCATTGATCAATAAAGTGAAACTTTAATCAGCCCTCACCAATCGGGCTGCCCGTTAATGTGGGATAAAAAAACAAGCCATCCAACTCAAATGAACTGGATGGCTCTATACCGTAAAGAAAATCTGTTATTAAATTACTTCAATTTCCCCTCAAAAACAATTTTTCTACCACACGGTTCAACTTCTGTTTTCCCGCCTTTCTTCACTTCATGAAAAATTGGCTCTTCCATGCGACGAGATGGTGCATATCCTTCTTGTTCCATACGTGCTAAACAGTCTGTAATTGTTTCATTTTCGAGAACTTCAAATTTCTTTTTATTAGGTTGTTTTGTCATGCCCTAACCTACTTTCTATTTTTCTTGATGCGAATTGATTCTTCATGTAAATAATATATAACATTGCGAGAATACCCATTATAATCATAACCGCAATAAAAAAGCTTGTATACTGTATTTTCTCTATAAATACGCCTCCTAATACAGGGCCCATAATACTCCCTATACTAAAGGCGATTCCTGATAATATATTACCTGCTGGTAGTAAGTGTCTCGGTAATAAATCTGTCATGAATCCAAGTCCTAATGAGAAGCACGATCCAATGACCATACCGGCTAAAAGCATACAGGCAAAGACGATCCAGTAATATTGATTAAATACTGCTGCAAGCAGGAAAATGCCAGTACTTATGCTGAATGTCCATGTTAAAATACGGTCTCTTCCGTATTTATCACTCAATATACCGAGCGGAATTTGTGTAATAATACCCCCAATCGCGAATGCTGGTATTAAGAAAGAAACATCTGATACAGACCACCCTTTGCGAAGGGCGTATACTGGTAAATTACTATTTAGCATTGCTTCAAGCACACCATATGCAAGTGGACCAATAAGTGCAATCCAAGCTAATCCCACGACTTGTTTATAACGAGAAAAGGATGATTCACTTTCAGTTTTCGTTTCATCTTGTGCTGGGAATGCATTTTTCGTTGGTAAAAGTAAAATCCAGCCTATTAAGCAAAGTATAGTAGATATGATAAACGGCGTTGCTAGACCATACTGAACTGTACTTGCCAGATAAGGGCCAATTGCAAAACCAATTCCGCAGAATACGCCGTATATCGATACTTGCCTACCTATTTTACTTGGGTCTGTCGTTGTTGTAATCCACGTTTGTGTTCCGACATGAAGCATATGATCTCCAACGCCAACTAAAAATCTAAGAATAAACCATACCCAAAATGAAAATGTTTGTGTAAAAAAGAGTAATGAAATAATAACGAGAAAAACACCAATTACGATAATTGGTTTCATTCCAAATCTTTGCATCGGTTTTTCAAGAAATGGTGAAATAAATAATATCCCGATGTATAATGCCGTCGCATGAATACCGTTAATAGTTGAACTAACTCCTTCTTGTTCAAAAATCATGGCGATTGTAGGTAGTAACATTCCTTGTGATAAACCGGAAATTGCAGCAACTCCAGCCATAATCCAAAAAGTAAAACGCATTGACATCCCTTTCCCCCTCCTTCTCACACTTTCCACTTTTCATTATAAACGGTTTCTTTACATGCGTGTACGAATATTCACAATAAAAAAGAAGCTAAAAAATATAGTTTTTAGCTTCTTATCCTTCCCAAACTTGCGCTTTCACATGGTAATGAAAATGTTTAAAATATGGATTTTCATAAAATGAAGGACCATATAAGTATTGATGTGAATGAACTATTGGTTGCTGCTGCACTTGTAAAGGAACTACTGCTGGTGAAACTTGCATATACATCGGATCAATAATAATTTTTATATATTGATGATTATATGGAGAATGATATATTAAAAATGGATTATGCATTGACTCTCTCCCCTTATACATACAAATGCTATAGTATATGCAAGGTTTAATATTTCGGGAATTATTTATTGTCTAACCAATCCTCTACATGCTGTATAAATACATCTAAACAATCAATAAACGGTGAATGCCCGCAATCTTCTAACACCTTCAACTCCGCATTTGGCAAATGTTTCGCTAATTCCTCACCAACTACTTGTGGTACGACATAATCGCGGTCACCTTGTATGACGAGTGTTGGAGCTTGGATACGGTGAATGTGTCCATTTCCTCGCACAACACCATTATGTTCATCTGAAATATTAAATGTAACTAATGAATAATTCACATCAACGAAATTGCGCTGTGTTAACATATCATCTAAATACTTTTCATAACGATCCGGTTCAGGTTGATTATGTGTATATATTAATAGATTCCACACTGTACGGTAGTATACTTTATTCATATTTTTTATTGCATCTAGTACTGGTGCAATTTGCACTGGGTCTAGCGCAATTTCTTCTTTCGTTTTTAATAAACTCGATCCAATTGGTTGCCCGTTAATATCTTTTTTAAATATCGGGTACCCTTTCATCCCTACCGATTCTACTAATATTAGTTTTTCTACAAAAGTTGGGTAGCTCGCTGTAAACTCCATCGCAACACCACCGCCCATTGACCATCCCATTAACGAAAACTTCTCTAGCTTTAATTGATCGATAAATAGTTTTACATCTTCTGCGAAGTCTTGTAATGAATCTATCGGCTTATTATACGTCGATTGTCCAAATCCTCTTAAATCAATTGCGTAAATATGATATTGCTTTTGTAGTTTCTCAATAACTAAATCAAAGTGTTGTGACGATGTCATATTCCCATGAATGAGTACGAGCATTTCTTCATTTTGCCTTCCAACTTCTTGATACGCAATCGTTTCTCCATTCGATAGTGAAACAAACTCCATTGTTGCAGGCTTAATCATCACAATTTCCCCCATTCTTTTTAATAGAAAGAAAATTCTTTACTTACTTAAAGAATACCACGCAGAATGTATGTTCTCAACAAAAAAACTATATGAAATTTTTACATAATACAACATGTCTATTACTAGACAATTATAATAAAAAAGTATATAGTTAGCTAGGTAACTAATTTGAAAGGATCCAAATACATGGACGAAAAACAACATTTTTTCCACATTGTCAGTCAAACTTCTCGTAAGTTTACGAAGAAATTTAATGAACGTGTATCTCCAACAGGATTATTTAGTGCGCAGTGGGCAGTTATTTTCCGCATCAATCAAAGTGGATCTTGTACCCAAACAGAATTATGCCAGTATTTAAATGTTGAATCACCAACGATGACTCGCACATTAACTCGTATGGAAACGATGGGCTGGATTATTCGTACAGAAGGAAAAGATCGCCGTGAGAAGCTCATTTCATTATCGGAAACAGCACTAGAAATGATACCAGTATGGCAAGAAGAAGTTGATTCTTTTGAAGAAAAAACGCTAGAAGGTATTAAAGAAGAAGACTTACATCAAGCTTTTCAAGTGTTACAACAAATTATTAAAAATTTAGATTAAATTGGAGGGATGACGATGCAAAGTGAAAAACTTTGGACGAAGGATTTCCTCGGAACTTGTTTTAGTAGTCTATTTCTCTTTTTAACATTTTACATGCTTATGACTACTCTGCCCGTCTACGTTATAGACGGCCTAAAAGGAAAACCTGAGGAAATTGGTTTAGTTGCAACTGTTTTTCTTATTTCATCTGTTTTATGTAGACCATTCACAGGAAAATGGCTCGATGATTTAGGAAGAAAAAAAATATTATTCATTTCACTTTCACTATTTTTAGCCGCTACTGTTATGTATTTCGGTACGCAAAGTTTATTTTTATTACTTGCCCTTCGCTTCTTACATGGTATTGGATTCGGAATGGCAACAACAGCAACTGGAACAATTGTAACTGATGTCGCACCAGCTCATAGACGCGGTGAAGCACTTGCTTATTACGGTGTATTTATGAGTCTACCGATGGTAATTGGTCCTTTTTTAGGTTTAACAATTATTTCTCATTTTTCATTTACTGCATTATTTATCGTTTGTTCGGTATTTTCATTACTCGCATTTTTATTAGGATTAATAGTGAATATTCCTCATGAAAAACCAGTAAGTAAACAAACACGAGAAAAAATGAAATGGAAAGACTTAATTGAACCATCTTCTATTCCGATTGCTCTAACAGGATTTGTTTTAGCCTTTTCTTATAGTGGTATTTTATCCTTTATTCCTATTTATGCAAAAGAACTCGGTTTATGCGAAGTTGCTAGTTATTTCTTTATTTTATACGCACTTGTTGTTGTAATTTCTCGTCCATTCACAGGAAAAATCTTTGATCGTTTCGGTGAAAATGTGCTTATTTATCCAGCTATCATTATTTTCACAATTGGAATGTTCATTTTAAGCCAAGCGCAAACTTCATTTTGGTTCCTTGGCGCAGGTATGCTAATCGGTTTAGGATACGGAACATTAATTCCAAGTTTCCAAACGATCGCGATTTCTGCCGCTCCAAACCATCGACGTGGTTCTGCGACAGCTACTTACTACTCGTTCTTTGATAGCGGCATTGGCTTTGGTTCTTTCATTTTAGGTATAGTCGCTGCCAAATCAAGTTATCATAATATGTATTTTATCGCAGCTATTATCGTTGCGTTCACTTTACTTCTTTATTATGGATTACACGGACGAAAACAAAAATTCAAAAAGCAAAGTACAGACGGACAAATATCTGCTTAACGTTCATAAGGAAAGTAAACTTACCCGTTTACTTTCCTTATTTTGTATTTCTTTTACGACGAGCGTATACTTATAATAGAAACTAAAGGAGGTACCTATATGAAATTAAAAAAATCTCCCCTACTCTTACTTATGCTAACAGTGATATTTGGAATTACAGGGCTTGGTTTTACATACTTCAAACATAATAAAACGACCCCCTCGAAAAATAACGTGACGAAGGAAAATTGGTTAGACGATCCTTACTTACGCTGGTCGTATACACATATGAAAGAATTCACTTTAATAAATGAAGTAAAAAACAACCCTGACCAAGTTGCTCCCTTCCCTACCGCGTTACAAAGCTTAGACGATTTTGCTGTGGAGCGTGGATTTGGAAATACGACTCCCCTAAAAAAACTTTTAGACGAAAACAAAACAGATGCTTTTGTCGTTGTACAGAATGGTCAACTTGTTTATGAACGATATTTCAATGAATATAACGAGAGTGAACCTCATGGAATGGCATCGTTAGCCAAGGTGTTTACCGGTGCCATTATACAATCTCTCGCTGAAGAAAATCGAATTGATGTAGAGAAAACAGCTGAAACTTACATAAAAGAATTAAAAAACACACCATTCGGAACAGCTACACTTCAGCAATTACTGGACATGCAAATTTCCGCTGAATACCCTACTCACGGATATATGCAGCTAGGACTAGAAAATCAAGATGCACAACTATATTTAGCTAGTAATATTTTACCCCGAGGTAAAAACTACGAGGGTCCTATGAAAATTTATGATATGTTACTAGAAGCAGAAGAAACTGCACCACCCGGCTCCGCTTTTTCTTACAATAACGGATCAACAGAAACACTCGCTTGGATTATCCGAACTATTACAGGGAAATCGTTAGCTGAAAATGTAAGCGAACAAATTTGGTCTCAAATTGGTATGGAAGAAAACGCGTATTACGTTACAGATGAAACAAAAGTAGAACAAGCAAGCGCTGGCTTAAATGCAACTGCTAGAGATATGGCGAGGTTCGGACAATTACTATTAAATAATGGTCAATATAACGGAAAACAAATCGTCCCTTCTGCTATTACAGAAAGTTTGAAAAATGTACAAGAAGGTGAGCTCGCAATTAGTCGTGGTGCTTCCATTTCTTATCATAATCAATGGTGGATTCCGCATAATGAACAAGGTGCTTTCGAAGTGTTAGGTAGTTACGGACAAACGCTTTACATCGATCCGAAAGCAAATATGGTAATCGTCCACTTCTCTTCTAACGCTGCGCCTAGTAATGAAATCCATTCGGTTTATTCCGATATGTATATTGATATTGCACATCATTTGGAAAAGCTTTCACAGTAGTGGAGGCTTTTTTTATTTACACAAATCCTATTCCAGTTATCACTTGGTTATTAGAAGTTGCCGAAAGAATTACTATGTGAGCCACGCCTAAACCCTATTTATCGTGATAATATTTTATAAATTTGAAAACACTAGTGCTTAGGAAAGGAGGGATTGCAAATGTCTGTGAAAAAACTATTAACTGGATTAATCATTTCACTTGCGATGATTGTAGTGATGACTACTTTAGGTTCGCTCCGTGTATTTGCCGAATCCGACGCTGTGAGACAGCCTATTGAGGTTGAATTGAATGATGATTACTTTAATCCGAATGTTATCACTGTTCCAGTTGGAAAAACGACAACGTTGCTACTGAAAAACAAAGGAAATAGGGATCACACCTTTACGGTGAAAAAGCTCGGAATTGACGTAGAAGTCCCGTCAGGAAAAGAAATTACAATTACCGTAAAACCTGAAACTCCCGGTACATATGAACTAATATGTCGGTTCCACTACTTGAAAGGAATGGATGGAAAAGTAATAGTCAAATAACAAGCAATGTGGTACTACCCCTTACAAGACAGAATTATCAATCACTGAGTATTAATATTCTATAATTGAGTAACAGCTCCAAAACTGATTTTCAATAGAAAAAAAGGGGTACAAATTCAATTGTAGCCCTTTTTCCAAGTGTTTTTGTTTTTATGCGATTCCTATAATGATTATAAGAGTGAAGTATGGTTCGAAATAGCACTGATTATATGAACCAAATCGTCGCAATGAATCTCGTGCCCCGATCCTTCTAGAGTTAGTAATACAGCATGGGGAATTTCATTAACAAGAGCAAGACCATGCTCGTATGGAAGCACTATATCTTCTGTACCGTGGATAACCAAAGTAGGTATATTAATTTCTTTTAATTTCCCCTCATAAGAATCATCGCCTTTAAGAAGTGAGTAATTAAACATACTGAGTAGGTTATTTGCTCGTTTTATTTCTTTTTCTACCTGCTTATAAGCCCTCTTCTCGTCGAACTTATGCTTTGAACCACAGAGTAACACTGATCCTGTAACCAGGTAATTTGCAACAGATTCTTCATCCGACCAATTTAGTTTGGCCCCATTAGCATGGTAAGTGAGTATCTTCTCATCGATCGGTGGCAAATTCCGTTTGTTGTCTTCAGAGCCAAAAATACTTGATGCAATCAAAGTTATACTTAGAACTCTCTGAGGGTTCCTCAAGGCTACAATTTGAGCAATCATTCCACCCATTAGAAACAGCAGGAAAATAATATTAAATTGGCTTCCATTCACAGGAGTTTTGGCCTTGCATTTATGACTATTTGGTTGAGCAATCGATATGTTGTGCTGAAACGTCAATATATTTAAAAAAGGATCTCTCTTGATAAAGAGAGATCCTTTTCTTATTTCTTCTTCTTTTCTGTCGGTTGGCTTTGTTTAGCGAAATTAGATGAATCATCGAAATTAGGTTGCTTTTTACCAGCATTATTACTTCTACCTTTTCCCATATGTAATGCACCTCCCCTCATCCTTACTATTCCCAATAAAAAAAATCCTCTTGCATCCAAGAGGATTTTTTATTTGGCTCTTATTAATAATGCCAAACTGTTCTCGTAGTACTTCCAACACTTCCCGTCCTACCATAGCTTTTAACCATGGTGTTGATGGTGGCCATCATGCGTATAATTGTCTTGGAGTTTTCCTTTAAACAATACCTAAGTTCGGTTTCAGTCTTCGATTGCTTGGTAGACCGTGGTCCAGAAGTCTTGGATAAGATGCGATGGGGCCGGAGTGGACATCCCAACCTGGGTGAACAGAATTCCAATAAACTGTTTGTCTGGATCAGCGTAAGCTGTAGTGCCAGTTCCGCCATCCCAGCCGAATTGACCGATAGACGCGTAGTCTCCAAGATAGGTACGCACCGCCATCCCAAAGCCCCAGCCACCTTGTATCCCTTGTCCAAACGACAAATGGACGTTGTTTTTGGCCAAATCGTCTCGGTATACTTGTTGTTCAGGAGTAAGACGGTTGGTGGTCATCAGCTGGACTGCGGGCCTAGACAGAATCCGTTTGGTTCCATGCATCCCTTTATTCAACAGCATCTGCAAATACGCGTGATAATCATCGATGGTTGCGAGCAGCCCACCACCGCCTGCTTGAAATGCTGGAGGTTTGCTGTAACGTCCGCCTGCACCCTCATCCCACACGATGAACTCACCTGTCTGATCGGGGTTGAAGGCAGGTGGAAGCCGGTCAATCTTGAGCTCAGGCACGTAGAAACCAGTGTCCTTCATTCCCAGTGGATCGAATATGTGTTCGCGCAGGAACGACTCAAATGTCTGACCCGTGACCCTGGCAACAAGAATGCCGAGCACTTCAATACTGATATGATACTGCCACCGCTCTCCGGGATGGTAGCTTAGCGGAAGTGCACCTAGGCGACACATAAACTCATCTGGATCGGGCATATCCTGCCCTGGCGTGTCGAATATCCCACTCTCGAAGAACGCGTTCATGATCGGAGAACCCATCAACGTGAGATCCACTCCGAGCCCGAATGTGGAGGTCAACAGGTCTCGTACAGTGATAGGACGCCGTGCTGGGACGGTCTCTTCCAGTGGACCATCGGGCTGTTTCAACACCTGCCGGTCAGCGAGTTCGGGCAGCCATTTGTCTACTGGGTCGTCTAAATGCAGTTTGCACTCGTCGAGCAGAACCATTACTGGTGAAACTGCGATCGGCTTACTAGTGGACGCCAATCGAAAGATCGTGTCCCGACGCATTGGTGCGCCACCATCATGCCTCATTGTTCCAAGCGCTTCGACGTGCGTCTCGCCGTTTCGGCTGACTAAGGCGACGAGCCCAGGAATCTTTCCAGAATCGACATGCTGCGCCAGTACATTGCGCATTTTGCGCAATCCTGTTTCAGAAAAGCCTTTATTGTTTTGTCCCATTTTGTTCTCCTTTAGTTTAGAGTGAGATTTCTAATACATATTGACAATCAATTATTAGTTCTTCAAATAGAAAAATTCCCCTCTTTAATAATTTCGACAAAATGTATTTATGTAAATGGAGGCATCATACATCACTATCAACCTAAGATAAATTTATATCCATACTTCACAGAGAACGTTATTCTTTTTGTAGAAATATACAGAATGGATGGCGATGTGTTGCTATCCCATTGTAGATTAAGTAGGAAGAGGCACTCTGAGGATAGTGCCTTTTCTTTATAAAAAATCCAAATGCTGATACATAATGAATTAATAAAGATAGGCTAATTTAAATTTATAGAGATTTAATAATAAGGATAGTAGACTTATAAAATCTTAGTTAAGAGCGTCTCATAAGACTTAATCTCAAAAAAGGGGGTGATGTTTTGCGGAAAATCGGTTATATACATGTCAGTTCGACTAGCAAGAACCCTTCAAGGCAATTTCAGCAACTGAACGAAATTGGAATGGATATTATTTTTGAAGAAAAAGTTTCTGGAGCAACAAAGGATCGCGAGCAACTTCAAAAAATGTTAGAAGATTTACAGGAATGTGACATTATTTATGTTACAAACTTAACTCGGATCACTCGTAACACACAGGATTTAATTAAATTAATTGAGTTTATACGAGGTAAAAAAGCGAGCTTAAAATCACTAAAGGATACATAGCTAGATTTAGCAGATGTTTCTGGACCAAGTGTAATCCCTAGTTCACGAGCAAATTCACATTTCATCTGCTCGATTGCACTTGCAACAGCGGAAATATGAATTTCATTATTATTATTTTCGTGTCTTTGAATATTCATAATTACACCGCCATTTTATTCGTATATAACATGTGCGTAATTATGATATTTATACATAACACGATTCATTTCTGTCTCATATTCTGTCTAGTAAATTGCTTTTCTTTTTTATACTCGATTAGATGAATTTAGAACGCATCCGAATCTTTGATTCCTAAAACATTCATTTCTTCTTTAAATAAACGCCATGGCTCTACTATTATTGCTTTTTCACGACCATCCCTTAAGGTGAAAACTCTTAAATATCCCATCATACACTCTCCTAAATATTTAAATTCACATCTCATTTTTATTGCTATTGCTATACATATTTATAACCTTCAAATACAAAAATAATAAGTTTTCTACTGAATAAAGACCTAAATACAGATACCCCCTATTTACTTTAGGATGCTTTTTTAATTTCATTCACTCATTAGAACAAAAAAATTGATGGCTTCTCCACCAAAAGAATTATGCTTCTGTTTTTAAAGTAACTCCAAAGAAAGTAATATTGCGCTAAATACCACTTATATGTACGGTATATACAGATTTGAAATTCTGAATGATTTGTTACCTTATTTATAGGATCTAAGTGGAATTATAAAGTGGGCAATAGGGCCTTGTTCTGCGGTTCATCTTCAAATTCCAACTCCAATTTATAAAAGTAAGGGGATAATTATGAAAAAACAAGCAATCACTGTCATTTCAACCGCGTTAACGTGTTTTTTACTTTCTAATGTAGGACATGCTCAGGAAAAACCTAAGCAATATTACACCGTTTTATTAAAAGACCCATCAAAATTTGAGCAAGGCATCACTGAGATAAAAAAGGAGAATGGAGAAATTACTTATACTGTCCCGGAGATAGGACTCATTCAATTCAAAGGAGATACACAAATTTCTAAAAATCAATCTCCATTATTTGAATCAGTTAATCCTTCTTTGCAAGTCGAAAAACCAGAGGTTCCTCATTCCATAAAAATGCCTAATTTATCAACTCTTTCAACAAAAACATTAGATACAAACCTACCTCCCTTATGGGATATGCAATGGGACATGAAGGAAATTACTCATAATGGAGAAAGTTATAAAAAAGAAACTGGCTCTCATAATGTGGTTGTTGGAATTATTGATTCAGGAGTCGATGTGGATCATCCTGACTTAGTAAAAAACCTTATTCCTGGATCTAAAAACTTCGTTCCAAAGGGAGGATTGAGAGGTACTGAACCTGAAGAGACAGGTGATATTAATAATATAAATGATATCAATGGCCATGGAACTCTCGTTTCAGGATCTATTGCTGCAAATGGGGAATTAAAAGGCGTTGCTCCTGATACGGGAATCAGAGCATATCGTGTATTTGGAAATAAATCAGCTGATGCAGCCTGGGTCATTAATGCCATCATAGAAGCAGCTAAGGATGATGTAGATGTTATCAACCTTAGTCTTGGTTCCTATTATGTAAATGGAAAAGTCTATGAAAATGGAAAACTTGTAGACAATGGATGGGCAGAAGTAGAAGGTTACAAACGTGCTATAGAATATGCCAATCAGCATGGTAGTGTAGTAGTAGCTTCTGCAGGAAATGATTCTGTAAACGTGGCTAATAAACAGGAGCTAAATAACTTTCTTAAACAAAAATATGAAAAAGAGGGGAAAATATTTACTGGTGTAGGAATAGAAGCACCTGGGGAATTACCAGGTGTAGTAACAGTGTCATCAACTGGTCCAACCGGACAACGTTCTGTATTCTCTAATTACGGAGAAGGGGTCATTGACATATCTGCTCCAGGAGGAGATTATCGTTTATGGCAACAATATGGCGAAGAAGTATGGTGGAATACTGGTCTTTTCCGACAAGAGGAAGTACTGACAACTTTTAATACTGGAAGATACTTATTTGCCGCTGGTACATCAATGGCAGTTCCGAAAGTATCCGCTACACTAGCTCTAATTATCAATCACTATAATTTTAAAAATCAACCGAAAAGATCAATTTCACACCTTTACAAAAACGGAATAAAGAAAGATATAGCACCTGATAAAGCCTCTTGGGGGAACGGACAGCTGGACGTATATAATGCTATTAAATAGTGAAAAGGAACTATGACAATTCATAGTTCCTTTTTTCGTTACTAAAAAGAGAATGTATCGTGAATGAAATGCATGCCCCTTGAATCTCATTATTTTCAGCATGAATTTCTCCACCGTGTTTTTTAACCAATTTTTCCACGATATACAAACCAAGTCCATGATGTAGTTGATTTGACCTTGAAAGGTCACCCTGGTAGAATTTGCTAAATAAAAACGGAATATCTTTTGTATTAAATCCAACCCCAGAATCCGAGATAGAAAAAGACATAACGTCTTTTTCTATCTCCACTTGCACATCAATTCTTCCTTTTTTTGGAGTAAAACGAATGCTATTAGAAATAATATTCGTAAGAATTTGATGCAAACGATTCGGATCAAGTGCAAACTTAAGATTTTTTTCTTCTGATTTAATAAGTAAAGTATAGGTTAATTGTATATCTTCATTTTCTGCCAATTCCTTAAACTCTTCAAGCATTTCTGGAATCATTTCAGCTGGAGCTATATTGCAAATCATAAGAGTGAAATCAGGGTTGTCCACTTCAGAGACTCTCCTCATTTCTTCTGTTAAATGCAATACTCTTTCTGTATTATTCTTAATTGTTTGCAAGTAGTGATGAATCCGTTTTTGATTATTTGGCATGGGTTCCATTAATACTTCTACATGAGACAAAATAATAGTTAACGGTGTTCGCAAATCATGTGCAATGGAAGCAACTATATCCCGACGTTCCTGTTCTAATTTCCATTGAACATACAATGAATTTTTTAATTCTTCCTTCATACTATTGAAAGAATCAATTAATATACCTATTTCATTTTCACTTTCATATTTTATTTCAAAGTCTAAATCCTTGTTTTTAATTTTTTGTGAGGCCATTATTACCTCTTTGATAGGTTTATTCAACTGTTTTCCTAAACGCTTAGCTAATAAATAAGAATAAAGCGTTAAAAATATAAAAGGAACAAGAAAAGCAATAATAAATACATATTCTATGTAATAATCAATAGATGCAGCTAATATGTATCGTGCAGCAAGCACACCAACTAGCTTACCATGACTTATAATTGGAATGTATTTTGTAATTAGTTTACCATTTTGAGTAGATGTATTTATTTTATGATACACTTCTTTATCATTTTTCAATAATTCATCGCTCAATGTACCATATAATCTATTTCCATTCGTATTCATAACTTGATAAGTAATTCCTTGCATTGGAATCACTTTCTCTAGTTTTTTTTGATAGGATAAATCTACTATTTTATCCCCATTCATTTCTACAAATTTTTCAATACTAGGCACTTGTTTTTCATAATGGTTGGCAGGTAAAACAGATTTTTCATTATAAATAAAAAGAAAAGAGTATATTAAAATTAACGTACAAACCGTACTGACAATACTTAAAAATATTACAGCTGCAAATGTTAGAATAAATTGGTTTTTCAACGATAATTTTTTTAACATTAACATTTCTCCAACTTATAGCCAACTCCCCATACGGTTTTAATATGGTAAGTTGACATACCTAAACTTAACTTAGCTCTTAAGTTATTAATATGTACTATTATTGTATTGAGATCCCCAACTGCATCCAGCCCCCAAATTTTTTCATAAATTTGTTCCTTAGAAAAGATTTGCCCTAGATTTACCGTTAAAAGCTCTAATATTTTAAACTCTTTACTCGTTACATCTATTTTTACTCCATCAATGAAAACATCATGCTGTGAATAGTTAATGGTCAAGTTTCCTAAGAAACGTTGATTTTGCAAGTTTACACGTTCTCTTTTCTCACGCCTCAAGTGGGCCTCAACACGTGCAATTAGCTCCTTAACTTGGAATGGTTTTGTAATATAGTCATCTCCACCTAAAGTAAAGCCTTTTACTTTATCTATTTCTGAATGTTTAGCACTCAAAAATAGAATCGGGCATTTTATTTGTTCACGAACGACCTTACAAAATTCAAAACCGTCCATTTTAGGCATCATAATATCTAAAATGACTAAATCAACTTGTGTTTTTAAATGATCTAGCGCTTGTTCTCCATTGTAGGCCTTGAGAACTTTATAATCACGATCAGAGAATATATCAGAGAGTACATCTACAATTTCTGACTCATCATCTACAACAAGAATCGTTCCATTCATAAAAAAAACACTCCTTTCTAATTTAGATTAAAAATCTTATTATTTTGTAAAATATATTTTCTTGTTAATTAATATTCTTTTCATGAACAACTTTTTTATAGTAATAGTGGTTTGAAATGAAGAAAAATATCAATTGGAAGACTAAGAAAATAAAAAATATTAATATTATTGAGTAAATTTTAATTCCTCCCAATATATTTTGCAAGGCATAGATTGCTATAAACAGATTTACCCCCCCCAGAATAATTGGTACAAAGAAAATTATAGCAATTTGAACCCTTAATGTTTTTTTTATTTCATTGAAATTCAAACCAATTTTTCTTAAAGAGTGAAATATTTTTCTATCATTAGATATATCTTCATATAACTTAAACCAAAGAAGACTGGATAAAGCAATTAACAAGATAAAACCGATAAATAATGCTATTATCCATAAAACTGAAGTTAATTGAACTGTATTTTCATAATGTAGAAGACGAACACTGGACTGTTCCTTTATCTCTAAAGGGAGTGTCTCAAATAATTTTTTTAGTGCACTATAACCCTTATTATTTTCCTTGAAATCTAATGTGTAAAATGAAACATGTTGAGTAGGTAATGATCCCTTCTCTAATTCATTAAAAGTATCTGCTGGTACAAAAGCTACATTATCTATCCAAGATACCGAGTTAATCGCCTGTTTTTCGACCATATTTTTTACTATCAATTTTGTATTACCGTTATTTGTTTGGATATACAACTTATCGATATTCTCATTTTTTTTACTAAATAACAGGTTATCTTTTTTTGTTTCTGTCCAGTCCTTTATAAAGAATGAATCTGTTTGTAGTATAAAGGTTTTACCTTCTCCCTTTGATGAATTCAGTAATATACCTTCCCATTTTTTCTTATGAAATCCCTCAACCTCTCCTTTGAAGTTTTTCTCTAAAGCAGATTCTAGTGTATTCTCTTGTTTTTTATCAACAATAAATATAGCTGGCTGTGGGTGGCTATTTCGCATTCTTTGATCATTCAACTCTGAATATAAATATATGGAGCTGATTAATATCATTATCATTGATAAGAGTATTGAAACAAGGAAGATAATTTTAGCATTATAATAAAGTTTTTTCCTTAGACTTATAAATATTAGCATTCGAATGCCATTTAAATGCTTTTTTTCTTTATTGATTAAATAGGATACAGTCCCTACTAATCCGTGCGAACAAAAAAGGTACGTTCCTAATAATAAAAGAGTAGCTACAGGTAGAAAAGAGAATAATAGTACGGGTAAAGATGCATTAAGGATAAAAACATAAGAAATAACCAAAATTAACAGGGAAATAATGAATTTCTTCTTTGAAAACCTAGGTAAATCCTTTGGTTTTCTTGTCTCTTGAAATAATTCCAAAACAGAAATGCGTCCGATTTTATAATAACTACGCAATGAAACAAAAAAGAACAGAACTCCAAACAAAATAACTGTAAAAAAAGTAGCAATTGGAGAGAAGAAATAGGAAAATGACTCGCTTAAGAAGAGCGATTTCCCGATGAAATCAAAAAAGCTTTTGGATAGTACTATACCAATCATAATCCCAATTAAGATAGAAATTGCTCCAATTATCGAATTTTCTAAAACTATGATAATAAATAATTGTTTTTTTGAAGCTCCGAATGTTTTCCAAATACCAATTTCCTTTTTCCGTTCAGTAAGAAAATGGTCATAAGAATATGAAATGAAAAAGCATGAAAATAGCAAGATGATGAATTCACACGCAATTAACAGTTGCTCTATTCCAGAAACTTTTGGATATGAAAGAAATGCTGCGTACATATAAAAAATCGTAACTGATAGAATACAACTTACAAGATACACTATATACAGTGAAAGATTGCGAGTTATATTTTTAAGTGCGAGTGAAAATATTGACATCATTCTCCCCCACTTCTTTAGATATATAGAGTAGTATACGTTGATTGAAACTGAATTGCTTTTCTTCATGGGAACGTTGCATCTCATGAACAATCTTGCCATCTTTCAAAAATATGACCCTGTTGCAAAAACTAGCAGCTACAGAGTCGTGAGTTACCATTAAGATTGTTGATTTATGTGTTTCATTCAATGTTTTTAGTATATTCAATACATCATAAGCAGATTTTGAATCTAGATTTCCCGTCGGTTCATCAGCAAATAACAGATAAGGATCGTTAATTAACGAACGAATAATAGCAGCTCTTTGCTGTTGTCCCCCAGAGATTTCATAGGGATACTTTGGCAAAAGCGGTTCAATATTTAGTTCATTCACTAATGTTTCGAGTTTATCCCTAACACCCTTTTTGCTCCCCATTCTTAAAGCTGCGGGTAGAAGAATATTTTCTTCAATTGTTAAGTGATCTAACAAATTGTAATTTTGAAAAATAAAACCAATATTTTCACGACGATAATTGCTTAATTGATCACTATTCATGTTAGTTAAATTCTGTCCCTTAATTGTAATTTCTCCATTTGAAGGAAAATCAAGAGAGGAAAGCACATTTAAAAGTGTAGACTTTCCACTCCCTGAAGGTCCCATAATCCCTACAAAATCTCCTTCATGAACAGTTAAGTTGACATTATTTAAAACTGGATATTCTTGGAAATTAGTTTTATAAACTTTCTCAATTCCTTTAGCTTCTAACATAATCATGGTAAACCTCCCTTCTATCCTTTTATTAACATGTAAATTCTTTTTTATTCCAAATGCTTATACAAACGCTAACACTAATAATCATGATACCTAGAATCAGGACGTATAAAGTGTTACTTCCTGTGCTGAGAGCATGGAAGATACTTTGAACGGATAATAAAAAGAACGATAACTGACTTATGTACAAGCAGCCGATGTAAATTCCAATCAGAAGGAAAAAGCTAATAACTGCATTTGAAATTATGATACTTATTAAACTAGCAATAGCTAAACCACACATTTGAATAACAAAAAACAATCCATATACTTGTACCGTATAGAATATTGCTTCTATAGAGGTCTTTTGTTGACCGTAGAAAGTAAAAGCATCATCTGCTTTAAAAAACACCAACCCAAGTACTATGCCAATAAAAAGAACAACAAATAAGTAGAGTAATACCATTACAGAAAGAGAAAACCATTTTGACATAAGAAAGGTTAATCGTTGAAAAGGCCTAATTAAAAATAGACGATATGCTCCTGAGTTGTATTCTACATTTAAGCTATTCAAGAAACATACAGGCATGAAAATCAAAGTAATTAAGAAAGAAGATTCCTTTAATAAAAACCATGAAAAATTCCAAGAATTTAGTGGCACTTGTTGCCCATCATTATAAATCCCAACCCCATAGTACTTCAAAAACCAAGCTTGAAGAAAAACAATAACAGTAAAAATCCCCAACATCCATTTACTTTTTTTCTGATTCCATAGTCGTTCCCATTCACTTATAACTAATGCTTTCAATTGAACTCCCTCCTAGTTTTCAAATAAAATAATCTCTTTTCACAAATGACAAGTATGCGAACACTCCAAATAGGAAAATATAAATCGCTTCCACTATAACAATGTAAATATTTATACTATTACTTGATGAAAGTAGAAACGCTATACCTGTATGCTGAATTTTAACGATTGACATGTACATAAGATGTAGTACAGTATTAGCGCTAATTATCGTTTGGCTAGAGAATTCTAAAATCTGTGGAATTGCAATAGCAAAGAAAATAAAGGCCACCCCTGATCCAAGAGTAATCATCGTACTTCTACTTAACGCCCCTATTAATGTAAATACAGAAACAATACAAATCATAGTAATGAAACATGCAAAGAAATACTTTAAGTTATATAGTATCGCCCCTGCAATCGAAACCTTGGTTTCATCTATAAATGTTATTAATGTATCTACTTTTGGAAAGAATAAATAGCCTGCTATGGAATTAAAAATCCAAAACAAAGTTAAATATAGGAACATGGTAGTTAATATAGTAGCAAGCTTAGCTACAAAAAGTTGTGAGGTAGAAAATGGACGAATCAAAATCATTCTTAATTGTCCATTTTCTACTTCATGCGCTATAACAGTAGAAATCAGTATTATAGCAATAATATTAAACGAAACCACAAGATGCTCAGAAATACTTATTATAGGAAAATTTAAAGCAGTAACGTAATCTGGTCTTCCAGGAGAAGTATGTTGATTCCAGTTTAGATAATATTTAACTGACGCAACTACCATTAAAGGTAAGAAAAACAAGATTATCCAAGTTATTTTTTGCGTCCAAAGCCTTTCAAATTCAGAAATAAAAAGCCCCCTCATGATGTCATCATCTCCACAAACACATCTTCCAACCTTTTTGTTGGATCTGTAATTAACTCTTCTTTCCTTCCTTGGGTGATAAGCTTTCCATTTCTAATTATGACAAGGCGGTCACACATTTGCTGAATTTCATCTAGTAAATGGCTTGAAATAAAAAAGGTTAAATTTTTCTTTTCACGAAGTTCAAGAATTAATTCCCTTAGCTCTCTCATGCCCATAGGATCCAGACCATTGGCTGGCTCATCTAATAAAATAACATCTGGATCACCTAGAAGAGCTTGTGCAATCCCGAGTCGCTGTCTCATTCCTAATGAATAATTTTTAATTTTCACATCTGCATCGTCAGTTAACCTTACAATAGATAGTATTGCTTCTACTTGTTCCAATTGTTCCTTTCGAGAAAGAGCAGGGTATAATCTCGCTAAATTTTGTAGCATTTTTCTACCCGTCATATATGGGAAGAATATTGGTGATTCGATAATTGCGCCCATATTCATCAAAGCCTGTTGTCTATTTTGATTTACATCTTGACCACTTATTTTTATGACTCCTTTTGTCGGGCGAATTAATCCTGTAAACATACGCATAACAGTTGTTTTTCCTGCCCCATTCGGCCCCAGAAAACCACAAATATCTCCTTTATATATTTTAGTTGAAAAATCATTTACTATTGTCTTGCCACCTACAGTTTTTGTTAAGTGATTTGCTTCTAAAACTATTTCATTATTCATATAAAATCCCTCCTTATGGACTAATATAGAAGACAAATATTAAAAAAAAATAAAGAAAAGAAAAAAAATAAAGAAAAGAATAAAGAAAAGAAAAAAACTCACAAAAATGTGAGTTTTAGTACATTTTAACCGTTTCATGTACAGTTACTGACTTTCTTTTCTCAAATTCCTTAAAGAGTATATGCAATACTTCTTGATTATTAGGTAAAACATAGTTCGGTTTCAAAGACATAGTCGCAATTTCAAAAGCTGTTGTTTTCAAAGGCGGAATCACTATATGATCATATTCTTTTAAAAGTTTAACATTATTCTGAACTACTTTTTTCTCCCACATTAATTTGTTCATATTAGGAAAAAAGAGAACTGGTTTATCATGAGCAAGAATGACTGTACTTAATAAATCATCAGCTAAACCATGAGCTACTTTTGAAATAGTATTTCCTGTAGCTGGTAATACCATTAGTAAGTCTGCCCATCTAGCCAATTCCACATGACCTGGTTTACCACTTAGGGTAAGTTCCTCATCGATAAATACCTCATTACAATATAATTTCACGGTTTCTGCAGGGATAAGTTTTATTGCACTTTTTGTCATGATAACCTTTACTTCACTAAAATTCGCTTTCAATATAGCTAAATATTGAAAAATTCCAGCTACTGCAATAGAGCCGCTTACTCCTACTAATATTTTCTTAGAATTAAGCAATTGATTCATTTGGTTCATACTGTAACATCCTCTCAATTCTTGATTAGGAAATTAGAAATACTCCGTCCCACCATGGTTCCTCTACTGCGCTTAGACTTAATAATGTTAAAAGTACACCACTTACACCTTCCAATAGTCCTACCTTGTTTAGCTCGTTTGAAGTCTGCTCATTGGATTGTAAGTCTTTAAAGCCAAATGGTGCTTGAGGATCATATGCATCCATTACATAATCTATTAATTTTGTAATGGATTGCATCGATATTTCCCCGTCTTCATCTTTTGCCATCCTAATAGACATTTGTAATAATCCCGCTCTTCCATGACAAAATGTTGGAGACGATAAATCCCATTCTTCCTCACTTTGTAAAAGTGTATCTTGATAAGAACTTAATGCAATTTTCATGGCCTTCTGATCCTTCAAGGATCTCCCAGCCAGATAGAGAGCTCTTGCTACTCCTGGATTTCCATAGCACCAGCCTTTTCGCTTCGGATACACGTGGTATGATTGGTCATTGACCACTTCTTTAAAACTAAGCCTCGCAGGCCACGAACCTTCATCTTGCCATTTTATTAGCCAATCTATCATTTTACGAATCGCTTGCTTTTGTCCAGGAACTTCAATTCCTTGTTCGATAGCCAACGCCATCAAGGAAAGTGGGCCAGGCATTCCATGAGCATGGCCGCAATTGAAATTCCCATCCGGAAATAGTATCTTATCTGTTTCCAAAAACTGATTGGTGTACGGTACGTACCAACCAGGTAGAACTTCTCCATTCACCTCAATGTCATTAGACATACTAACAAAACAATTGAGAATTTGTTTGAGTGCTTCCAAATTTGATTCAAGTTGAATATTTTGCAGCAAATAACGCCCTACTCCAGTAGCACCTTGGATTGTATCGTACATAAATGGATGAACACCACATTCTTCTTTCCCGTAGTTCAATACAAGATGTAACTGCGAAAGTACAAATTCATTTAACTTTTGCAAAAATATATGATATCTTTCATAGTTACGCGAAGCATATGATGTCGCATATGCAATACCAGAAACACCGCCAAACATAGAAATACTATTCACACCTTGTTTTTCTATTGCCTTTTGTATTTCTACCAAGTGACTATGTGCAATAAGATCCCATCCCTCTTTTGGAAACTGTCGATCTAATTCTGCAAATAACATTATAGTACCTGGATAGCCATGGGATAAAGTAATGGGGTCCCATGGATGAAGTGTTCCTCCATTTGGTATATTATCAGGCTCCATAACAATTTTTTCTACATACATCGGATCCTTTAATTGCTCTGCTATATCACGAACTAACTTTAATGCTTTATTTCTTTTTTCAATACTAATTCCCTGTAACCAAAATGACTTTTTTTCTGTAGTTAATTGCATAGTTTTCTCCTCTCTAATTAAACATTCACTTGAATTTTGGAATAATCTATAAAATTTTTAGCTTGTAACTCAAATAGTCTTGCGTATATTCCTTTTATCTTTAATAGTTCATTATGAGTACCTAGTTCCACGACTCTACCTTTATCGAGGACCATAATTTTTGTAGCATGCCTTACAGTTGAATACCGATGGGATATAAAGAGCCCCATACAATTCTTTGTAATTTCTTTAAAATCTCTAAAAACCTCTTCTTCTGCTTCTGGATCTAATGCGGCAGTAGGTTCATCTAGAATATATAGGCTCGCATCCCTCATGTATGCTCTTGAAATGGCGATTCTTTGCCATTGCCCTCCAGATAACTGAATTCCGTTCGCAAAAGTTTTCCCAAGTTGTGTATCCATTTGGTTAGGCAAACTATTAATCATCTTTAATGCTCCAGATTTTTTAGCAGCAGCTTGTATAGCCATTACTTGATCGGCTTTTTTATAGTCACCATAGCCAATATTATCTTTAACATCTAGTTCATATCTAACAAAGTCTTGGAAAATAGCACTAATCTTATCCTGCCATTCGTTTGTACTGTATTGATGAATGGGTTTTCCATCTAATAGAATAATCCCTTCAAAGTCCGTATAAAGTTTTGTAATTAACTTTACAATCGTAGATTTACCCGAACCATTAGATCCGACAAGAGCCAATGTTTCACCTGGTTTTATGTGAAAATTCACTTTTTTTAATGTATACTCTTTTTGACCAGGATACTTAAAAGAGACATTTATAAATCGAATACCTTTTTCCTCAAAAGAGATGCTATCTAAATAAGTATTGTCTCCATTATTTGAAACATCCCTTTCTTCAGGAACGTCCAAAAATGAGAATAGTTGAGTCATATAAAGATTGTTTTGGTGCATATTAAAAATCATATACATTAATTCATTAGATGTTTTTTGTGTAGTATTTACAGCTTGAAAATAAGCGATAAGACTTCCAATAGCAATAATCCCTGTTACAGCATCCATAACCACCATAAACTGCACAAACATTACAAAAGCCACGCTAATTAATTGAAAAAATAGGTCAATCCTCATCTTTTTTAAAAGCAGACGTCTATCTTGCAGATAAAATCGATTGAACATATTTGAATAATTTTTTAGAAGTAAATTGCCCAATCCAAATAATTTCACTTCTTTTACTGTGATGTCTGTCGTTAGCAAATAGTAGTAGTAAAATTGTTTTCTTGTTTCTTCGGCACGCTTATGACCAATTAAAAAAATTTCTTTTCCAATTTTCATGATTGACCAGGAAGAGATTAGTGGTAATAGAATTAAAATTAGGGTAAACTGCCAGTTCCAAATCATTAAGATACCGGAAATAGAAATCACAGTTATTCCACTTTTTATAATCCCCATAAGTTCTTCAAAAATAGCAAATGGTTTATATGTGGAATCTTGGCGCGCCCTTTGAAGTTTATTGTAAATTTCTGGGTTCTCGAAACTGGAATAAGGTAATCTTTTTGCTTTTTCTATTAATTTTACATTGATTTTATTAGAAAGAAGATTTCGGTAAAGCTGTTTATATGTTTCCAAAACTGATCCTGTAACACCCGTTAAAATTGTAACTAGTGCAAAGGCTATAAAAAACGGTAAAACATGAGTAAAATAATCATCCTTGTACCCATTCTGGTAGATGTTTTGTACTGTATTAACAAGGTATTGGATTGTCAAAATCAATGCTGCAGGTAATAATCCATTTAAAAAATTTAAGGTAAGCACACAGAAGAAATATCCTCTGTGCGTTTCCCATAAAAGTTTAAATAAACCAGGCCAATAATGAAAAGACTTTAAAATATTTGAAAATGATAGTTTCTCATCTTCAGGTGTGTGATTGAGTATCTGTTTCATTCTGATTCCTCCAATATCGCTGGCTTGATAAGATATGCCGCGTAAAGGCAAGTGCTTTTTTTTCTAGTTCCCGATTAGCTCCCAATAGTCGATTACAATGCATATGAATAATTGCTCCCATAATTGTTTGCTGTTTATTCCAGAGCTTGTCTTCATTTTTATATTGTTTAATACTGGAAACATATTCTTTTAATGATTCTCTCCGAACTAATAGACTTTTATAAATCTCTAGTCCAATTGATGAATTGTAATTACGTAAATTATTCCAATCACCTTCAGGATTTCCAATGTTACTTAATAATTTTCTCATTGGTCTAAATTCATCCATGAATTCATATTTATCTGTATTTCTTTCAATAGTTTCCAATTGTTGTTCATAAGTTAAACCAAAATTCTCCATAATCTCAATTATGTTTAAGGATGCCAGTGCATGTACTGGCAGTTCAGCTTGTTGTCCGATCACATTAAGAAGCATTGTTACTGACCTACTATCGTAATGGAAGAAATTCTCGGCCAATTCTATCAGATACGGACCACCATATCGCTCTACTTCTCGTTCATACGTATCAATCGTCATTTTGTGAATAAATCCAGAGTTCATTAAATTATTTGCCCAATCCCTTAAATGAGTAAGAACAGATGCATTCAACTTCTTGGGATCTCCATAAAATCGCAAACGAATATGAGCATCTGGATCACGATATCGCATGAAGAACCATGATTGAGCCAAACCATTTTGTACAATATTATTAGCAAATGATGTCATATATTTTGAAATAAATTCATTCTCTCTTGCTTGTGGAACATAGAGCTTAACATATAGCCATTCACTTCCGGGCAAACGATAAATCATTTTCTCACTAACCATCTCTTTTTTTCCGTCTTCAACAGCTCCTAAACTCTTCCTTTTAGCGACATCGTTCATTTTTTTCAACGGAAATACAACTTCCATTGCATGACTACCCAGCGGGCTGCTAAGGCAATTTTTATTGATGTCATGTAATGATTCCCTCAACTGTAATCTACCCTGCTTAAAAAGTTCATTCTTTAATTCTCGAAGATGAAGAATATTTTCAAGATCAATTAAAATCCTATTGTCACTATACGTCATAAATACATAGCGTGGAACAGCCCATTTCACTCTCCATTTTTCAAATAGGATTAAAAATTCATCATCACTTTTAGGTTTATTTTTCATACCGATAGTTTCTCTATTTAACTTCCAAATTGCAGGAGACAGAATGATATTTTTGTAACGAATCCTTGGATAATAAGGTGAAGATGTCATATTACCCCAATTGAATGTTCTCCAGTGGTCTAAATCATTTAGGGAAACTTCTCTCATAAAGCGATAAATATTAGGGCCACTTTGGTAATTTAGTACATTACCAGCTACCACTTTAATTCTTTTCCCTAATTTTTTAGATTTCAGATAAAAGTTTTCTAATGATGCTCCAACGACAATATCATCAATTGGAATTTGCAAAGTATCTTCATCTCCATTTGTTCCAAGAGTTACAGTTACTTCTCTTGTAGTTTTTCCAATTGCCACATTCGCTGAACGGCCAGTTGCCGGAAGAAAACTTCCCTCTACCATAACGACATCATTATTAAATTGATGGTCAATCTCCACTTCTTGTTGCTGAATTTCACGTCTAACATTTGGATCTAAGATATCTAAAAATCGACCAAATGTGCTTCCTGCTGCATGAGATCCTGGATTTGGGCTTAGGCATAAATTATACTTTCCATTGTCTAATTCCTCTTGCGAAGTAGCATACAATTCTCCATATACTTCAAATGAATCTGGAGCGTATCGAGTATCTTTTTCTATTCCAATTCTGCTAATTATTTCATCAGTAATTTCAATTTCTTTTTGCTGATTATGAATAGCTTCAATAAGCATACATGATAATTGGACATTACGTTCTTCATCTAAAGGCGGCGTAAAATTTTCTCCATCCCTATTTCCTTTTGGATTTTTATATGTCGCGGGTGCTCCAAGCCCTAATTCCTCACTTAAAAGTTCTACCAATGGAACTTCCCTAGTTGTTCCGTATTTTTCTAAAAATTCAATATGATATTTTTGGAGATGAGGAAATCCAACTCCGCTATCGGCTATGCTCCATAACACTTGAGCTGCTTTACTAACATCATTTGCTACGTTTTTTCCTATAGCTAAATCATGCATATTTAAAGCGAAATCTACTTGAAGAGGCGTTGAAACTTCATAAATCCCCTTCATTAATAGGATAAGATCGTTGTATATAGAAAGCCCCTTTCCAAGCTGTAATTGATCATAAACAAGTATTAAATCTTTTACCTTCAATAAATCTTCCCATATTTGATTTTCACCAACTCTTACTTTTAACTTGTCAATCACATAATCAAATGGGGAGTCATATGTAAGTGGCGGTCTTAGCTCAGTTATAAGGTATTCTTGCTCTACCAACTGGAGAATAAAGTTTTCCATTACCTTTATATCTGTGCCTGGATAGTCATTATTCAACTTTTGGAGAAGCTCTTTCACTGTAATATGTGTTTCAGCTAAATCTAAAACTTTCTTAACAACTTCACTATATGTAATTGAAATATTTTCTTTTTTCTCCATATCTTTCTTACGAAGTTGTCCACATTCAGTTGAAAAAGGTAAATATAGGCGGTTTCCGACACGATAAGTAGCATGATTTTTACTAACCATTAAAAATTGGAGAATACAAGGATTTTTTTCAAGTGATGAAACCACTCCCAATAACCATTCCATATCAGGCCGAGTTCTTTTCTTAAATTGTTCAAAATGGCTCATTTCAAGTAAAGATTTTTCTTTAAACTCTCCGGATGCTACCCCGGAAAAAGCTCCAAAAGGTGTTGGGCGTGTTGTCATTCTTAACATATATCTTAATACAGAAGATATTACTTGTTGTGTTTTCCTATTACTTAAATCACCATGTATATATTTAAGAGATTCAAGCAATGAAGGACTTGCAATGGCAATGGCTTCCTTAATGTAATCCATTTCTGCGTATTCCCTTAATTTTCCAATCAATAATTCTTGATCCTTAATTTGATATAGTGCGTTAAATGGTAAAAACGGGGATCTAATCATAAAAAATGGTAGAGGTTCAAATATATTATTACATGCGGTTTTATTTGATGTATGAATAGTCTTCCTTTTTTCTGTAATCATTTGGAATCTTCCCTTCTGTTCTAATCAAATATTATAATAGGAGAAAAAGAGGGACACATCTGTGTTCCCTCTTTTTGGGCATTCAATTAGCAACAGAAGCTATTGAATGAACCTGTGTTTCCACAGCCAGGCGTACAAGCTGAAATACTTGTAATTTGTGGATCTACATCACCTGAAGCTGTTGTTACTTGAACATCTAAATCAAAAAGGTTTTTTTCATTAATCATTTTCTTTTCCCCCTAAAATTTTTATTAAGACGTTATGTCTTATGTGTCTAATTTATCAGATAAATATCCTAGTAGAATCCGTATATTCCGCAAGTTTATATTGTAAATTCACGCATAATAAAAAAATATATGTAAATTAAGTATTAAAAATTTAAGGACTATATTGAAAATATCCCGTTTTTATTGTATTTTTTTATATAGAACTAAAATACAGAATATTTGGAAAGAGGGTTTTTTATGAATAAAGCAATATGGGAATTTTTAATGGAGATGAAAAAAAACAAACTTACCTTTGAAACTTATGAATTATGTCCTTCATTGGAGACACTATCAGTTGAAGAGCGAATTGTATTAGATGAGTATGCAAAGGATTTCCGGGTGAAAATTGATGGTGGAAATCAGTGGGTTTAAAGATTGTTTAATCAATCATATTGATTACCATATCTCCTACCGTAATCAAAGTGATGAATCTGAAATACTTCTACTTATTCAGAAATGTCTTTCTCATAAAGGAAAGATTTTAAATCCTGAATCTTCTGGCTTCTCGTGGGGAGAGCTATATCTAGCTCTTTCTTTTTTGACCAAACGACAACCAATAACAAAAAGAGAATTAGATAAGGCAATGGGGGTTGAATTTATCTTTTTATCAGCGGATATAATAGATGATTTGTGTGATGGAGACGTATTAGATCCATTATATTTTAAAAACGAATATCCTCGTTTTTTGTTAGTTTCTCAATATTTACTTATGCAAGGACTGATATACTTAACTTATAAGACAAAAGATACTGCAACACGAGATCTTCTCCAACAATTGATACATTCGTGTTGTGGAGAATGGAAAGATATCCAATTTTGTTTTTCAATAGATAAAAAAATAATTTTAAGTGAAGAAGAATATGTGAAACTTATTGAAAAGAAATCTGGTCTACTCACAGAAATTATCTTTCGAACTATTAATCCTGAAAATAGAATTTTAAAAGAAATCACATCTTATATAGGGATAGCTGGTCAGCTAAGAAATGATGCTAATGATGCCATGACAGATAATAAAAATGACCTTCAGGACTTAAAGGCTTATCTTCCTTTTTTAAAAGCTTATGAATATAGTTGCAAAACACAGGATAATTTTTTTGAAAATTTAACGGATAAACAAATATCTTCTTCACCTGAAGTTCGGGCATTAGTCCGGGATTACATAGAACAATCTGGAGCACTACACTATTGTCGTATCCTATCTCAACTATATTATAGAAAAGCATTTGCACTCTTAGAAATGCATTTTGTTCTTTCTAAAGACGAAATGACTTATTTTCAAATGATGGTTATGGGCAGAGGTCACTCCTATGCGTAATATTTGGTTCTGTATACCTTTAAGCATTTTATATTTATTAATACTTTTAATAAATAACTACTATTTTCACTCTAGTAATTTTAAAGAAAGCGTTAACTCTTTATTAATTAGTCATTTTTATATGATCAGCGTTATTAGTCTTATTTTTTTTACTATAGGATTAATTAGCTTTTTAAAAAAAAGACAATCTATTGTAGCAAAAAAATTCTTTTCTCTAACATCAGTCTTTGGGATAGCTATTTTAACATCCTTATTATCTAGCTATGATATAAATATTTTTAAAGCTATAGAGGTGAGTAGTATTTTTATGCTTTCTTATCTCTTAATAAGTTTTTTCTCTAATTTCCCTGTATCTACTAAACCAAAATATGTAAAAATATTCAACCTTGTATCATTTGTAATTTCAACAGGATTGACAATTATTTATATAATTTTTTGTTGTTTTGGATATATGTCTAACAATAATTTTAGCTTTTTATTTAAAGTTTTACTAATTACTAACCTATTTCTGAGTATTAGCATCTGTGTTTTTCTTGTTTCATTACATTTACGAGAAAATAATCTTAAGGTGAAAAGTCAATTATATATTCTGATTTTTGGTATTATTCTTAGTTTTTTACCTATTGTTCTACTTAATCTGATTCCCGGTCTACTTTTTGGGGAATCTAAAATTCCATTTACATATTGTTTACCTAGTATTATTATATTTCCTTTAACTATTTCTTATTTATTAATAAAGCAAGAAGTTATCGAATTTGAGATTAGAATTTCTAAATGGCTAACAAACTTACTCTTTTACTTGCTCAATTTCTTATTTTTTAATTTTTCAGTTGAGCAATTCATAGATTTGTCACAAAAAGAAATATTTATACTATGCAGCTTAAGTGTATTATCTGTTGTACTCTCTGTATATATATATAAACTTATTCTCTCATTATTTAGGTATTTAAACATAAAAAAGGATGCACAATCAGGTTTACATAAGATTGAGCTTTTTCAAACACTCTCGAAGGAAAAACATGCTAAAGAGCTTGCAAAATTAGTCGGACAGCTTATTAACCAGATGTTTAACATTAACGGCGTTTCCGTAATATGGAACTCAAATAGTATTTATCATTCATTATATGAGACAGGTATTTTTCAGGATATGGATAAATTTGAGCTGTTTAACCAATTGAATCAACTTGAACAGAATTACTTACTAAAGGAAGGTACTACTCCAATTCATATTCAGTTTGAAAAATACCACTTAATTTGTTTTCCAATACTCATTTACCAAGGCATGCAGGGAGCTATTATTATTGGTGAAAAAAATGATTATACATTATTTAAACCTCAAGAAATTAATGAACTTGAAGAGGTTGTAATAAACTCGGCAAATTTACTATTAAGTGTTAATACTCTCAATAGTAATAAAAAAGAAATTCGAAAAGCAAAGGTAAAAGCTCAAAACTGGAAACAATTTAATTATCAGATTATTCAATCTCTAGAGAGTGAAAGGAAAAGGCTTTCGATTTTCTTACATGATGAAATTCTTCAAATTCTTATTTTGCAATTAAACGAAATAAGAATGCTTCAGACCAAAAGAAACTTTTCTATAGACATATTAAATTCAATGGATGAGCAACTTGAAGATATTATCTATAGCATTAGAAAAATGTGTCATAATCTTCACCCTATTATCGTAGAAGATTTAGGTTTAGAAGCGAGTTTACACACACTAAAACGCGAGTTCGAATTAAATTATCGCATTCTCATTCATATACAATTTAATTGCAAATTAAAAATTCTCTCGAAAAATATCGAAATACAGATTTATCGTATTATAAAAGAGCTACTGAATAATGCTATAAAGCATTCCAAGGGGAATAATGTTCAAATACATATCATAGAAGAAAGAGGCTGCTATGTTTGTACTGTTGAAGATGACGGCATAGGCTTTTGTGTTCCGAACAGTTTTTCTGAATTTAGTACAAGCAACCACCTTGGTCTAATGACCATCCAGCGTCAAATTTCCGAGTTGAACGGAAATTTGAGGATATCTTCTGAAAAAGAACATGGAACATTAGTCACATTTACCATACCAGTAAATTGGGAGGAAAATAATGAGTATACATACACTACTAGTGGATGACCATTTGTTGGTTATGCTAGGCATCCAAAGACTACTAGAATCTGAGGAAGATATTGAGGTGATTAATACCGTTCACGATCCTTCCATATTAATTAAAACTGTGGAAGATACCCGTCCCGATGTAATTGTTACAGACATCAGGATGAAGCAGTATAATGGTATTGAACTTACAAAAGATTTATTGTCAAAATTTCCGGATGTAAAGGTTGTAATTCTATCAGGATATGATCATGAAGAATATTATAATGCGGCCTTTGAAGCTGGAGCAAGTGCATACATTACGAAAGAAAGATCAGCATTTGACCTAGCTAACGCAATTCGTCAAAGTCACATGGGATATATACTATTTTCTAAGAATCAGATTATAGGAAATAATATTGAAGCACTAACTTCTGCTGAACAAAGAATATTACTCTTAATCTCAAAAGATAAAACAAATTATGAGATTAGTACGGACCTTTCAATCAGTAAAAGAACTGTAGAATATCACATTTCTTCAATTATTAGAAAACTGGGTGTAGATTCAAGAGTTGGAGCAGTCGTAAAAGGGATTAAAAAAGGATTAATTGAAGGTTTTTAAGGATAAGGGGACATTGCAGAACTGTTATGTCTAAAAGTTTATTGATAAATACAGAGACACAGAATCATAGTATATAACCACCAATACCTGCAAATGAAGAAATAGGACTCATGATTGGGTCCTATTTCTTCATTTGAGATAAATTTAACCAGATAAAAATTACAATCTTTTATTATATTCATAAATTCCCTTCCCATTATATTTTAAATTCATTCTGTATATGTTCCCACCACATTTCTCTCAGGCTGGAAAAGCAAAATCTTGCTCAAAATGAAAACACGCCATCCTTTCCTATGATTCTACAGAAAGAATAGCGTATTTATTCATTTTAGGGGGATTTTATTTTGTTAGCTTGATAGCGATGTGACGCTACCCCATTATGCAAAAGATAAAAATTGGAAGCTAATAGATGAAAAATAATAATTCCTTATTCAACTAACGCATGCATTAGTTGAATAACCTAAGGCTGCTTCGGTAGCCATTTTTTCGTACCAACTGGCAGTTTAGTTTTCAATATGTGAAAAGGGATTTCTAAGTGATTAATTGAATATATATTTATTGTTTACTAATTTTTTGGAGGAGCCTTTAGGGGAGATAAGCTTTACTTGCTATCAAGTTCTTAATGAAGAAAGACTAAGAGCTTCGCACGGTTCTATAATAACTTATAGTGATGCTGTGACAGGATCTCCTGTTAGTGAGATAGGGTGTTTTTTAATTTATGTATTATAGTAACGTACCCGAAGAGATTGATATGGTGACATATCAACCAACTGAGGTGGTACCACGAAATTGCAACTCTCGTCCTCAAGAATTATTTCTTTTGGGTGAAAGTTTTTTTACTATATAAGTTTCATTCTGTCATAGTTTAAAGTTTTCGAGAGGAGAAATGATATGAATCCTATTTTATTAGATGTTCCGTTACAAATAGAAACAGACAGACTAATTCTTCGAGCACCACCTCCAGCTGGTGAAGGGAATGTCGTACACCAAGCTATTAATGATTCAATTAGTGAGTTAAAGCAATGGTTGTCTTTATTCCAGTCAATTCCTACTGTTGAAGAAACGGAAATTCTCCTGAGAAATGCGCATATAGATTTTTTGAAAAGAGAAAGCTTTCGCTATCTTATCTATAATAAGGAGACGAATGATTTCGTTGGAACGGCTAGCCTTCACCGAATTAATTGGAAGGTTTCTAAATGTGAAATTGGATACTGGATTAACACCCAATTTAGTGGCAGTGGATATATGACAGAAACAGTAAGTGCTTTAACAAACCTTGGATTTCAGTTATTCAAATTTAGAAGGATTGAAATACGATGTGAATCTAATAACACGAAAAGTCGTGCGATCCCTGAAAAACTAGGCTTTGAACTTGAAGGGATATTACGTAATGAAGATTTTTCAGCTGACGGCAAACAACTAACTGATACCTGCATCTATACAAAGGTAAATTAGATTGAAATTTTAATACTCAATTGAGTCTGTGTACATAGTTTATTCCCCTTCTAATCCATTATTGTGATTTGTTCAGAACTATAGTACATCTATATATTTAAAATGCAATGTACTGAAATGATATATTCTATTAAAACAATAAATTTTACTTCTCATAGTAATAATATCAGTATTATAGATGTTACAATCATTTTATAAATAACTTCATGAAGTTATAAAATTAGGACCGTACATATTAGACATATCTAAAATGTACGGTCCTTTTACAATTTGAATTTCTTTTTAAGCTTCTTATATTTTCTATATGAACGTCTAACAATGTTTAACATGAAATATGGTATTTTAACAGGGAAAGGCAATTTATAAATAAAAGGCAAGTAAAATGTAAAATATGCCTTTTCTAGGTCTCTCCACTTACTATCTTCTTTTGTTTTTAAGAAATCAGATACATCGACTACATATCCCCTTCCGTTTTCCATCATCACATTTTTCCCGTGAACATCACAAGGAGTTAATCCTTGCTCCCTTGCATACTCTATAGCTTCATTGATATCAAGGATTACCTGCTTAGGAATTTTAATCCCCTTATGAATAGCATCGTATAAGGTAATTTCTTTTAAACGTTTCAATACTATGAAATTTTCTCCTTTATATATAAGCTTCGAATAAGAAGGATGATTTCCGATTCTTCGGTATACTTCTGACTCTTTTTCAATTCCTTCTCCTTCTCGCGCGTAAACTTTCACTACCCAATCTTTGTATTCTTTGTGCATAAATACTGCGGCATAATTACCTGTCCCTAAACACTTCCAAAGTCTAGGAATATCTTTAACTACTACAGGCTCGAATTCATCCTCACTTCTTATGCTTACCTCTTTTAATAATTCGTCCTTTATCAATCTTACAAAACTATTTATACTCATCATTTCCACTCCGGTTTTGCTAAAAGGTGTACTACCCCATACCCATCAAGTTAAAAAGTACATTTTTCCCTAATACAAAAAAATGAGCAGACTTCACTAAGTAACTAACTTTAGAGAAATAAAATTTTCATTTAGGGGGGTACTTCAAAAACTTAAAATGGATATTCTACGCAAATATATACTATTAATAAGTTATGTTAACTTCACATGATTATATTATACAAAAACTCTGCAAATACCGTTACAAAAAGTGTACACGCTACATTTATTAATAATATACAACTTATACAAGTTGTTCAATGAAGAATATTTCGCAGATAAAATTGACTGTTTTAAACCAGAAACTTCAAACCATTTACTCCCATATACTCAAGGAGTTAACAAATGGATTGGTTTATTTTTTGTCGGAGGAAATAGATTAGCAGATGGAGAAAGCACTGGGTGCACTTCGTATGTACCGATTGTTCAGAATGGTGAAACAACTGATTTTCAAGCAACATTAATAAATGAGGTACTGTCACATTCTCATAAAACTAAGGCTTCAAACCATTCATTAAGCAAAAAAAGACCGTATTATTTGATATTATCCCCTTTAGGTAGACAGTGTAAAAAGACCATGTACATACATGGATGTTACACTGTCTACCTAAAGGGGATTTTTCATGACTAAAAAAGGTTCAACATTTAATACATATTCAGAAGAATTAAAGTTATCAGCTGTTCAAAGTTATTTAAACGGAGAAGGAAGTTACAATATGATAAAGGAAAAATATCAGATTAGAAGCTCTACACA
>NZ_JAEHBK010000129.1:0-512 GCF_016483685.1 Bacillus cereus group sp. N8 | reverse complement strand
TCTAGAAAACAGGATATAGGAGAATCAGACATGAGGTACTTTAAAGGAAAACAATTCAAGAGAGATATCATTTTAGTAGATGTCGGCTACTACTGCCGTTTTTCTTTAAGTTATCGCGATGTATCTGAAATCCTGAAAGAACGTGGTATTTCAGTTCATCCAACAACCATCATGCGATGGGTTCATGAATATGGAAATCTCATCTATCAAATTTGGAAAGTAAAAAATAAATCTGCACGCTTATCTTGGCATTTGGACGAGACGTATATCAAAGTTAAGGGAGAATGGCGTTATCCCTATCGTGCAATTGATAAAGATGGAAACACGTTGGATATTCAACTTCGTAAAAAACGGGATCATCAGGCTGCCTATGCCTTTATGAAAAGATTAGTAAAACATTTTGGAGAACCAACAGTTCTCACTACAGACAAAGCTCCGCCCTTGCTTTGTGCGTTCAAAAAACTGAAGAAGAACGGCTTTTATGTACGTACAAAACATTGTACCGTTAAATA
>NZ_JAEHBK010000127.1:0-577 GCF_016483685.1 Bacillus cereus group sp. N8 | reverse complement strand
ATTTTGAACTGCATGGTTCGAAATTGAAAGGCGGCTTCGGCTGTCACTTATGGATGGACCCGCGTCGCATTAGCTAGTTGGTGAGGTAACGGCTCACCAAGGCAACGATGCGTAGCCGACCTGAGAGGGTGATCGGCCACACTGGGACTGAGACACGGCCCAGACTCCTACGGGAGGCAGCAGTAGGGAATCTTCCGCAATGGACGAAAGTCTGACGGAGCAACGCCGCGTGAGTGATGAAGGCTTTCGGGTCGTAAAACTCTGTTGTTAGGGAAGAACAAGTGCTAGTTGAATAAGCTGGCACCTTGACGGTACCTAACCAGAAAGCCACGGCTAACTACGTGCCAGCAGCCGCGGTAATACGTAGGTGGCAAGCGTTATCCGGAATTATTGGGCGTAAAGCGCGCGCAGGTGGTTTCTTAAGTCTGATGTGAAAGCCCACGGCTCAACCGTGGAGGGTCATTGGAAACTGGGAGACTTGAGTGCAGAAGAGGAAAGTGGAATTCCATGTGTAGCGGTGAAATGCGTAGAGATATGGAGGAACACCAGTGGCGAAGGCGACTTTCTGGTCTGTAAC
>NZ_JAEHBK010000126.1:0-589 GCF_016483685.1 Bacillus cereus group sp. N8 | reverse complement strand
GGTATTCCTTTACAGATGCTGAAGGAGTCATTTTGACAGGCTGGCAAGAAATTAAGGGGAAGACTTATTATTTCTCATCGCCTTATGGCTACATGGTTGCTGGAAATGCAAGTGATGCACTGATTGAGGATAAATACTACTACTTTAATGATGACGGTGTTTTACAACGATCAACCTGGGATGGAGATTCCTATGCCGATGCTTCTGGAGCAATCGTTAAAGAAGGTCTAAAAGAAGTAGATGGTAAAATTTATTACTTCCAAAATTACAATGTAAATAAAAAGGAAATATGCTTAGAAGATCAAAATAAAATTATTCACGTTTCCGACAAAGGTGTACTTGAAAGAGTTACTGATCTAAATGGAAAAGTGATAAACAGCGTTGTTAATGTTGGGTTGGACAACAAAATATTATCATTTAAGCATGACGGTTCGCTTTATAAAACAGGGCTCAACAAAAGTGAGAACCTACTAGAATATTATAGTTTAGAAGATGGAGTTTTCTATACCGGCTGGAAAATGATAGACGGTAAAAGATACTATTTCACAAATGGTCGCAATTACACGTTCAATGCTTATGAAAACATTGA
>NZ_JAEHBK010000125.1:0-589 GCF_016483685.1 Bacillus cereus group sp. N8 | reverse complement strand
TCAATGTTTTCATAAGCATTGAACGTGTAATTGCGACCATTTGTGAAATAGTATCTTTTACCGTCTATCATTTTCCAACCGGTATAGAAAATTCCATCTTCTAAACTATAATATTCCAGTAGTTGTTCACTTTTGTTGAGCCCTGTTTTATAAAGCGAACCGTCATGCTTAAATGATAATATTTTGTTGTCCAACTCAACATTAACAACGCTGTCTATAACTTTTCCATTTAGATCAGAAACTCTCTCAAGCACACCTTTGTCGGAAAAGTGAAGGATAACCCCTCGATCTTCTATACGTACTTCCTTTTTATTTACATTGTAATTTTGGAAGTAATAAATTTTACCATCTACTTCTTTTAGACCTTCTTTAACGAATGCTCCAGAAGCATCGGCATAGGAATCTCCCTCCCAGGTTGATCGTTGTAAAACACCATCATCATTAAAGTAGTAGTATTTATTCTCAATCTGTGAATCACTTCCATTTCCAGCAACCATGTAGCCATAAGGCGCTGAGAAATAATAAGTCTTCCCCTTAATTTCTTGCCAGCCTGTCAAAATGACTCCTTCAGCATCTGTAAAGGAATACC
>NZ_JAEHBK010000124.1:0-601 GCF_016483685.1 Bacillus cereus group sp. N8 | reverse complement strand
CACATCCATCAACTTAAGGATTTAGACTATTCTTGAAGGTGAAAGCACGTTACTATTCTCTTATGTTAATGAGAAAGGGTGACGTGCTTTTTATGAATATGCATCAAAGTCAAGAGTTGTCTTTATTTGCCGAAGAGTTATATCGCTATATGTCTCCCGCTACACTTAATCAATTAGCCCTAGAAGCAGGCGGAATGAAACGAAAACGTAAGTGCCATGGGCACCATTTTTTATCTTTGTGTGTATGGTTAAATCAACAAATCGCTACTACCTCTCTTACTCAACTTTGTAGTCAATTAGAAACTTCAACAGGAATTTTATTAAGTCCTGAGGGACTTAATCGGCGATTTAACTCGGCTTCTGTAGCCTTCTTTCGAACTGTATTTACTTCACTTCTACAAGCTAAAATTGGGGGATTATCTAAGATTTCTCATGCTCTTTCTACTTACTTTGAACGTATTCTTATCCTTGATTCTACAACATTTCAAGTGCCGGATCGATTTGCATCTACTTATCCTGGTGCTGGAGGATGTAGTCATAAAGCTGGTGTGAAAATTCAACTAGAGTATGACTTGTTGAGTGGAGAATTTTCTGATGTGAA
>NZ_JAEHBK010000123.1:0-604 GCF_016483685.1 Bacillus cereus group sp. N8 | reverse complement strand
CACACCCATCAACTTAAGGGATATTTTTATACAAAATGCGATCTTTTCACGTAGTATTTTATTATCGTTTATAGATGTTATAAAAGTAGGCATATCAAATAAACCCTGACGGGTTTGAATTTTTTTACTATGCTACCTGATGAGTAGAAGTGGTATACTCATAGACAACACCCAAAATATCAAAGACTGTCTTTTTCTCGTATCGATGAGATTTTCGTCCGTTGTGCTGTAGGAGGTTAAACAGACGAAGGAGAACCTTTGATAGCTCTTGGGTGTTTTTGTTTAATGCTTGGTGAAAAAGTGAAAAATAATCTTTAATTATGTACATTGCTTTATATTCACTTAGCTCTTTCTGTTTCTTACGTAACAGGAGTTCTCTCATCTTAAACATTGTAGAAGAACATAATAGGATACTAATGAGTTGTCCATAAAGATGACATTCTAATCGCTCTTGTTTAATAGATTTACAACGATGAATTTGAAACCAGGATTTCCATATTTTAAATAACAGTTCAATTTGCCAACGTAGTGAATATAAATCATAGATTTTCTCTTTTGGTACCCATTCCGTAGGAATGTTTGTCATATATACCGTAATTCCTTG
>NZ_JAEHBK010000122.1:0-739 GCF_016483685.1 Bacillus cereus group sp. N8 | reverse complement strand
AAGAAGGATTTTTAAACAACTATATTATTTTTTAAATGACTTTATTGTAAATTAAACAACTTTATTATCTCTGTACACCAAAAATAATCGTTTTTGATAATGTGATTAAGCCTTATTGCCGTTCTTGCTCCATTACTACACAAACCCCTATTGCTTGTACAACTTCAACATTTCTTGGAGCCACAAAAATTGAATCTGGTTGATCAGTTTGATTAATGTATTAGCATGCGAACGGGGCTCAAGAAAAAAAGACTATAAAACCAAAAAGACAGCTCCGTTTAGAGCTGTCTTTTGACCTAAAAGTCGTTCTGACTTGAGCCGAAATGGCTTGTTTTAATGTTTCTTATTGCTCGCACAAAACAGGTTAGTAATTATTCGCTTTACCCGATTCCCCAGCATCATAATCAAATTTTAACGTGGTAAATGGTAACCGCACATCAAGTCCTTTAAATTTTAACGGAACTAATTTGCTCATACCCATCACCCCTAATTTCACAATTTTGTCTACAACATTTCTAATCGGATTTTTTACTGGGGCCTGCACCAGCAGCACTCCTGCGGAGTCGGGAATCGAGTAAAACGAATAATTAACCAAATTATATCAAATTAAGTAAAAAATATCTATTTTGAACCTACCGACATTTCAAACTAAAAAGGGGTATCGCCACACACCCATCAACTTAAGGGATATTTTTATACAAAATGCGATCTTTTCACGTAGTATTTTATTATCGTTTAT
>NZ_JAEHBK010000121.1:0-749 GCF_016483685.1 Bacillus cereus group sp. N8 | reverse complement strand
GTTCCTCCTTGTCCTTGCTACCAATAATATTGCGTTATGTTAACTTTCTATGAATATCATATTCAACCAAAATTACCCTTATTGATGGTACAATTAAAGTCTTGGAGGGATATTATGGGATTTATTATGGATATTGTATTTTATTTTGGATTTTATTTTGGATTACTGTTTCTTATAATTGTTACCTCATTATCTTTATTTATTATGGCTGCATTACCAAAAATCCGGAATAAAAATCTATCATTCATAATGATCGGTTTAGGGATAAATATACTTGCTATTCCGTTGTCTTTTTTTATAGGTGGGATGGCAACAGATTCTCCTGATAGTACTAGGTTAGATTTTTGGAAAGGATTTTTCTTTATTCAAAAAATACCGCTCTTTTTACTGATTTTTTTATTATTTTTAACTGTGGTATTGTGGTTTATTCGTAAGAACAAGAAAAAAGTAAGGGAGGAACATAAATGAAAAATATTAATGGATTGTACATATCACTTATATTGATGATGTTTGTTACTTTTCTTAATACTACAATATTTGATAATGAATATTCAGGGATAACACTGTATATCTCTTCTGTTATATTCGTAATTGGGAGCGCATGTTTTGGAAATGCAAGACGACTTAAAATTAGTGAGAAAAAATAAAACAAAAAGTAACTTCCAATAACGATCATTATGTAAATGAGCTGTCCATATGGGCGGCTCATTGTATTTTTTGCTTAGCATGGTTTTTTCCAAAATGCTGGC
>NZ_JAEHBK010000120.1:0-780 GCF_016483685.1 Bacillus cereus group sp. N8 | reverse complement strand
TCTGGTTTTATCTTTTTACAATGATGAATTTGAAAGAATGACTTCCACGTTTTAAATAAAATTTCGATTTGCCAACGCAAAGAATACCAGTCATGTACCTGTCCCATCGGGACAATATCTGTAGGGGTGTTTGTCATATATACATTGATACCACTGAGTCGTTTACTACGAGGAGAATACTTCATTCCTTTCTTTTTTTCTCTTACAGCTTGATCTTGTAATCGTTTTTGTTGTTGTTGTTGTTTTGTTAATCGATGGACAATTACACGAGCTGGCACTTTATCAATCATTCCTACATAAGCATCAGCTATTTCACATGTTTGTCCTGGTTGAAGGGAGTTCATTACCGTCTCCATATCTATCTGTATATACTCTGTACCTTTCTTAATTCTTCCGTCTTGAAAATAATCAGGGTTAGGATTTTTTTGATAAATACGTGTATTCGAATTGATACGAGAGATATAGTAGGCCTCTTTATCTTGTATATATTGAAGGTCTTTTAAATGAAAATAACCTAAATCTCGGATACATAAATCATTCGCTGTCACAGTTGGGGCACACAGAGAGCCGTAAGTGCGATCATGTTGTTTGCCTGGGCCTGTATGAATATGTAGGAACTGTCCACTTAACAAATCATACTCAAGTTGAATTTTTATCCCAGCTGTATGGCTGCATCCTCCCGCACCTGGATAAACCGATGAAAATACATCCGGGAGTTGAAATGCAGTTGAATCTAAAATACGAATACGCTTGAAAACAGAAGTGTATGGAGAAGAAATC
>NZ_JAEHBK010000012.1:0-166607 GCF_016483685.1 Bacillus cereus group sp. N8 | reverse complement strand
AGCCCATTGGAATACAGGATTCAAGCCGCTTAAGGTTTTTTATTATTTCCACTGTCTACTTGACAGGGAGCTGTTCATAAAGGGGGGATTCTTTATTTTCTATTACTTAATTTCTTTGTGTAATTCTTCATTTTACTCGTTAACCCTATTAAAGCAGGTAACAATATTGGCATCACGATTAAAGCTAATAGTAAAAGTGCAATACCAACAACTGATGCTACTTGTATAAGTGTCAATACTCCTGAAGGGATTAATGCTGCAAATGTTCCGCCTAAAATAAGTGCCGCTGATAATACGACTCCTCCTATGTGACGAGATGCATTTACGATTTTCGTTACCGAATCCCCTTCTAGCTCATTGTATCGCATCATTACAAAAATACTATAATCCACTCCTAAAGCGACAATCATAATAAAGCTAAAGAATGGAACATTCCAGCTTAATGACCCTACGTTTAATAAGTGTGCACTAATTTGTTCACTAATACCAAGTGATGCAAAGTACACTAATATTAATGATCCAATAATAAAGATTGAGTTTAAGAATGAACGAGTAATAACGATTAATACAATCGCAATTCCAATTAACATTATTGTAGCAGTACGTAAGAAATCCTGCCCGGTTACTTCTTTTAAATCAACGTTTCTAGCTGTTGTCCCACCGATCGCTTTTTTTGCTGATTTTAATTCTGTACCATTTAACGTACCGTCTATCGTTTTATTAATTTCTTGAATGATTGGCATCGCTTCTTTTGAATACGGATTTACATCTAAAATGATGGTCATTTTAGCAATCTTTCTATCCTGTGACATGTACGTGTTCAATGCTTTTTGGAAATCTTCTCCCTCTAGCACTTCTTTTGGGATATAAAATTTCTCAGAGCTTTTTGATTCATTAAGTTCGCCTAAATATTTCTGAGCATCCCCTAGGCCGTTACTTACTTTCCCAAGCCCTTCTGTACTTTTAGATAAGCCTGATTGTAATTGCCCCATCTGTTCTTGCAGGTCTTTCAGTCCAGTTAATAACTGTCCTTGCCCATCGTTTATTTTCGTTAATCCGGATTGTAACTCAGCTGATTTGTTCGCAATTTGTTTTGAACCTGTAGCCCCTTCGTTTAATCCGTTTTTCAGTCCAGTAGTTCCTTTTTGTAACTCGTTAACACCATTATTCATTTCTTTTAAACCATTATCGACTTTCAATAACGATTGATTCGCTTCTTTAAATGAATCCATTGCCACCTTATGCTGCGTTGCTAATTGATTTAAATCTTTTGAAAGTATATTTAATTGTTTTTGAGCCTCCTTAGCAATTCCTAACGTTTGCTGTATGTTCGGATCATTTGCTAATTCTGGTTTCGTTTGAATGAAATTGGTCATTAACATTTCAATTTGTTCATAACCTTTTTTCGCGCCATCAATCGCTTGAGAAATACTTCCGAAATATTGATCGTAAGAACTTAAACCTTTTTCTAACTGTGCATAACCAGCATGAAGCTGTGAAGTTGCATTTGATAATACACTTATATTTTCGTTTACTGAAGCTAAACCACTCTCGATTTGCTGCGCTCCTTTGGCACCGTCGTTTATGCCATTCGATAATTGATTTAAAGCAGTTCCTAATGCTGATACACCGTTTTTCGCCTCGTTCGTTCCATCAATTAACTTTTGAACATTTGCGAGACTATTTGAATCATTACTACTCATTTTATCTTTCGCATCCATTAATCCATCATTGATTTCTTTTATGCCACCATTGGCATCTCCTAATCCTGTATTCAGTTCTCCGGCTTGTTTATTTATATATAATTCTTTTATCTTATCACCGGTTGGACGCGTCGGTGAATATACCTCTGAAACTCCTTTAACTTTCGAAATTTTATCAGTTAGTTCATCTAAAGTTTGTAGGGAGGTCGCCTCATCTAACTTGTTATTCGATTGAATGACTAACGTACTTGGTGAAGAAAAACCAGGAGGAAAATGATCTTCTATGACGTTAATCCCCATCTTTGATTCATACTTATTATCTACTTCAAATAAATCATTGTAATTAAGTATGTTAGAGTATTTTAATACGAAAGGAATCGATATCACGAATACGATGATTAAAGCAACAAATGGCCTTGCTACTGAGTTTTTCGCAAAGAATCCCCATAAGCGACTATCCTCATGACCTTTAAATGTTTTAACTGGATAAAACATTCCTTTTCCTAAAAGCACCATAAAAAATGGATTTAAAGTCGTTAATACGAGTAGTAATACTAAAACACCAATTGCTACCGCTGAAGTAGATTGATATAATTTAAAACTCGCAAACGCAAGTGATGCAAAACCAATTAGCACCGCTATACCGCTATATAATACGGTTTTACCTGCCGATTTAAATGTTTCTTTCGTGGCCAATAATGCATTTTCTTGTTTACTTAATTCTTCTTTAAATCTCGTAAATAATAAAATGTTATAGTCTGTTCCTACTCCAAAGAGGACGACGACTACGAACACTTGTGTAAAGTTTGAAAATGGAAAATTAAATTGATCTACAAGCTGAGCAATAATCCCCATTGAAACTAAATACGACACACCGACTGTAAGAAGAGAAACAATCGGAACAACTGGTGAACGGAATACGAGGATTAATACTACAAGAATGAAAATGATTGAAATAACTTCAGTCTTTTTCACTCCCTCTTGAGAAGATTTAAGAAAATCACCCGCTATTAAGTCACTTCCTGTTAAGTACGTTTTCACCCCTTTCGTTAGTACTTTTTTATGAAGATTATTTGCAACTTTTGATATTTCACCATGCTTTTTATCTATTGATATTTGCGTTAAAATAGTCGTATTATCTTTAGAAACTAATTGTTTCTCCAAGTCTTTATTATCTAAATGTGAAACAACTTCCTTTATTCCTAATTGCTCTTTTTCATTTTGCAGGGCGTTGATTGTTTTTGTTATTTCCTCTTTTTGCTCAGTAGTTAAAGCAGCTTTATTTCCACTATTAAAAACGGCTATAATTTCGTATTTTTCAGTCCCGTCTTTATCCATTTCTTTTATCATTTTGTCAGCAATACTACTTTGTTCTGTTTTAGGAATCGTAATGTGCCCTTTTTCTTTCACTAATTTATCCATATTAGGCATCGTTACGATCATTGTAATAGTAATAACTATCCATAATAGAAAAGATAAACTTCTCCAACTTTTTAGCTTGCTCATTTGAATCATCTCCCGTTTTTAGCGTTTCACGTTAATTACGGAATGAATATTCATTCCTACTCTTTTAAAACTATCAGTTCGGAATGAACGTTCATTCCTATTATCCTATTAATTTTTTTCAATTCTATTAAACCACTACCTACGGAATGAATATTCATTCCTTTAACTGTACAGATATATCATCTCCTGTAATCGTTTTTTATATTTGTTTAGGAATGAATGTTCATTCCTGTCCATATAGAGCTATAGAATCAAATGATTCTAATAGCATTCCAAGAGCTCTCTTCCAATTCTTTTACTAATTCTTTTGAGTATTCTAATTGCCCTGTTGCCATTACTTTAGTTAATTTTTCTAACGGTTGATATACAATAATAATTAAAGCAACTGGAGGCAATGGACGAAGAAAACCTTTTGCGATTCCATCTTCTATAATATTCATAAAGAAGCCTATAAAATCGTCAAATATTTTGTTACTCTGTTCATCAAGAAAATAACTATCACAATGAGAATTTGTAAAAAGAAAAGCATCCACATTGTTTCTCGCAAATTCAAATAAACGGTTATAAATATGACTAAACTGTTCACGAATATTTGCTTCAACAGGAAAATCAGTTTTTAGTATTTCAGATAATTGCAACATGCTTTTTGAAAATAATGAGTTAACGAGTGCCTCTTTATTTTCAAAATAGCGATAAATAGTACCAGCGCCGACTTTTGCTTTTTCAGCGATCATCGGAATTGTCGTACCATCGTAACCACGCTCTGCGAAAAGTTGTATCGCAGCATCAAAAATATCCTCTTGTTTGTTTTTAGCCACTTTTCCCACCTCAATTTTCAGGAATGAAAATTCATTCCGTTTTTAATTATAAATTACATGGATTAAAAGTCAAGTGTGCTACACAGTTACGTTTTTTAATCCCATATCTGTGAGTGAAATTATATCGGCGATTTTCAAGATATATCAGCGCAACTCGAATTTTATCGGCGATTTTCAGAATATATCAGCGCAACTCAAATTTTATCAGCGATTTTTAAGATATATCGACTTAACGACAAAAAACAACAAAATAAGAGCGAACTGTACCAAAACTTTATTTGGTACAGTTCACTTTCAAATATACAATTAAAAGAAATCATAAATAAACGCTTCACGCACCGGGACTACATTCTCAAATGTCCGTATCTCCTCTTCGCTTCCACTAATTAATTCAAGCTTACTTAGCTCTAACGGACGTTTATAGCCAAACATTATTGTAGATAGCGCATTAATGTCCAGCTTAATTCCTTTATCTATTGTTTCTTCTTTCATAATTGTTATTTCCTGATTTGCAAGTCTCACCGTTACGTTATTCCACGGAGCAAATGAATCTGTAACGTGTAAAATCAATTCTTGCTGCGCATCGTTCCAGTTCAACTCATATTGTTTTAAGAACTGCTCCACATCTACAATTCTTCCCATAAAATATGGTTTTATTTCTGCCTTCACGCGTGGCTCTTGCAATGTAAATAACAACGGTTCTTTCTCACTTAATATCATTTCAACTTCTTTAACCATAGAATCATGCTGGCAAATAAAGTTCCATAGGCCATTTCTCGCTTCATTATGCAGTGGAACAAATTCTTCTACTGTCATTTTATAATTTTCTATTTTATATAACACGTAACCAGCTGCCGTTTTATTTTCATCATAGTAAATCGCTAATGTTAAATCATGATAGACCGCTTGTAACCACCATTTTTCACTGCGAACTAGCATACCTGAAAAGCGTTCTGCAAATGTTTCATAAATTTTCTCTACTTCTTCTGGATGGTTTTCTTTATTAAAACGTTTCACAGTACCATTTACTTGTTTTTTCATAATCAAATCGCTCTTCTCCATATGACATACAAGGCGATTTGCACAAAGCTCCCAGCCGTATTTGCGGTAAAATGAAACAGCAAATGGATGTAACATCGATACTGTATAACCAGCTTTTTTCATCGTTTGAAGCGAATGTTGAAGCAGTTCTTTTACATATCCACTTCTTCTATATTCCGGATACGTCGCTAACCCTGCAACGCCTCCCATTTTAAATTTTTCTGTGCCTATGTAAATATGAAACGGAATAAGATGCAATTTTGCTGCTAAGTCTTCCCCTTCCATAATGCCGTATATTTCATGACTTTCTTTCATTCGAGTCATTTGTTGCTGCACTCGTTCCTCATCTGCTTTATATTGAAAAGCGTATTCTGATAAACATAATGCTTCTCTGAATTTATCTTCTTTTAATTGTATGACGTTCATCTTTTTCTCCCCCATTCCCTTTATGTATTGTACTATCATTTTGAATGTTTCGGGTTAATGATTAGAAATATATCAACGTTTTGAATCCCAGATAAGATTGGTAGGAAAATACGGATTTACAACGTCAAGTAAATCCCATAATAAAAAAGCTTAATTTCTCGGTATAGTAAGGGAGAAATTAAGCTTTAGTTAGTTAATATGACTTACAAAGGCACATTTACCACTTTAAATAATATTAGGGTGATTTTTCTCGTTGTAAAGTTATAGAAAATTAATCCCCCGCATTATCGTTCTATTTACAGATTCTTAATCATTGTGCGATGAGGAATACCCGCATCTATAAATTCTTCAGAAATACTTTCATACCCTAAGTTTTCATAGAAACCAATTGCATGTTTTTGGGCATTCAATTTCACTTTAGAAATGCCCTGATTTTGTGCAAACTTCTCAATTTCATTCATAATTAATTTTCCAGAACCTGCTTTGCGATCAGTTGCCACTACACAAATTCGTTCAATTTTACCAACGCCATCTACAATACGAAAACGTCCAGCTCCAATTGGCTTGCTATTATCGTATAACACAAAATGAGTAGCGGTTTTGTCATGTTCATCGATTTCTTCTTCTACATCGACTTGTTGTTCTTCTATAAAAACCTTTTGTCGAATAGCGTAAGCATCTTCTAATTGTTGTTGATTATTTACGATTTCTACTATCATAAATATTTTTTCTTTCTAAGTTGAAATGTTTTATCAATTGTCCAGTTTATTAATTAAATGAAAACGATTAAAATCAATAGGTACCGTTCTTCTTGTTCGGCTTCTTTTCAACGTTAAGGGAAAAACCTTGTCTCAAAAGTCCTATTGTTGTTAAATAGTTCATTTTTAACATTATAAGTAGCTTGCTTATAATGTCCTTACGAGCTTAATGTATATTTATACTGTATATCTGCTTTTCATCCTATTATTTCGCTAACTTTTGAAGTTCTTCAAAGAATGTAGGATATGATACACCTACTGCTTCTGCATCTTCAAGCGTTGTTTTTCCTTCAGCTATACAGCCAGCAATTGCAAGCATCATGCCAATGCGATGATCTCCGTGACTATGTACTGTATCGCCTTTTAAATTTGATTTTCCGTAAATAATCATTCCATCATCAGTTGCTTCTATGCGAGCCCCTAGTTTTGTTAATTCAGCAACGACTGTATCGATACGATTCGTTTCTTTCACTTTTAACTCGTGTGCATCTTTAATGACTGTAATTCCGTCTGCTTGTGTTGCTGCTAGTGCGATAACTGGAATTTCATCGATTAATCTTGGGATTATATCTCCACCGATCTCGATACCTTTTAGTGAAGATGTTTCTATTGTAATGTTTGCAGCTGGTTCTGATGCACCTTCGTTAATTGGCTCTACAGTAAATGTAGCACCCATTTTCTCTAAAACATCAATAATACCTGTACGAGTTGGATTCATTCCTACATTTTGTAATAGTAGTTTACTATTTGGGATAATTGCGCCTGCTACTAAGAAAAATGCTGCTGATGATACGTCACCTGGCACTTGAATGTCTGTTGCTGTTAATATTTGTCCACCTGACAGCTTCACTGTTTTCCCTTCGCGAGTTACGTTAACACCAAATGCTTCAAGCATTCTTTCCGTATGGTCGCGTGAAATATGTGGTTCTGTAACAGCTGTTACACCTTCTGCACGAAGACCTGCAAGTAAAATAGCTGACTTTACTTGTGCACTTGCAACAGGAGAAATATATTCAATTGCTTTTAAATCTCCACCACGTATTGTGAGCGGTGTAAACGTTCCTTCTTCTCGTCCATCAATGGTTGCACCCATTTGCTTTAATGGATTTGTTACACGTTTCATCGGTCTTTTTGCGATAGACGCATCACCTTGTACGCAAGAGAAAAATGGTGTGTTTGCTAATATACCTGACATTAATCGGATTGTTGTACCAGAATTACCAACATCTAATACAGTTTTCGGCTCTTGTAAACCTTCTAATCCTTTCCCAACTACAGTGACTTCATCACCGTTTTGCGTAATGTCTACTCCCATTTCTTTAAAACAAGAAATTGTACTTAAACAATCTGCACCAGGTAGGAACCCTTTAATTGTTGTTTTTCCTTCTGCAATCGCACCGAACATGACAGCACGGTGCGAAATGGATTTATCACCAGGTATTGTAATTGCTCCATTCAATCCGTTAGTTACTGTTTGTATTGTAGTTTCTTTCACGTTATCACCCTCTTTTTAAATTGTTTCATACGTTTGGTATTCTTCTTTTCCTAGCGCCAGCTTTGCCTTCATACGATCTTCTTCTCTTTGGAAGCTAATTCTAAGTACCCCGAGCAATCCTTCGCGTGCTTCTAAAATTTGCAAGTTTGTAATGCTAATTTCCTCTTCTGCTAAAATACTCGTAATATGAGCTAAGGCCCCTACTTTATCTAAAACATCGACGTATAAGTCATAATAGGCAGGAATTGCACCTCTTTTTCGCACTGGTAAAGAATCACGGTATTCTTTTGCGTCAGCGAAATAGTTTTGTATTTCACCTGCATCTCCTTTAGAAACAGTCTTATATAACTCTTCCATTTCTGAGATCCATTCTTCTAATAGTTCCAATAAATGCCCGCGATTTTGCTTTACAATATCACTCCACATTTTCGGGCTACTAGATGCAATGCGTGTAATGTCTTTAAATCCGCCAGCAGCTAGTTGATGAATGAGCGGATTATCTCCTGCATGTTTCTCAACTTGCTTTACTAAACCTGCTGCGATAAGATGCGGAAAATGACTAACAATTCCTGTTACATAATCGTGTTCTTCCGTATTTAAAACAAGAAAATGTGATCCTGTTCCTTTTAACCAACCTTTTAGTTCTTCCACTTGTTCATTTGGCACATGGTTCATCGGTGTTAAAATATAAAATGCATTTTCAAATAAATGTGCCTTTGCACTTTCAACTCCCGTTTTATGAGAACCCGCCATCGGATGTCCACCAATGAAAGAAACTTCCTTTGAAAATAAAGCTTCCGCTTCGTTCATAATAGACCCTTTTGTACTACCAACATCAGTCACTATAACATCTTCTCGTAAACGAAATGACGCAAGTTTGTGTAATAGCTTCTTCGTTTCTTCAACTGGAGAAGCAAAAACAATTAAATGTGCCTCTTCACATGCACGCTGTAAATCAACTGCTACTTCATCTACTACGTGTAATTCTTTGGCACGCTCTACTTGCTCTTTAAATATATCGTAACCTGTTATCGTTACTTCGTGTTCTTTCTTAATTGCTAATGCGAGAGAACCTCCTATTAAACCTGTTCCAATTAATACTACCTTTTTACACATCTGCCTCATCTCGAGACTTACTTTTTTTATTTTCAAAGTGTTGTTTTAACACTGAAATCACTCCTTCATTTTGCTCCCTTGTGCCGACTGTAATACGGACACCATTCGGGAACGGACGAATAATAAACCCTGCGTGTGCACAAGCTTCATAAATCTCTCCACCATTATCTACCGTCAAGAAAATGAAATTTGTTTGCGACGGATAAAATGGAATTTCGTTTTCCTTACAAAAACTTTCATATTGTTGTATTCCCTCTGTATTAACACGTACAATTTCTTTAATAAACGCTTCATCGTTAAATGCAACCGTTGCTGCTTTTTGCGCTAATGAAGATACGTTAAATGGCAAACGTACGACATTTAATTTCTCGATTAACTCTTCCTGTCCAATCGCATAACCAATGCGGAAAGAGGCTAATCCGTACGCTTTAGAAAACGTTCTAAGTACAAGAATGTTGTTATGTTTTTCTAAAAGCGGTAATGTCTCAGGGAAATCTTTTGCTGTTACGTATTCATAGTACGCTTCATCAATGACAATTAACGTATTTTCACTAATGCTTTCAATGAACTGAGTCAATTTTTGCTCATTCACATATGTGCCTGTGGGGTTGTTCGGATTACAAAGCCAAACGATTTTCGTATTGTTATCAACTGCTGACGAAATTTCATCTAAGTCGTATACACCGTTATTTAAAGCAACTTCTTTCACTTCACAGCCTTCAATAACTGCATGATGACGGTACTGTGGGAATGTTGCGCCAGCCGTTACAATGTTATCTCCAGCTCGCAACACGGCGCGACTTATTATTTGAATGACTTCATCCAAACCACTACCGCAAAGTATTTGTTCCATTTGAACATGTAATTTCTCTGCGATTGTTTGACGGAGCGTTGTAGCACCTCCGTCAGGGTATAAAGCATGTTCCAACCACGACTTTTGCAATTCTTCTAAAACACGTGGTGAACAACCGAATGGATTTTCATTCGATGCTAATTTCACAAATGAATGATCTCCGTACACTTCTTTCATTTGTTCTGGTGATTTACCTGGTTTATATGGTTGTAATGATGATAGTTGATCTTTTACTTGCACGTTAAACCCACCCTTTTATTAAAATTCTTTTGCGTATTTGTTATGTTGCGTAATATTTTGCTTTAATAGTTCCATGCGATCTTTTCCGAATTGTTCGACTAGTGCATCTGCAAGTTCCCATGCTACAACAGATTCAGCGACAACACCTGCTGCCGGCACTGCGCAACTATCAGATCTTTCAATACTCGCTTGGAATGCTTCTTTCGTATCAATATCAACGCTTGCTAACGGTTTATATAATGTAGGAATTGGCTTCATTACGCCTCTTACGACAATTGGCATTCCTGTTGTCATACCGCCTTCTAAACCGCCGGCGTTATTTGTTTTTCTTGTGTATCCATTTTCTTCATCCCACATAATTTCATCGTGCACTTTACTTCCCGGCTGTCTTGCCGCTTCAAAACCAATTCCAATCTCAGCACCTTTAAACGCATTCACGCTCATAATAGCACCGGTAAGTTTTGCATCTAATTTGCGGTCGTAATGAACGTAGCTACCAACACCAATTGGCATACCTTCTGCAATGACTTCGACAATACCACCGATTGAATCTCCACTACTTTTCGCATTATCGATCGCATCCATCATCTCTTGTTCTACTTCTTTATCTAAACATCGAACTGGTGAATTTTCAGTTATCGTTTGAATTTCTTCAATTGGTAAGTTTGAAATACGCTTCGCTTGCACCCCACCAATTTCAAGAACATGCCCTGCAATTTCCACGCCTAATTCTTTCAAAATTTGTTTCGCAACTGCACCAGCAGCTACACGAACTGTCGTTTCTCTTGCAGATGAGCGCTCTAATACGTTTCTTATATCACGATGACCATATTTTATCGCTCCGTTTAAATCCGCATGTCCTGGACGTGGTTTTGTAATTGTACGTTTCATTTCTTTACTTTCTTGCTCCGAGATCGGGTCTGCACCCATTACTTTCGTCCAATGTTTGAAATCATCATTTTTTACGATTAACGTAATCGGCGAGCCAAGTGTCATTCCATGACGTACACCACTTACAATTTCAACTGTATCTGTTTCAATTTGCATGCGTCTCCCGCGGCCATGCCCTTTTTGTCTTCTTAATAACTCTTTATTAATATGTTCCGCCGTAAGTGTTAAACCTGCTGGTACACCTTCTAAAATAACTGTTAACTGCGGCCCATGTGATTCTCCAGCTGTAATGTATCTCATTTCTCTTGCCCCTTTACTATTTTTTTGTACAAAAAAGTCCCTACTGAGCGCTCAGTAGGGACGATGTTTATCGCGGTACCACCCTAGTTGTAGACAACTTTCGTCTACCTCTCTTCTTCTTTAACGATCGTTTGACCGTCTTTCCCTCCAAAAGTTGGCGAGAAAGATGCTCCAAGGCTGTAATTCATGCTTACCTTTGTACTGATTCACACCGGCCATCAGCTCTCTTTAACAGTGAGATAAGCACTACTGTTTCCTCTTCAGCGCATATATGATATGGAATTAAGATAATTTATTTTTGAAACCTTTTAACTCATCCATGAATCTATGGAATTCTGGAATATCCATTTGTTGTGCAGAATCTGATAATGCAACTGCTGGGTCTGGATGTACTTCAGCCATTACTGCATCCGCTCCAATTGCAAGTGCCGCTTTCGCTGTTGGTAATAATAGATCTCTACGTCCAGTTGAATGTGTTACGTCTACAATAACTGGTAAATGTGTTTCTTTCTTTAAAATCGGAACTGCTGAAATATCTAATGTGTTACGTGTCGCTCTTTCGTATGTGCGAATACCACGCTCACATAAAATAATTTGGTCGTTACCTTGCGCAATAATGTATTCCGCTGCATTAATGAACTCATCAATTGTTGCTGCTAACCCACGTTTTAGTAATACTGGCTTGTTAACTTTACCTACAGCTCGTAGTAAATCGAAGTTTTGCATGTTACGTGCGCCAACTTGAATTACATCAACGTATTCTATTGCCATTTCCACATCGTTCGGATTTAAAATTTCACTAATAATCGCTAAGTCGAACTCATCTGCTACTTGGCGTAAAATTTGTAAACCTTCTACTCCTAAACCTTGGAAATCGTATGGAGATGTTCTTGGTTTGAAAGCACCACCGCGCATTAATTTTAAACCTTGGTCTTTCATTGCTTGCCCTACTTGGCGAACTTGCTCTAAGCTTTCTACCGCACAAGGTCCCATAATGAACGTTTGTGTTCCGTTTCCAATCAATTCGCCTTTCACATTAACGATTGTATTTTCTTTTTTCTTTTTACGTGATACTAGTAACGCTTTACGGTTATCATCTTCTTGTAATTCTAAGCTTGCTTTGAAAATCGTTTTGAAAATATGTTGAACTGTTGACGTTTCGAATGGTCCTTCGTTATGCTCTGCGATCATATCTAGTACTTCACGCTCACGTACTGGATCAAAACGTTTCGTACCTTGTACTTGTTTTTGCTCCCCGATTTTTTGAACGATTTCACCGCGTTTGTTTAATAAGTGTAATAGTTGTAAGTTAATTTCATCTACCTGTTTACGTAATTGATCTAATTCGTGATTTGCCATTTGGAAATCCTCCTCTAATGTTTTAAAAGTATAGTAAGAGAATAAAAAATTCTCTATTTTCTGAACTGGTTAATTATACAAATTTAAAGTGGAATCGATACCTCTTCTTATTTTAAACTAATAATTACCATAAAGACACTAACTACTAGTTAATAAGGCACTTTTTTGTACAAAAAAGCCCTACTGATTGAATCAGTAGGGACGATATTTATCGCGGTACCACCCTAGTTGTAGACTTATTTCGTCTACCTCTCTTCATTGTTAACGATCAATGTGACCGTCTTTCCCTTCATAAAGATACATATCTTTACTACGAAAAAGATGCTCCAGGACTGTAATTCGCTCTTGTTTTTGTACTGGTTCGCACCACCCACCAGCTCTCTGTTACAGGGAAACAACAACTACTTCTTTTCCTTTCAACGCATGTTTATTATATTTTCAAGTTGGACCGTCAAAATACAAAAAGTCCCTACTGAATAAATCAGTAGGGACGATATTTATCGCGGTACCACCCTAGTTGTAGACTAACTTTCCGTCTACCTCTCTTCACTGTTAACGATCAATTGACCGCTCTTTCTTCATAAAGACAATCGTATCTTTACTACGAAAAAGATGCTCCAAGACTGTAATTCATGATTATCCCTGTACTGGTTCACACCACCCACCAGCTCTCTGTTACAGTAAGACTAACCACTACTGTGATCTCTTCATTGCACTTTGTTTATTCAAATGTGTTTGAAATTGAATAAGTATGATTCGTATTATAGAACGCTTTTCAAAACACTGTCAACAACTTTTTATTTATTTTTTAAATTTCCGTTTTCGCCCTATAATTCCTCTTGTAAATTCCCCATTACAATTCCGATGCGAATTATCTCATTTTCTATTAAATTTAACACATGTTTTTCTACTCCATACTGGATTAATAATTCTTTTATTTGTATGATTTCATTTTCAAGTAAATCTGCTTCTTGGCACGTCTGAAGTAAAGTAAAAAACACATCTGCAAACAATCCTTTATACGCTTTCATACTCTCGTTCTTTTCAAGTATCTCTATAAATAACTGTTTCATTTCTTTTTGATTACATTGCCCTTCCACACCCTGAAATTTACTCGAAATAATATTTAGTCCCTTTTCTAAAACCTCATCCATACATAAAATAATGCGTAAGAACATGACATGTTCTCTCGTTGTTATTACACCTATTTTCGGACGCTCCCTTAAAAAACCACTAAGCCAAGCTGTCCAAAATTTTTGTTGTTCCTTGCCACTTAACGTTTTTACGTAATAGCATAAATACTGCATAAATTTAATTTTATTCTCTTCATTTTCTTGCATAAAAAATGGATATAACCAATCTGTTTTTTGCTCCCAATATAATACGCATTTAATAAATACAAAGCTAAGCCATTTTAAAAACGCTTCTCTCGTATGGGGATGAAGTACATCTATATGCTCTACCGCATACTTAATATATTTCTTTATCTCTGTAAATAAAGGTACATTAATTTGCGTATAACATAATCCTGCCCACGCATATTTCGTAAGCTCACTTTCTTTCTTTAAATCTAAGTACGGTAAAAGATATTTTCGACACCATTGTTTCTCAATATGATATAAAAACGTAATATCTGCTGTTAAACGAGCAAACATATATTTCGTTCTATCCGAAGTAACCCTTACCTGTTCCTCAAATAAAAATAAATATTCATACACATTACGATCGTATAAATGATCATATGCTAAAAGTTTTAGTAATACAGCTGTCATCTTTCCAACAGGATGCTGTATAGATTCATTGTAAAACTCTTGTTTTCCAATCTTAAAATCTGTTTCCCCTCTCATAACTTGTGGAAATACTGAAAAAGCAAAGCGCTTTACAACTCGTATACTATTTACATCTAACTCTTCTAATCGATTACTAATTTCATATAGAAAACTACTAATTAACCAATGAAACGCGGTGTTTCTAACAAATTTCTGTAATAACGGTATCATCTTTTGAATTTGCTCATTCGTCAAATCCCTATTATTTCGCCACTCTCTAATACAAACAAACCATACTTCATTACTTATTTCGTGTACGCCTACTAGTTGGTACGCAAACGAAATACTCCACTCTACATTCAATTTACACGCTTTTGATAGCATCTCTAAAAAATGACGTTGTTCAAAAACACCATCTTGTGAAAATTGCCACACTTGCTCCATTATTTCATCGTCTTTCAGCTGCAGTAATCCATCCGCTGTTACATTGCATGTAATACGTTGTTCATTTGACTCTTTCTTTGGAATACTGTATCGATTAGAAGAAAAATGAGGGTGTTTCTGTTTCATTAATTTATATCCATCTATCGTGCATTGACTATTTGAATCGCATGTAAATAATAAGTCTAAGATGAGACACGCATCAAACGCCCTCTCTTCCGCAAGGTACTCTAATACATATTGAACTACTTCTTCTTTCGTTTCTTTTAAAGCATCTACATAATAACTCTTTAAAAGTTGAAAAACCTCATGTTTACATGTGAAATCTAAAAGAACATCTGCATGTAACAACCATTTCAGTTTGTCATCCGCTGTAACGAATACATTTTTAATCATTGCTTCAATCGCAATTTGCTTTTGAAGTACACTTTCCGTTTCTATCATTTCTGTAATATAATAATTTGCTTTATTCTCATTGTTTTCACATAAATATGTAAGACACTCTTTTACAATTTGAATTAAAAATGTGAAGTCATTTTGTTGTAACTCCTGCACCAAAATTTCTCTATCTCTTTTTTTTAGCGCATGTTGTCTTAATGATAATAGTTGTATCTTTTCTAATCCCATAACCATAATCGGATTTGCATAGTACGCAATATGTGGTCTCATTTTCTCTTTCCAAACTCGCTCCACATGAGAAAAAATAGGCACTGGCAAACGACTCGATTCTTCGAGTTCTATCGACTCTTGCGTATCATTTCCCCATCTTCTTACACGCTTCAGTTTAAGTTTCCCATCCAAAATAAATGTTAACAACAACAATCCAATTTCTTTATGTTCAGGGAAAGAACATTTTTGCAATAAATATGAGATCATTTCAATTGAGCTACTATCTTTCTCTGCCGTTTCTAATAAAAGCAATGTCCATCTTGCAAACAACAAAGGATCCATCATTTCTTTCGTTTCGTTTAAGTAAGTGCAAATTGTTCGCCATAATAACGGGGATATTTTAGAATAATTTTTAAAAATCAATTGAAACAGTTCTTTTTGATGACTAAATAGAAATTGCTCCACTAACCATTCCGCAAGTAATTCATCAACTTCATCATAATTTGCTGTAAGTAGAAATAAATTTCTTAGTTTACCTTCTGCTTCAAGCCATTCCACCCATTCGTAATCACGAGCAAATTCAACAAAGTACCGAACTGTTTCTATTTTTTTTATTGACTGTTTTATATAGGATAATTGCTCCTGCTCTACTGAGGGAGGAACAGTTACAATATCACGAATACGCATTCTTTTCGTAATATAATTATCACCCATTAATTCCGCCCATCGTTTCACCGCTTTCACAAGTGACTGGTGATTATTTGTTTTATTCGGATACACAATAGGTCTTATCCCTAAATGTTCCCAATGGTATGTATTATCACCTTGTGCGACGAAAGCATAACGCCTTGTACTCGGTGGTAAACCTGTTGCTAAATATTTCATTACTGGGTCATTATGACTATACCCAACGAATAAAACGGTGTAATTCGAGAATAAATCAACTAAAAATCGTCTCGCCCATCCTTCCGTTAAGTAAGCCCTTCCAAAATCACCATCTGTTAAAATTAAAGCTTCTTTCTCCTGCTCTATATTCCCATGTATGTAAGCTAAGCCTTTAAACGCTCTCCCTGTCGGTAATGCAGGTGCATAATAAATATTTAGCTCTCTATTCATTTCCTTAATTGCATACGTAAAATGTTGATCAAAGTTTGTCGTTACAATGCGAACATCCGTATCTAACGGGAACAACCTTGGAATGGCATAATGTAATGGATTCGGTTTTGATTTTTCTATATTAACAAGATCTCTTGCAACTTGGTGTACATCTTTCGTTTTCGCAATTTTACCAAGATAATAATCGTGTGGTTCTGTCATCTCACGTTTTTCGACATATAAAGCTTTCGAAATTTCATCAACTAAATCATCGAAATTCGGTAAGTTTGATTTCCCTTTCATAGACACTCCCGCTCCAACGAATAGCACTAACTTCCCTTGTTCAAGATGATCAATTAACTCATCAGGAATTTCTACTTCTGAAGTAATCCACATTCCGGATTCCCCCTTACCTAAAAATGTCATCTACTCTCATTTTACTATAACATTTTTTTGTTATTTTTATAATATTTAGATAAAATTTCAAACATGAAAAAGTTTTATCTAAATAAATCCGTAACAATGTATGAACTCCTGAATTTATTGCAAAACTATGTATAAATCGGAGGTGTAAATATTGAATGATTTTACTGTAATAGTAATCAAATTTATATCATGTATTATCGCTTTTAGTATTGGACTCGCTTTATTTTTCCCCGCTACGTTCGTCCAAATTATTTCTTTTAGTCTTTTTGTTACAATCGTTTCTTATATGTTTGTTGATAAAATCATTTTAAATCGAATTGGCGATTCTGCTGCCATTATGACGGATTTCTTACTTACGTATTTAAGCGTTTGGATTTTCGGAAATATTTTATTAGACAACTACATGCAAATCGCATGGGGCAGTATCCTTTCTGCCATGGTCTTTACATTATCAGAAGTAATCGTCCATCGCTTTTCTCATTCACGTACTCGTCATAACAACGATAATATTCGTATTAATCGCCGATTTGCATATGGTACGGAGTTTGCTGAAGAACAGAATGTGTTGGATAAAGATAAAAAGAAGTAATGTTTTGATGAAGGAGCTCCATCGCCATCAAGCTAAAAAAAGCAAATACCCCAAAACGAATAAATTGACATCTCCAAGAGGAATTGTACATTTTTTGTTTTTTGGTGTAATAAAACGCTAATGTTGATGAGCATGGCATGTGTGCTACCCCTTCTAAAAAAGTAAAAAACAGTGTTTATCGAGAGTAAACCATCTTAACTGTAATAACTAATTAAAGAAAAGGGCAGAATCTGTATCCGAAGATCCAGATTCTGCCCTTTTCTTTAATCGCATTTTTCTATTTGGTCACCTTCTTCACCTGCATTTTCTGCCGAACTATCCGTTCCGCCTCCCACTGCATGTTGCTGTTTGGTATTAGAACTTTCGATGGCAGCGTTGGTTCCCGCTGCACTGTCTTCTCCACCACCACTTGCCACTTGAGTAGCACCAGCCTGTTCCTTACGGGTTTTATTAATTTGATTATTGATGATAATTACAAATTCTTCCTCTTCATCCGAAGTTTCTTTTTTCTTTTTATGCGGCTCAATCTGGTCCCCACTAATTCCTTTATTTATAGCTTCGCCTCCAGCGCCCACCGTTCCTTGCTGTCGGGTATTCGATGAATCGATTGCTGCATTACTTCCTGCTGCACTATTTTGTCCGGCTCCACTGGCAATTTGTGTTGTATTCGGTGCAAATGTAATCTGATTATTAATGACAATGACAATTTTTCGTTTATCAGCCAGATTTCCCAAATTAATTTCTTCTCCATCTTTTTTTACAAATCGAAACGTGATTTTTTCATTGTTTTCCATATTCTCCCCCCTTTGTAATATTAAATGACTGGAGAATGATAATGGATTGGACAAGCGTATTTTTTTATAAATATGTGCCCCCACCCACAATGAAGGGTGTATTACCGGGTTCCGGTATTTTTCTCGTATTAGGTAAGTCGGCTTGGCGACAGTCCAGCATCCGCCGAATTTTGGAATGCATGGAGAAAAGCCTTATAGGGGATATAGAAAGAGAGATTAGTAGAAACATTGGTATATAAAGGTTTCTAGGTTTGATTATATTTTTCTATTTTCTTTTCTTATTTAGATTTATCAGCCAAATATCTAGCATAGTGAATTATATTTCTAGCTACATCTAGTTCAAGATTAAATATATTAGGTACCCCTGGTCTCCAATTCACCTCAAATAACCACAATTTTTGATCTTTATCAATCCCTACATCAATTCCTAACTCATCAAATAATACATCCCTAAATAAAGAATTAAAATGGTTAGAAAAAGTTACTGCAAATCGTTCTAAATACCTTTTAATATTATACCAATCGTTATCAAACTCGGCTTTTAAAAAAACATCTAAATAAGTACTATAACCACCCTTAGCCATATTTGATACAATACTTCCTAATAGATGAAATTTGTTCTGACTCATTCATACTGTAATTCATCCCATTTTTTTCAATGAAAACAATACCACTACCTTGATGTCCAGAAATAGGTTTAATAATAAGTTTTTCATAACGATTAATCATATCAAAAAACTTATTAACATCATTTAATTCATAAAAAGGAATAAGATATTGCTTAAATTTTTTTGCTCTATTTATTCTGTTATATACACTTAATTTATTTCCAATTGAATGACTTGTAAAAGGAACTTTTTCATGTAGATAATCATAGATTTGCTGATTTTTATCACTAACATGAACACTTGCATTGTAAATAACATCTGGAAAAGAAAATTCTTGTTCAATCCAATTACCATTTTCATAAGTTTTACCTAAAATCTTCTTCGTTTCTATATTTACTTTCCCTAAAGTAAAATAAAAAAATTCCACACCTTCAGCTTTAGCTACAGCAGCATAAGTATATGCTTTCTTTACGTCATTCGGATCTTTCCGATGATGAAGCATTCCAATTATAGTCATGTTAGTTCTTCTTCCCTTCTTTCTAAAGATGTTTTTCAAAACAAATATCAAATTCATTATATATATATTCATGTTCTTCCTCATTCAACCATTTTTCGAAAAATCCAGAACAAGCTTAACCTCATTTTAATATTCTACCTATAGAAATAATAAATCTAAGGGTTTATAAAATAATTAAGGTTAGGGTGGCATAAAATGGATACTATCGTTTTCATTGAAACAAATAAATCTGGATCAAGTAGGGAAGCAATCAAAGCAGCTGAAAAACTTAATTTCTTTACTGTTTTATTAACTAAAAAAACAAAATTTATTAATGAACGCACTATATTCCCTGATGTACATCAGATGATTTTCACTGATATAAATGATTATGATAATATAATTACAACAATTGAAAAATTAAATAAATCAGGAAAAAACATAAAAGGGATATTTAGTTTTATTGACCCTTATGTTTATGTGGCTGCACGTTTATCAGAAAAATTTTGCTCAAACTCACATACTGTATCTACTAAAGCTATCTATCGTATGGAAAACAAAATATTAACTCGTAATGTACTTAAAGAATTACCAATCTCACTCAAATATTTAATTTACAAACCAACAGAATCATTATCATCTTTTCTTGAAAAAACTAAAGAGATGAATTTCCCTCTTATTGTAAAATCCCCTAAATCAACAGGATCCAAAGATGTATTATTAGTAAAAAATAAAGATCAATTAATCTTATCTATACAAAGTCTTTTAAAAAAACTACCTAATGAAGAAATTCTACTTGAAGAATATATAGATGGACCTCAGTACTTAGTTGAAGTTTTAGTTCAAGATGGAAAAGTCCATATTATAGCAGTAATTGAACAAGAAATTACACTTTTTGAACGCTTTATTGTTACTGGTTATTCTTTACTAGGACAGGTAGACAAAAGACTATACAATAGTCTTTGCAATGCAGTTAACTCTGTAATTCAGGCTTTTAATATGAAAAATGGAGCGTGTCATCTAGAACTCCGGAGAATAAAAGATGTTTGGAAATTAATTGAGATAAATCCCAGAATATCAGGTGGAGCAATGAATGACATAATTGAAATTGGACATGGAATCAACTTAGTGCGAGAGACTATTCAGTTAATGTTAGGAAATAAAACTTCACTAAATAAAAAACATTATAAATATGTGTACGCTCATTACCTAACAGTTAAATCTAAAGGAAAACTAATTCGTGTTACTGGGAAAAACCGTAGTTCTAAATATCCTGGTGTAGAGAAAGTTTATATAAAACCTAAAAAAGGAACTATCTTAAAACCACCTTCATCAATGGGACATCGATGTGGATACGTTTTAGCAGCAGCCAATTTTAAAACAGAAGCGAAAAAAATAGCTTTAGAAGCAGCTAAAGAAATTTCATTTGAAATCCAAAAAGAATAAAAACAACAGATATACACCAACAGATAAAAATATACTAAAAATCACTCCTCATCTATTTTTATATGAGAAGTGAGCTTTTTATATGGGCTATACACCAGCGAAACTCCCATTAATGCCGTACGATGCGTTAACTTATGCAATTAGTGAAAAATTTAATTTAAAATTCGGTAAAGCAAAAATTTCAAGCGATTTAATAAATATTTGTGTGGCTGGTACAATATGTGTAATTTTCATTCAATCATTAGGCTCAATTAGAATCGGTACACTAATTGCCGCCCATTTTATCGGCAAAATTTTTGAGTGGATGATACCAAATTATCAACCAGCTCTTCTACACTGGGTATTTAAAACAGAGAAAACTTCCTAAGGAGTCATAATAAAGTATAGGAACAGGGGAATGTCTAATTTGTAGATGTGTATTTAGTAGAGAAGTGCAAAACACTAATTATACGGATTGTGATAGTGAATTTTTTCTTCGAGGGATAGCACCACATCGCTATCAAGCTAAGATTAATTTGTATCCATATAATCAAAAAAGATGCTATTTTTTTTGAAATATACAGAAAGGATGGTGTTTTGTATGACTTTATCGATTCAAGATGAGTTTCATTTATTCGCTGAAAAACTACAGTGATTTCTATCTCCAAACATCCTTCAACAGCTCGCGCAGGAGACGGGTTTCGTAAAACGTAAAAGTAAGTACGTTGCTCGAGATTTGGTCGCTTTATGTATTTGGATTAATCAACACGTAGCAAGTGATTCCCTCACTCTATATCGACCGTAAATCGAACTTTTCCGGCATTTTTTTATTTGAAATCGATTTATCGACTCACTTCGACAACTTGTTTTCAAATAAAAAAAGCGGCCACTCTTTTAGAGACAGCCACTTTCCCACTTACGATTCCACTTTCAAATCTTTAAATGCAACAACATCCGCAAATGCTCCAAACACTGCGTTATGATGCTTCACAATATCTTCAGCACGTAATACATCAGTATCAAACGTACTATGCGCATCACTCACTAACGTTACTTTGTACCCTTCACTACATGCTCTGCGCGTTGTCGTGTCCACACAGTACTCTGTTTGCATTCCTGAAATTATTACGTGCTCAATTCCTTTTTCTTGTAACACTTCGTTTAAGTTTGTCTTATAGAATGAATCTGGTGTCGTCTTTTCAACGATACTATCACCCTCTTGTGGTGCGATTGCCGCATGCACTTTCCAACCATCTGTCCCTTTTTCCAAAGGATGATCTTTCGGCCCGTTATGTTGTACATAAATAACTGGAATATCATTTGAACGACATGCCCCAATAAGTTCTTGTAATGTTTGTAAAAACCTTTCCCCATTATATACTGGCATTCCCGCTGTATACATACCCGCTTGCACATCAATAACTATTAATGCTTTTTTCATCTCACACAGCTCCCTTTGTTTGTATAAGCCCTTTCATAAATCATTATAATTGTTTATATTCCATCATCCAACAATCTTCTAATTTCCCCTCATGCAGTTCATGTTCCTTTAAAATCTTCACTTTTTTAAATCCGCATTTTTCATAACACTTTATCGCACGTTCGTTATTTACTTTAGGGTCCATTGCAATTGCTTCTGCACCCACTTCTTTCATAATGTATGTAATTGCTGCTTGAACGAGTTTTGTTCCAATTCCCTTTCCCCAAAAGAGTGGTTCACCGATAAATTGGTCCATTCCCCATACATTTTGTGATTCTTCATATCCATATAACGCTTTCCATTCAAAATCAACTGGATACATTTGAATGTAACCGATCGGCATTTCATCAAATCCTACTAAGCATCTTTTTTCATTACTGTTTGGATTATGTATAAAATGAGCAAGTACCTCTTCTACAGATTGCGGATTATCTCTTCCTTCGTAAAACTGTAGGACTTCTGGGTCTGTTAACCATTTAGAGATGATAGGTGCATCTTCTTCTATTACATATCTAACCGATAAATTATTGTTTTGAAATAACATGTAGCACCTCGTTACTAGTATTTTATAAACTGTTAAACTTTATTTTACATCAACATCTTTCTTATTTAATTACCTCTACTCCCCCCATGTATGGACGCAATACTTCTGGGATTATAACTGAGCCGTCTTCTTGTTGGTAGTTCTCTAAAATAGCTGCTACTGTACGCCCTATAGCTAACCCAGAACCATTTAATGTGTGCACAAATTCTGGTTTTGCACCTGGTGTACGACGGAAACGTATGCTTGCACGACGCGCTTGGAAATCTTCACAGTTTGAGCAAGAAGATATTTCACGATATCCCCCATAACTTGGTAACCAAACTTCAATGTCATATGTTTTCGCAGCTGGAAATGCTATATCAGCTGTACATAATACGATAACTCGATAAGGTAATCGTAACAATTGTAGTACTCTTTCGGCATTCGTAGTTAATTTTTCTAACTCATCGTATGATTCTTCTGGCTTAGTATATTTAACCATTTCAACTTTGCTAAATTGGTGCTGGCGAATAAGCCCTCTCGTGTCACGTCCTGCACTACCAGCTTTAGAACGGAAACATGGCGTATGAGCGGTAAAATTAATAGGTAATTCTGCACCATTTAATATTTCGTCACGATAATAGTTCGCTAATGGTACTTCCGCCGTTGGAATTAAAGAGTAATCTGTGTCTTTTAATGTAAATACATCTTCCTTAAATTTCGGGAATTGTCCGGTTCCTATTAAACTATCGCTATTTACGATAAACGGTGGAATCACTTCCGTATATCCATGTTCTTCAACATGTAAATCTAGCATAAAGTTAGCTACTGCTCGCTCTAAACGTGCTCCCAAGCCATTGTAATATACGAAGCGGCTTCCTGTTACTTTTGCTGCTCGCTCAAAATCTAATAACCCTAATTTTTCAGCAACTTCCCAATGTGGTTTTGCTTCAAATGAAAATTCGTTTATTTCTCCCCACTTACGTAATTCAACATTATCATCTTCTGATGCTCCAATAGGAACTGTTTCATTAGGTATATTTGGTAATGCCATTAATATAGCATTCAATTCCTCTTCTACATTACGTAACTCATCATCTAACGTTTTAATACTTTCTCCTACTTCACGCATTTCACTAATAAGTTCATTAGCATCTTGTTTTTCACGCTTTAACTTCGCAATACGCTCAGATACTCCATTACGTTTACTTTTTAATTCTTCTACTTCTACTAACAGTTCACGACGATTTTGATCTAATTCTTCAAATGTATTCAATTCAAGAAACTCTCCACCGCGATTAATCAATTTTTTCTTTACTTCTTCAAAATTAGCACGTAATACTTTTACATCTAACATGTCTTATCTCTCCTTTAATAAGTGCCTAATGTCATTTTCTTCGTTCACATTAAGCTTTTAAGATAGGGAACTTCACTAAAAAAACACAAAAAACTCCCGTCCCTATAAAAGGGACGAGAGTTAACCCGCGTTGCCACCCTAGTTGAAAGCATAGAAAATATAAGCTTTCCACTTAAAAAATTAACGGTTTTTAACCGGAAACGATTACTAACTTCACATTGAAGGGTTCCACATTTCGCTCAAGGACGGATTCACAAGCGCTTTCTATCGGTTTACACCACCCACCGACTCTCTAAAAGAAAAGATACTTGTTACTAATTCCTTTCATAGCTTTTGAACAATATAAATTTTAATTATCATTACTTTACAATAATTCTGTTTATTTTTCAAGAAAATAATGTATCTTTAAAATAAAGAGTTCCTATAATCAAACCACCAATAAACTGGAGGTTATTTACGATGTCTCATATCACTTTGAAAGCAATAACTTCTACAAACTGGCGAGAAACGCTTACTAAAACAATTTTTAATGTAGCAAAGCAAAAAACAAAAACAATTTGGAGATGAGACTTTGAAATCAACATTAATTATTCTTCGAGGAAACTCCGCAAGTGGCAAAACAACAATCGCAAAAGAACTGCAAGAACATTTTGGCCAAGGTACACTTCTAGTCTCTCAAGACGTCGTACGTAGAGATATGCTAAAAGTACACGACACAATGGGTAACTTATCTCATGATTTACTATTTGAAATTACGAAGTACGGAAAAGGAAAATGTAAATTTGTTATTTTAGAAGGTATTTTAAACAGTTATAGATACGGTGATATGCTGAAAAAATTAATACATTATTTTGATGAAAATACGTTTACATATTACTTCGATCTATCATTGGAGGAAACATTTAGACGCCATAACACAAGGGACAAACGGCATGAATTTGGTGAGGATGCATTACGGAAATGGTATAATTCGCACGATACAATTGAAGTTGCTAGAGAAACTGTATTTACAGATGATTTCACGCAAAAAGATATATTTCATGCGATTCTGAATGATGTTACGATACAAAAATAAGACTGACAGAATGAGTCAGTCTTATTTTTTTTATGTACTTTGTATTTCAGTTTTCATGACAGAGCAATCTTTGCATATTTAATAATAGATGTGCATTTCCCCGAACTGGAAATCAACTACTGAAAGAAGTTTCCGTTCCTCAATATCTTATGTAATTGTAGCAATATACTTCAACAAGTTGAGCATGCCAAATCCTCTGGAAGATCTTCATATTATGGTAGTATAGTCTTTGTTTTTAAGCATGAAGTAAGTCTTATTTCTGTATGTGGTATTTTATCGATTACTTCCATTCTTTTAGCATATGTTACAAATGGTAGTTTTACTAATTTATTAATCCACCTATAACGGTTGGAATAGGACCTTTTGATATAGCAATTACACCGAATTGTATTTAAATCTACCAAACAAAGAATCACTGTACGCACTAATTGTATCTAAAAGCCAAAATTCCTTTTCACATGTTCAAAGTTCCTAGATATTCTAAACTCTATAAAATAAAAATTTTGTTAAATTTATAAAATACAATCACTTGTCCATTTCATTTTTCTCTCTCTTGCATTTAATCCAGATTTAATTGGACCAACACTACCACCTATACAACCCTTTCAATTCCCTACTGGTCCTACTGGAGCAACTGGGACAATTTCATTAGCTTTCGGTAATTTTTGGCAATCAACGTTTATTACAGTTCCTATTGGAGGACTTTTTTCTTTCAACCAGACTGGTCCAATTGCAGGGGGCGTTTCTTTATTAAACCCTACTACAATTGGCATCACACAAGCTGGTACTTATCAAGTGTCTTTCATTGCTTCAATTAATTCGAGTTCGATTACTTCATTTCCTTTCGCGGCTGGTATTTCTGTACTCTTAAATAATAATCCAATACCAAATGCTCAAGGGAGTTTTGGTATAATAATTGAAAATCCATTGAGCATACAATGTAATCAACTTGCTGGTCAATTACTTTTGTCAGTTCCAGCCAATTCGACAATCAGTCTAACGAATATTGGAGATAATATTATTACAACCTGTGATGATGGTATAAACGCCATAGAATTAACCATTTTCAAATTAAGCTAAAAACTAGGCGCTGTTATGGTGCCTAGTTTTTAGTTTAAATAATTTTTTCTTCATTCATCTCTCTTAAATAAAGGGATCCTAATAATACTGGGATATATTAACGTATAAAATGTATCACTCATAGGAAACTCCTTACAAAGAGCACTTGTATACAGTGCTCTTTTTTGTAGGCAAATTTGCAAACTCATCAATATACAATGTATTCCATGTTACACCAATTACAATCAGATTCCCACAATATTTAACACAAAAAGTTATTAGCAATCAAAAGAAACCTTTACGGATTCCATTTGGCCTCATATCCTTTTTCAAATAGTTAATCTTTACACCTACTTTCATTCCTTTTAGACTAAACAGTTGTCGCTATTCCTGCCAAAAATAAACTTATTATTGCTAAAAATGGCGTTCCGACTATTGCTCCTCTTAAGTGAAACATATAGTCTTTATACCCCTTCATCCCCTCTGTACTAGGAATAACAACAAACCTCGGAGTAATCCAGCAAAATATAAGCCAATCGATTATTAATAAATCTACTAAATTAAAAATCATTACAATCCCCAAAGAATGTAAATAAGCCTCAATATACAATAATTTCACATGGTGATGTAGTATACATGTAGAAATGAAAGGTGTTCCGAAGAGAATAATATTGTAAATAATTCCGAAATAAAACGTTTGCTTTTTTTCATTTATCGATTTTGGCAAAACTACTTTTTGAATATCTTTCGGATAATCATTTAACCAAAGACGAGGATTATAATATGTAGACCCTAATATCATAATAGACAGTATAAAAGACATGGAAATACCGACAATCACCATTTGTCCAAATTGCCCCACAAATGTCCCTCCTTATTTGAAATTTTGACGTACGTAATTCACTTAATTAGACATTGTATGCATGTTATGACTTAAAAATTATCTAATACCATTAATAAATTTTTTTCATTACAATCCGCTTTTTCCTAACGTCCATTCTTATTTCTTGCAATATGGTTGCAAACTTAATAAAGTAAACATCAAATTAGTGTTGTTCACCTTCGCTAATTACTACAGAATATATTTCTTTAAATTTACATAACGATAGGATTGGTGAAACGAATGAAAATCGAACATATAGCAATTTGGGTAAATGATTTAGAATTAATGCGTACTTTTTATACAAAGTATTTCAACGGCAAAGCAAACTCTTTATATCATAACGAAACAAAACAATTTGAATCATATTTTATTACGTTCAAATCTGGAGCGCGCCTTGAAATTATGCGTAAGAAAGGCATAGAAAACGAGCCTAACCTAAATATAACTGGCTATGCACATATGGCATTCTCAGTTGGAAGCGAAGAACGTGTGAATGCACTGACAAAAACGTTAAAAGAAGCAGGTTATCCTCTATTAAATGGACCACGTTTCACTGGAGATGGTTATTACGAAAGTGTAGTAGGTGATCCTGAAGGTAATCAAATAGAGATTACTATTTAACTGTCGATTATCTTTTCTGAAGAACTATTAAAAATTCGTTTGGAGGAATCCGATGCATAAACTACATTTCAAAAAATTTGAAGCAATAGATTTTAATCCATACTTCCAGCTCGTATCAAATGAAAGAGTGATGGCACAAATTACAGAGCGTACTATTCTGCTAGAAAAGGCACAAAACGACTATGAAAAATTGTTAAGGCGCAATGAAAAGCATAAACTGTTTGGGTCTTATAAAGTTTATGACAGTGCAACAAATGAATTTATCGGCCTTGGACATGTAACAGTGAATGAAGATAATGTAAAAGAAGCTGAAATTGGGTATATGATTTTGCCAGAACACTGGGGAAAAAGATATGGTAGTTATATTGCAAGAGAATTAATTGAAATAGCGAAGCAGACAGATGTAAACGTACTAAAGGCAATTATCGATCCAAATAATATCCCCTCTCGAAAAATATTAATAAACGTTGGTTTTACATCAGATGTAGTTTGTGAGATTGATGGATTACCTGGGGAAATTTTAAGCATATATATTTAACTTTATTAAGGCAATGCTGCATTTGAGATACATGTAGTGTTGCCTTTTATTTATTATCTCGATTCCCTGATAGACCCGAAAATCCCATTCTAGGAATAATCAACCTCACTCATTCATTTACTTATAACGTATAGTCAGTTCTATTTTTCTATTTGATTTTACACCTGACGAATAACATTTTAGATATTTTATTTTGTGACAAGGAGAGAAGACTTAAATGAGTAATCAAAATATTGAACTTACAGGACGTATCGTAACTCCCGGAAATCCAGAATATAATTCCGCTAGAGAGGAATTCAACACATTTTCAACTTCCCGCAAAGTATTCCGCCCTTTTAATAGTCGATACTGAAATTTATAGTTTATATTTCTAGCAAAAAAGGAACGATTCTTTCCATAAATATTATGGAAAGAATCGTTCTTTTTCAATGCTGGATGTATTTCATTTCTTTTTTCATCTTTTTTTAATGTTCTTTTTATCCTAATTTCATCTGAATCTCATTCTTATTAGTTACACTCTGTTTATACATAAATAACTAGTAAGGAGGAATCATATATGAAAAATTATGAGACGGACCAAAATAAGAATAGAAATAATATCCCTCTTCCTGATGAAGTCACTTCTGTTTCATCAGGAGGTTGGCAGATGCTGAGCAAAGTTCCAGAAGTCACGATTTTCTTCTGGATTATCAAAATCATGGCAACTACAGTGGGCGAAACAGGTGCGGACTTCTTAAATACCAACTTGAACTTTGGCTTGACTAAAACGACATTTGTTATGAGTGCTCTCTTGTTCATCACACTGTTCTTCCAGTTCAGATTGAAGAAGTATGTTCCAGGGATTTACTGGCTCACTGTCTTGCTAATTAGTGTTGTTGGCACGCTAGTTACCGACAATCTTACGGACAACTTCGGGGTCGCTCTAGAGACGACCACCATCGTTTTCACACTTTTCCTACTGGCAACTTTTACTGCTTGGTATGTGAGTGAAAAGACACTGTCCATTCACTCTATTTACACAACAAAACGAGAAGCATTCTACTGGTTGGCTATCCTGTTCACCTTCGCCTTAGGTACTGCAGCTGGGGATCTCGTAGCAGAGAGTCTCAACTTAGGTTACTGGATTTCAGCGTTCATATTTGCCGCATTAATTGGGGCTGTAACCGTCGCTTACTACCGCTTCAAATTAAATGCAGTGTTGGCCTTTTGGATCGCTTATATTTTAACTCGTCCTTTCGGTGCCTCTTTTGGCGATTATCTATCACAGCCTCACGATTCTGGCGGTCTTGGTCTCGGTACAGTGGGAACAAGCGTAATCTTCCTCGTAATAATCTTGAGCTTAGTTATTTATTTGACCAAGACGAAAAAAGACGCGAGCCCGAGCCTTAATTAATATATATTTTGTCTAAACCTTAAAATAGGTGACATGATTTCCTAATCGTTATTACAAAATTTCAACCAAAAGAAAATTAAAAGGCAATACTACTTTAAACTAACAGTAGTATTGCCTTTATATAAAATAAATCATTATTCCCTTGTTTCGTCTACTATACTATGAATTAAAGAAATTAGAGCTTGTTTTGTTCCCTCATCTGTAACTTTTGCATCATCACTAAATTTAGTGCGTACAGACGGGATTAATAACGAGCCATTTTGAACGACAACTGTATCTAACATGCCTAGTGTAAGTAACAAAGATTCATGGGCTTTATCCCCTCCCGCAATTGACGGTGAAGCTGTTATGATCGCCACTGGTTTTTTATATAGTTCCGCTGAAGACACAAGCCATTCTAATGCATTTTTCAAAACTCCTGGTATACCTTTTGCATACTCCGGTGTACAAATAATCAGTGCATGTGATTCGCTTAATGCCTTTCGAAACTCTTGAACAACAACCGGTGCTCCCACTCGATCTACATCCGGATTAAAATGAGGAAGTTCCTCTATTCCTTTATATATAGTGTAATCTACTCCATCTGGAATAAATGCGGCCAAAGTTTTTAATATGTTTGTATTGGATGATCCTTTCCTAATGCTGCCTGAAATCGCTATGATTTTTTTGTGTTTACTCATATGATCGCCCCCCTACAAACATCATACTTATGCAGCCATTGAAAAATCAAAAATAATTAACTATTTAACAAGTTGTATATTCATTAATTTTGTTTACATAATAATATTATGTAAACAAAATTATCCTTTTAACGAGATTGTACTTGTTTTCCTACTAACATACATACCAACTACATTACAAATATAGTGCCCCCTATTAGCATCAACGAGAAGGAATAAACCTTGTAAAAAAACATTTATAACTCCACTGATACGCAGAAAAATAAAAGAGAATAATTCAAAAATACCCTATGAATCATTCTCTTTTTATTTTCATATTTTAACATGCTGGATATGCCTTAGAACCCAAATAACGTTCTTTTATAAGTTGACGATGATGAAGCTCATGACCAGCAATTATGTTTGCTAATGCAAGAACCGTGACTTCAGAATTGTTTGCAATTCCCCTTTGTAACCAAGCTTCTTTATCTAAACTTTTAAGCAAATACATAGTAGATTGGCGAACAACTGTTAAATTCTCAAGAAGATCTTGCATAGATTGCTTATCAAAAGCTGCTCTAAGAACATACATATCATCGTTATATCCAGGAAGTTCTGCTGTCTCGCCTCTTGCTATGGAAAGCAATCGATACGCCAGAATACGTTCAGTATCCGCAATATGACCGATTACTTCTTTTATACTCCATTTATTAGGAGCATATCTAAAATGTCCATCACTATCAGAAATATCCTTCAATAAAAGATTCGTTTCCTTCATTTGTTGCTCTAGGATATGTATGATATCTCCATCTGGTATTAAGTTTATGTACGTTGAATAATACGGGTTATATTCATTTGCTTCTGGTCTCTTTTGCATGCTTATCATCCTTTTTATTTTATCCTTATATACAACTTACCATAAATTATTATCATATTAATCAAAAAATTTTAATTTTAAAATAAAAGGTCCCCATCCTATAGGATTACATTAACAAAGCGGCTTATCCCCAAGCCCCCAACTAAACCATTTCCCATGCCCTTCCGTTTCCCCAATCGTTTCACAATATTCGTTTCCGTGAATATAATAATCAACATGAAGATCCCGATCCCACATGTTGTTGTATAGGTGAAATACATCACGTTTTGCACCAATTTTTTTAATTTGTCTTTCTAATTCATGTTTTATATTGTCAGGTATTTGATTGGCTACATGTGTATGGAAAATACAAATCACCGCATCTTCACTTATTTGATTTGCAATGACCGGGAGAAGTGCTACCCCGTCACCTTCTATTAATTGTACTGATTTTGCTTTTACAAGCGTTGCTGCTTGATCGAATAGTTCCAGTCTTTCTTTATGTTCTGGCCAAATAAGCGCTCGTAACCATAAATAGTCTTCGTCATCACTTAAATCGTTCACATGTAAATCTAGTCCGATTCTTTCTACGACAGGTGGACTTCGCTTTAGCAAATACGGCATATTCTCCCCTCTTATTTCAGAGGTTAAATGAACATTCGATTGTGTATTTCCATACACTTTTTCCATTCCATATGAATAACGATATTGGTCCCAAAATAGTTGTAATCCAGAACTTGTACCAATCTCTATTAACGCTAACGGTTTGTTCACTTTATTAAATATGTAACAGAAACTTGGATACAAATAGGCACATCGTCTTACTTCATTCGTTTGAACGAGTTTCGTTTGTAATAAAGTAATTATTTCTTCACGATATACATGGCAAAAATCTTTAAATTGGTGAAAGGCATTTTCAAAATTTGTATCAGCATCTTCAACTAAACTATAATAATACCTTTTTAAACTGTGTTCTTTTCCTTTTAACAATAAATAATGGACTGCACCTAATAATAAGTTTGGGATTGGTTGACCAGGTTGTGCGTAGGAAGCTAACGTAAGAACTTCCTCATCTTCAGAAATTTTTATTGATAAATACTCGTATAAATCACTTGATCCTTTACATTCATTCTCAGAAAAATTCCGAAAAAAGTTTGCGATTTGTTCTTTTGTAAGCATTGGTATCCCTCCTGTTTTATTTTCAGAATAATCTTACCATTAATTTGTTTTTTACTCTATTTTTTCAAATTAGATGTAATAAAAACAGATTCTTACAAATTCTCAAAGATAAAAACTTAAAAATAAATGTATTAGTAAGTTTTTTTGAGATAACATCAAACTGGAATTCTTCTCCAAATTCCGCTTTACTACAATGCTTTTTACCCTTATGACAGAAGAATTCTGCGAAATAAAGCGTTAAATAGTTTAAAATTATCAGATAACACTAGATATTTTAGTCTATTAATTATTATAATAGAGTATGAGATGGTTATATAATTGAGACAAAAAAGGTAAATACCTAGGTGGGGCCTAGGTGGTGTTTTCTTTTTACGGCTTAGATATAAAAACACCTACTCTTTTTTGCCAATATAGGGGATGGAGAGATTATCATGAGCAACATGCAGCAAAAAACAGACGTTATCTTAATTGGCGCTGGAATTATGAGCGCAACGTTAGGATCATTACTTAAAGAATTGGCACCTGAATGGGAAATTAAAGTATTTGAAAAACTCGCAAATGCCGGAGAAGAAAGTTCTAACGAATGGAATAATGCTGGTACAGGACATTCTGCGCTATGTGAGCTTAACTATACATCCGAAAAATCTGACGGGTCTATAGATATTGGTAAAGCTGTAAAAGTAAATGAGCAATTTCAACTTTCAAGACAATTTTGGGCGTATCTTGTTAAGAAAAACTTAATTCGTAATCCACAAGATTTTATTATGCCACTACCTCATATGAGTTTGGTGCAGGGAGAAAAAAATGTCGAGTTTCTAAAAAATCGTTTTGAAGCGCTTTCAAAAAATCCTCTATTCCAAGGAATGGAATTTTCTGACGCTCCTGATACATTAAAAAAATGGCTTCCACTTATTATGGAAGGCCGTGACTCTAATGAATCAATGGCTGCAACGAAAATCGATTCTGGAACAGATGTTAACTTTGGTGCGTTAACGCGCATGTTGTTTGATTACTTAAAAACTAAAAATGTCGAGCTAAACTACAAACATAGTGTTGAAAATATTAAACGTACGAAGAACGGTTTGTGGGAAGTGAAAGTACATGATATGAATAGTGGTAAAATCGAACACCATACTGCAAAATTCGTCTTTATCGGCGGCGGTGGCGGTAGTCTACCTCTACTTCAGAAAACTGGTATTCCTGAATCAAAACATATTGGAGGATTCCCAGTAAGTGGACTATTTATGGTATGCAAAAACCAAAAAGTTGTAGAGCAGCATCATGCAAAAGTATACGGAAAAGCTAAAGTTGGTGCTCCGCCAATGTCTGTACCTCACCTTGATACGAGATATATAGACAATAAAAAAGCTTTACTGTTTGGACCGTTCGCTGGATTCTCACCTAAATTCTTAAAAACTGGTTCAAATCTTGACTTAATCGGTTCTGTAAAACCGAATAACGTCTTAACGATGTTAGCAGCTGGTGTAAAAGAAATGGGATTAACAAAATACTTAATCCAACAAGTTATGCTATCACATGAAAAACGTATGGAAGAATTACGTGAGTTTATTCCGAACGCAAAAAGTGAAGATTGGGATATTGTAGTTGCTGGTCAACGTGTGCAAGTAATAAAAGATACTGATGCAGGTGGTAAAGGAACACTGCAGTTTGGTACAGAAGTTGTTAGTGCATCTGACGGATCAATCGCTGCGTTACTTGGTGCTTCTCCAGGTGCTTCTACTGCTGTTCACGTTATGCTTGAAGTATTAGAAAAATGCTTCCCAGGCCGCATGGTAGAATGGGAAGAAAAAATAAAAGAAATGATCCCTTCTTATGGCATTTCGCTAACTGAAAATCCAAGATTGTTCCAAGATCTTCACGCTTCAACAGGACGCACACTTGGGTTAAATGAAAAAGAAGCTGTTCACAATTAACGGATAGATTAAAAAACGACATAATAAAAACGTCCGATATATTCGGACGTTTTTATTTTCTACTAGAAATTATACTTATCAATATTATCCTTTGTAAATACAACTCGTTCAGGTAATACGATAATACCATTTCCTTCTGCCTCATAGTCATACCCTTGAATAGAGTTTGGTTCTACTTTCACTTTTCCGATTCCTTTTACTTCAAAGCTATCCCCTACTTTTAACTTCTTCCCTTTTACAACAATTTCATTTGCGACATACGTTGCGAGTGCACCTTGCTGTTTAACATCCCATAAACCAAATTGCTCTACTGTTCCTCGTTTTACATAATCACGCATAACGTTCGGCGTTGAAAACCCAGTTACGACTACTTTTTTATCCATTTTCAAATTTTCAGTAGCTTGCGCCATCGCTGGAAGTGCCGTTGCATCTGGACATATTACTGCGTTAATATCCGGATACGTTTTTAAAATACTCTCCCCTACTGATAAAGATTTTTGTGCATTATTTTCACCATATTGCGTCGTTACAATTTCCCAGTTCGGGTATTTCTCTTTTATAATCTCTTTCGCCTTCGTTACCCATTGGTTTTGATCTGTTACAGTCGGGCTTGAATAAAAGAATGCGACCTTCCCTTTATCTCCAATTTGCTTAGATGTCATTTCTATTAATAAATTTGCAAGTTGATCTGGTGTACCTTGGCTAATATAAAACGAACGGTCTTTCGGATTCACATCAGAATCCCACGTTAATACAGTCATCCCCTTTTTCTTTGCACGTTGCAGTGATTGCGAGAGACCATCAACTGACGTAGATGAAACCATAATTGCATCGTAGTTTTGATTAATGAAATTGTTTATATATTTTACTTGCCCTGATACACTCGCCTCAGACGGTCCATCATACTTCACCTGTACACCTAACTTATCCCCCATCTCTTTTGCACCTTCACCGCCTGATGTGAAGAAGCCCACTCCTGTTAATTTCGGAATGAACGCAAATTTCACATCGTCTGCTTTTTTCTTATCTGCCGTTTGGCTAGAGCAAGCGATTAAACCGATTAAACAAATACACATTATAATAACAATCCCCAGTTTTCTTTTCATGACATTTCCCCCTTATGCAAATTCCGTCTTTTCCCCGTAGTGAATCGTTGTAATTTGAAATGTCTCATAATAACAGAAACGATAAGGATAATACCTATTACTACATTTGATTGTTCATTCGTTAAGCCAGTCATTTGCAAACCGTACTGCATGAGTCCTATAAAAATACTCGCTAGTACTGTCCCAATAATACTCCCTTTTCCGCCCGTAATAAGTGTGCCGCCTAATACAACTGCCGTAATAACTGGCAAAATCGTTTCACTTCCAATATCAGCACGAGCAGAACCGAAATACGCTGTTAAGAAAGCTCCTCCTAACCCAGAAAGTACGTATGCAATAATCACTACTTTCTTCGTTCGAATCCCGGAATATTTCGCCGTACTTTCATTTGCACCAGTTAGTTTTGCGTGACGGCCGTATGTTGTATGGTGAAACAATATCGTAAATACTATCGTTAAAATGACAAGGAGCCATAATAAATTAGGTATACCGATAAAACTACCATTTGCCAGTTGCACATACGAATCTGGTAAACCACTAATTCCTTCATAACCCGTTGCCCCCGAACCACCTGAAATAACAAGAGCGATTCCTGCATATAAAAACATCGTTCCAAGTGTAACGACAAGGGGTTCTACATCTGTCATTTTTATAATAAGTCCATTTAATCCGCCGGCTATACAACTTACTACGAGCGCAATGATAACTGCCAGCAGTATAGGCACACCATTCATCCAAAGTACGCCGATAAGAATCGAAGTAAGCCCCATAATAGATCCTACTGATACATCAATTCCGCCAGTTACAATGACAAATGTCATCGGAATAGCCGCAATTGAAATAATGAGGAAATCGTTCATGCTAAAAAGGAGGTTACTAATGTTTAAGAAATCACTATTTATGAAACTAAAGAAAATGAATTCTACGAGAAGCAATAAGAGAAGTACCCCTTCCCATCTATACAAACTACGTATTCCCCTCATAGATTCACCCTCCTTTCTTCTAATTGCCGGAGTTTCTTCCATTTTTTTAAGACACTATCTAATATAATGATGAGTAAAAGTAAAAATCCTGAAATAGCACTATTCCAAAATGCAGGAATTTTTAAAAAGACGAGTGAACTGCTTATCACTTCTAAAAAGAATGCACCTAATGCCGCTCCAAATATAGAACCTGTTCCTCCTTTTAAATGAATACCACCTAATACAGCAGCGGCGATCACTTGCAATTCTATCTCTGTACCTGTTTGATTTGGAACGAACCCAATATTCATTACGAATATGCATCCAGCGAGCCCAGCGCTTATGCCTGATATGATAAACGCGTATATTTTCACTTTATCTACATGTATTCCAATAAGCCTTGCACCATCTTCATTATCACCTACCGCATAAAAAAACCTTCCAATTTGTACTTTCATTAAAAAGAAATATAGTAGCAGCAATATGATAAGAACGGTCCATATGGTTACCGGAATACCGAGTATCATAATAGAAGAAATTTGTTTATACTCATTCGGAATATCTTCAATCCACTTTCCGCCCGTAAATATTAACATTGCACCTCTAATAATCCCGAGCATTCCTAATGTCATAATGATAGCTGGCACTCGAAATTTCGTAACGCCAATTCCGTTTACCATACCAATAAGAGCACCAAGTATAATTGCCGCAAACATTGAAATAAAGGCACTGTATCCATCTGTTAACAGCATCCCGCAAACTGCAGCGCTTAAGCCCATAATAGATCCTACTGATACATCTATATTTTTCGTAAACAATACGAAAGATTGACCAATTGCCAAAACAACTAAAATAACGCTTGATTTCAGCATTAAAGATAATGAGCTAAAATGAATAAAACTAGGATTCATTACTCCAACGAAGGCTATATAAAGAAGTAATAAAATAATAATAGACATCTCATGCATTTTAAATACACGTTTCACTCCGTTACACCTCCCTTTCTTCCATATGCCAGGCGTGTAACTTCATCTATACTAATTTCCTTCTTTTCTAAATGAGAGACAAATTCTCCGTTTCTCATGACATATACACGATTTGCTAATTGAACAATTTCTTCTACATCTGAAGAAATTAATATGATCGCCAGTCCTCTTCTTTTCAAACTTAATATAGTTTCGTATACTTCTAGTCTTGCTTTCGCATCAATACCACGGGTCGGTTCATCCAAAATAATCACTTTCGGATTACATGCAAGATATTTCGCTAGCACGACCTTTTGTTGGTTCCCACCCGATAAAGAGGTCAGCTCTTCATTCATATGAGAGACAACAATTTGAAACTGTTTTATATACAATTCGGATAAAGCGCTTTCTTTTTTATTATTTAAAAAGAAGCTACTCATACTGTTTAAAGATGCAGATGTTATATTATCCTTAACAGACGCATTTGCAAATATACCATTCCCTGCCCGATCCTCCGGTACATACACCATACCTTCTTTTATTCGCTTATGTACCGAATACTTCGTAATGGCTGTTCCCTCTAATAAGACGGCACCTGATTTCAAAGGCATTAATCCAAATATTGATTCGGCTAATTCTGTCCTACCTAATCCGACGATACCTGCAATCCCAACAACTTCCCCAGCATGTACAGTTAATGATACATTTTGAAACGCGTAACTAGACGCATTCGTGACATCTAAAATTATTTCCGAAGGCTCTATTTCTTCATGTACGATTTCTTTCCTCTCCTCAAGTCTAGAACCTTTTGGCAATAACCCATCCATTAGCAAGTCATATGTATAGCTCGATACATTTCCCTGACTAACAATTGTACCATCGCGCAAAATCGCTACTTTATTTGCAATTTCAAAGATTTCTGGAAAACGATGTGTAATGTATATCATGCCAATTCCTTTTTCTCTTAAGCTTTTTATCAACACAAAAAGACTCTTAATTTCGTGAGTTGTTAATGTCGATGTTGGCTCATCTAAAATAAGAATCTCAGCTTCCCTTATTAATCCCCTCAATATTTCTACTAATTGTTGCTGGGCAATGGATAACGATAACCCTAGATCATGAAGTTGAATGTTCCACCCTAATTCTTCTAGCAACTTATTAATTTTATTTCGAAGCTCTTTCTTTTTCGCTTTCATTCCGATACAAATGTTCTCTTCAATTGTCATATGAGGAAAAATGAGCGGCTCTTGAGGAATTAAATACATGCCATGTTGATGTGCTTCTGCTGTGTTTGAAAACTTTTGTATTTCTCCTTTCACAAACATTTTTCCTGAATCGTATGAATGTAAACCCGTTAATATTTTCATTAACGTTGATTTCCCGGCACCATTTCCACCGACTAAAGCGTATACGTCTCCACGCTCTAATTGTAAATTGACTTCTTTTAATACGAGTTGATCTGCAAATGATTTACTCATCTTTGTAACTTGTAATAAGGGCACGTTCTCCACATGATGTCACCTACCTTTATCCCGCATTAACTGGCAGTAAAACTCCCACCTAAAAATTCGGCTTGGGCAAAGAAGTTAGGTATGAGATAAACTGCCAGTAAATTCCTGATTGGTGAGGGCTAATAATCAGTGGGGGATGAACAAAACCCCCACTGATTAAAGTTTCTCTTTATCCAAAACATTTTTTGAGAAGATGATTTTTTGTTCTACTTGTTTTGTAGCATTGTATATTTCTTTTTTCATATCTAGAACACTTTTTTCACCGGACTATTTATCGTTTCAACTGGAATAATCAAAATAACGAACACATATGTTTAAGCAGTGGTCAATTGTTGAAAGGGATGAAGAGCATGTCACAGCTGAACTTTGAAGACAATTTGTTAACAAAAGTAGCATGGTATTACTATAAAGATGAACTAACGCAACAAGAAATTGCTTCACTTCTCCACATTTCAAGAAATAAAGTTGTTCGGTTGTTAGTTAAGGCACGTACGGAAGGTATCGTCACATTTCAAGTAAAAGGTACTGGTTTACACTGTTTAAGCATCGAACGTGACCTTATGAAAAAATTCCATCTAAAAGATGCTTTCGTTATTCCAACACCAACTGAAGATTATGCATCATCACTTGGAAAAGCTGCCGCACAATATTTAGAAACTCATCTGCAACAAGGAGATTTACTCGGCATTGGCTGGGGCGAAACGATTAGTAAAATGCTAGAAAACATTCATTTTGAAACTTCTATGAATCTCTCAATCGTTACTCTTACAGGAGGCGTAAACCACTATATTCCAAGAAATCAAAGCTATTTAAACTACATGCAAGGCGACCTTCATATTATTCCTACCCCTTTTCTTACATCTACAAACGAAATGACGCAAATTATTCTATCAGAACCGAGCGTGAAAGATATGCTTCACGTCGCTTCACTCGCGCATACAGCAGTAGTTGGCATTGGCAGCTTATCTCAAGACGCCACAATTGTGAAAGAAGAAAAACTAACATTACGTGAAATGACATATATACGTAGTCAGAACGGGGCCGGAGATATTTTAGGACAATTTTACAATACTGCCGGAAAACAATTAGAACTTCCTCATCATAATCGTCTTATCGGCACAACACTCTCTGTTCTTAAAAATATGAAGCATGTCGTTGGTGTAGCTGGCGGTATAGAAAAGATAGATGCAATATACGGCGCCTTAAAAGGAAAATTCATTCATACATTAATTACTGATGAAGAAACTGCCCTCTCTTTATTAAGAAAGGAAGGTGAATCTTAATGTCTACTCTATTAGCTTACGATGCTGGTACAGGAAGTATTCGAGCAGTTCTTTTTGATTTAAACGGTAATCAACTTGCTGTTAGTCAAAAAGAATGGATTCATAAATCAGATATTCGTTATCCCGGTTCTATGAATTTTGATGTAAAAGAAAATTGGAAGCTCGTTCAAGAATGTACGAAGGATGTCCTTCAAAAAAGTAATACGTCCCCCTCTTCTATTAAAGGTATAAGTGCAACGAGCATGCGTGAGGGCTTTGTTTTATACGATAAAAACGGGCAAGAAATATGGGCTTGTGCAAATGTTGACGGCCGCGCATCAGCGGAAGTTAGTGAGCTAAAACAAATTCGTTCCGAAATTGAAGAAGATTTATATAAAAAATCCGGTCAAACTTTTTCATTAGGTGCTTTACCTCGCTTACTTTGGATAAAGAAGCATGAGCCAGATGTATACAGAAACATTCATTCCTTTACGATGTTAAACGATTGGATTTTATATAAATTGTGCGGAAGTTTGCAAATTGATTCTTCCAATGGATGCACGTCCGGTATATTCGATTTACAAAATAGAGTTTGGGATAACTCGGTTGCTGAGCAATGTGGACTTACGCTAGCCTTTTCACCAAAAGTTAATGAGGCTGGCTCGGTAATCGGGAGTGTCACAAAACAAAGTGCTATATTAACAGGGTTATTTGAAGGAACACCTGTCGTTGCTGGCGGCGGTGATGCTCAAATGGCATCACTCGGGACTGGCGTTGTAAAGCCTGAACAAACATTTATATGCGGGGGAAGTTTTTGGCAACAAGAAGTAAATATAACAAAATCAGAAACTGATCCAAATGCGGCGATTCGTGTAAATTGCCACGTCATTCCTAACCTATGGCAATACGAAACAATCGCTTTCTTCCCTGGCCTTGTTATGAGATGGTTTCGAGATGCTTTTTGCCAAGAAGAAAAAAGACTCGCTGATAAACTCGGTGTAGATGCTTATGAATTATTAGAAGAACAAGCGAAAGAAGTTCCTGTAGGTTCACATGGCATAATTCCTACTTTTTCAAATGTAATGAATTATATTTCATGGCGACATGCTGCACCATCCTTTTTAAATTTGAGTTTAGATGCTGACAAATGTGGGAAGAAAGAGATGTTTCGTGCAATTGAAGAGAATGCGGCCTTCGTTACACTTGGCAACTTGAAATTAATTGAAGCTCTCACTGGTAAATTCCCTTCTGAAGTAATCTTTGCTGGCGGAGCTGCTAAAGGAAAACTTTGGCCACAAATACTAGCAGATGTCCTTGGGATCCCTGTTAAAGTACCCGTTGTAAAAGAAGCCGCTGCTTTAGGTACCGCAATTGCCGCTGGAGTTGGCGCAGGCATATATGAATCACTCGAAGAAACTGCAGAGCAATTTGTACAGTGGGAAAAAACATTTAAGCCAAACGCTGAAAATCATGAGATTTATAAAGGATTCTATGAAACATGGAAAACGGTGTATGCTAGCCAACTTTCTTTAGCCGATAAAGGTTTCACATCACATATGTGGATTGCCCCTGGTGCACTGTAACACATTACATAAAGGAGTGATTTTTATGCTAAAAGTGAATGAAAATGATTTCACATATCGCTTCAGTGATAACGGGCCGAAATATTTAATACAAGGTCCAAATATTGATCTTGGCCTTGTCGTCATTCAGCCTGGGCAAGAGTTTCAAAATCATTATCATACAACGTGCGAAGAAGTCTTCTATGCATTAGAAGGAGAAATAGATTTCTATGTGAATAACGAAAGAGTTCCAATCAAACAAGGTGATGTCTTACAAGTTCGCCCTCATGAATCTCACTATCTAATTAACCATTCTGACAAACCTTTTAAAGCTGTTTTTATAAAATCACCACATTTACCAAATAAAGATACTGTACAAACGGAAAATCCAACATTAACGAAGGAGTGATTTCACATGACTTGGGGATTTAAAAATCGATTAAACACAATTTTACCTGATGGCAGAGCAGTTATGTTAGCGATAGATCACGGCTACTTTTTAGGACCAATTCACGGACTAGAACAACCGTTAGAAACAGTTAAAAACTTACTTCCTTATACAGATTCCCTCTTTTTAACGCGCGGTGTACTTAGCTCCTGCATTCCTGAAAACTGCAGCACACCGATGGTTATGCGTGTATCAGGCGGGGCGACCGTCGTCGGTAAAGATTTAGCGAATGAAACAATTGTTACACCTGTGAAAGAAGCAGTAAAACAAAACGCAATTGGCGTCGGCGTTTCTGTCTTTGTAGGATCAGACTATGAAACACAAACTGTTTCAAATCTCGCAAACGTAGTTTCAGAAGCTCACGATTACGGACTGCCAGTACTCGGCATTACCGCCGTTGCGAAAGAATTACAAAAACGTGAAGCTCGTTTTCTAGCACTTGCCTCCCGCGTATGTGTTGAAATGGGTGCTGATATTATTAAAACGTACTACTGCGAAGGATTTGAAAAAATAACGAGCACATGCCCTGCTCCAGTCGTAATCGCGGGCGGTCCGAAACTAGATTCAATCGAAGACGCATTAAACATTACGTACAACGCCCTCCAAGAAGGCGCAATCGGAGTAGACATGGGCCGAAACATATGGCAATCCGAACATCCAGCTGCGATGATTCAAGCAATTCATGGCATTGTGAAAAATAGATTGAATGTGAAAGAAGCGCTGGAACTTTATGATGATGTGAAAAATTAAAGTAAAAGACAGACTATTACACTTAAATATATACAAAATCAATATTTAATATAAGGAAAAGCCCCTATGTTAAATTACTGAGTAACCTAACATAGGGGCTTTCTTTTACATTTTTTATTGTTCTGAATTGGGTCAGATTTCTAGAGATCGCGTACGTTCCAAACAATCTCACCACGCTCACCCCACGTACTGTGATGCCGCTTAAATCCTATCTTTTCTAATACCCGGAAGGACGCAACATTCCAAGCGCCTACAGTCGACCAAAGTCTTTGGCGCCCCGTAGCAATCGCGGCCTCTAGCACAGCTGATGCTGCCTCTGTCGCATAACCCTTGCAATGAGCACTGCGGAACAACTCGTATGCAATCTCCGGCTCTTCAAGCGTGGAACGACCGATAATTAAGCCACAGTATCCGATGAAATCGCCTTCGTCTCGCCTACGGATAGTGAGAAGAGAAATACCATTTTCAGCTGCTTTCTTGCGCATCTCAATAAGATAGCTACGAACAGAGTCAATGGTTGGCATGTCCACACCACGTTCGCCAATTAATTTTCTCAGCCATACTGCATCGGATTCCTCCCACATATTCAGGTCGAGTCGTTCCGTTTTCAACTGAAACGCCATATCTTTATATATAGCTGTCATAGCGTCAACCTCCTATTCATATCACTGTACTACTCATAATAGTTTCACACCTCATCAGATTGTAAACCCGATTGATTTGCAAATCTATTTTCCAACTCTCGCGAAAGTTTACAGCAACAGTATACAAAAAATTAGTGATGTTTAATGCATAAGCAATTATCCTAAGAAATAGACCTTTTTATCAAACTTTATTTCAAATCTACAGCATTTGGTTTAAGTTGACTACACTCTAGTTCATTAATGGTTTTATTTGTTTTAGATTTTCAATTATCATACAAAACATCTTTCTCTACTTCTTAAAATAATGATATACTCCCAATAATTTGCTGCCATAACCGGTGTATCCTTACTATATTCACGCTTAATATTTATATTTTTGGCTCTGCTCAATTTTAATGTTGAAAATTGAGTATATTAGAGGGGAACCCAACTATAAGGGTTTCCCATTTTTATACTTTCGACTTTTTCGCTGTTAAGAAACATTTTTTAGCCAAGTAATAATTCGAATTACCTGAAATGGTTCAAACCAAGTAATTAAAAACATCACAACGAAGTAAGAAATAAGTGATATGAATTTTAATTTTCCTTTTTCCCGTTTAGCAACTGCTATAAAACTTAGTACAATTCCAACTAAAAAAGAAATAAAACTAAAAAGGACAATCGGCTCAGAATATCCATCTATTATCCAATTTAATCCGAATAATAATATCCCTGCAAACATCAAGATCATTGATAATAAACTGAATTTTTTCATAATTATACCTCCAAATATGATTTTACCATTTTAAGGAGTAAACGATAATTATTTTTTGTTGCATTAGAATGAACAATTACGCGATAAACTTAGATAAACGTAAGCTCTCATACGTATCAATCATTTCATACACAAATGATGATAAGAGAAACTTTTTTATATTGCGTTTAGCGCTTTCGTTACTGCAACTATCAATAAATAAAAATCAAGCAAGATAGTTATCGAAATATTTTTGTAACCACGCCTTTAAATCGGTCTATCCATTGTTTCATTCGAAAATGGAGACCATTTACATTATAGATTAATCAAGAAGCTGTCTCACAAGTCAGATTTTTGACTAAAATTCGTTTATTTTTTGCTTTGGTGTTCCATTAAAAAAGCGAATAAAATGATCAAGCCCCTTTCCAAACTGGATAAGGGGCTATATATATCTTCAAACCATTACTCTTGATGATTGCTATTGAGTTTTTAGACTTTCTTACCATCTCTATAGTCAAGGCAAGATACTTCAATTAACAATCCATTAAACATTGTAAAATAAAAACCATAACTACTACCTCTCATAGAATACGGTGCCTTTTCTATTTCAATGCCGCCAGCTACTAAACGATTATATGCTTGATCAACTTCATTTGAAGTATCCACTAAAAAACCAATGTGAAAAGCTTCAGGATACATAACTTCCTTATTCCCCTTAAATGCTTTTGGATCGCTTAGCACAAGTATAAATCCACTCTCATCACTCATCACTACAAGTGCCTTTCCCTTTTGCTCCAAAAATTGAAAATCAAAAAATGTTTCAAAGAAATGCCTCGCTTCTGATAAATCATCAACACATAGATTTAAATGATTCAATCTCATTCACTCATCTCCTTTTAAACAGAGGGTATATATACTCATATTGATAACACTTACATATGTAAGGAAAGATATACCGTCTAAGACTTTTTTAATACTCTTATGCTTTTTCCTGTAGCCTAGAACATTTTTCGAAATGAATGCAATCATATGAACAATTCGACATGGAGTATCGATTTACCTATATAAGTTGACAAGTGTTATAGCCATATTATTTTTTCTCCAAATTAAGTAAAATCCACTCAATCAAGAAAATTGCTGAAGAGATGCGCTCTATTGTCTCTCCTAAAAATAATTTATTAAGTAATGCATCCAAATGGATTGGTTTATTAGGCAACACTTGAATATACCTTAAAACAGATCCCACTGGCGGTGTAGGTTTGTTATTAATAGCCCATATCCCTTCTAATAATGTCCAAGTTGACGTATGGACTATGTATGAAGCTTTTAACTCATCGTTTGCTTTCAATGCAGACTGAATTTTTATTAGCGAACTATGTAACCAATGAGAAATGCCTTTTACTTTATCACTAGAAACACGGTAGTTTTCAAATTCATGTTTAGCTATTTCCTTTAACTTTTTCAGCTCACCGCTTTTATCAAATAAAAATTTCCCTTCTAAAAATGAGTATAGTTCCATCGGATTGTTTTTAAAGTTTAATTGAATTTGATTAAAATCTGCATACTTATATTCAATTAAAATACCTTCTCTCATTTCAGAATCAAATTTCTTCTTTTGTCCGTCATCTAAAAGAATATATAAGTCTAAATCCGATTCAGGATATGCATCACCTCTTGCGACAGATCCGATCAGCATACATCCATTTACCTTATCTATAAATAAGGTTTCGGCTACTATTACTTGCACTAATTTTTTATGTTGTTCATGTTTAATAGATGTTTGTGCTTCTAACATTTGTAACCTCCAAACATATTATTATGGAGTTATTCGTTACCTAAATATATTGTACTTCTCTTATAATCTTCTACATACTTATTCAACAATTGTCAGTTCATATACAATTGCGTCTTTACTGCTTTTTGTTTTATCTTGAATCGTTACAATATCTCCAGCTTTTATTTTCGGTGCATTCACCACTTTTACCATCTCTGGCGGAACATATCCCCCATTATTCTCTTTATTTAGTGGAAACCACTTTACTGATTTATTAGTTGCTTCTAAAATTTTATATTTAATTGTACCATCATACTTTATTTCACCAACAAGATCTTTTACTAATATAGGTGTATATTTACCCTCTTCTTTTTCTAAAGAGATATAATCACCTATATCTAGGATACCGTTTCTTATAGGCGCCTTCCATTTTGTTGGATTTAAATTACTTAAACTTACTTTCACACTATCTTCTTTTTTTGAGTTAGCATCTTTTAGAAATATTTCATTATAATTCTTATCAATAATGATATACTCTTTCTGCTCTACTATTTTTGCACTGCTTTCATGTTTTTCTTCCTCATTCTTAGATACTTCTTCTTTCACATTATTATTACTACACGCTGATAATAATGCCGTTGCTAAAGCTGCCATTAGTAACATTTTTTTCACTTCATTTACCTCCATTTATAACTAAACGAATAAACATGTATCACATCCATATTTTACTATAAATCAAAAAGAGAGGATATTTGTTTATTAATAAACAAATATCCTCTACCTTTAATTATATTTTACGACTTCTGATAAGCCGATTTCGATGATTTCACATAATAAACCCCATGTTCAACATTAATGATATGATCTGGTTTTGGTTTACCACGGCTCGCTCTATGCCCTGCTAAATGTTCTTCACTCGTTTCCCAGTTTTTCCATGCTTCTTCAGATTCCCAGCGAATCATAACGACTACTTCTTCGTCTCCTCGTCTTACTTTTTTCACGAGTACACTTAAGTCGATGAATCCTTCAAATTTTTCAATAATACCTTCTCCAGTGAAATGCTGTACTACTATATCCGATGTACCTTCTTTTACTGTAAATGTCTTCGTTTCGATAAACATATATCCCACTCCCTCTTTGTAATACGAATACTAGTATTCTTCTATTATAATTGACTATGATAATTATTTTCAATTATAAAGTTTTAAATTTTTAGAATTATGCAGACTTCTCTTCAATCGACTCATCTAAAAATTTAAAATACGGTAGCACTATCCCTATTAAAGAAGTGACACATATAATCACACCGATGATAAAGTATAATACTCTCACTCCCCACATTTCACTCAGTATTCCCCCTAATAACACACCTAATGGCATAGCGGATCGTATGAAAAATAGTCGCACTGAAAATACTTTTCCTATCATATTATTTGGGACAGTTTGTTGGCATATTGTCGTGTTATGAACATTGAAAAATGCAATACATATACCGGCAATTACTTCGATTACAATCGCAATAATAATACTATTATTTAAACCTAGTGAAATGTAAGTAAGTCCCCCTACGAACAATCCTCCAAGCATAAGTAGTCGACGGCTTCTATACTTCATTTTCCCAACTAATATGGAACCAACTACATAGCCAAGTGGGAACCCTGCCATAAAATAGCCGTACTCCGCGTATCCTGCTGACAGCTCGTCTTTTATATACGGCAAGTTTGTAACCATCGTTACCCCTACCCCAAATTGTACGAAAGTAAGAAATACACCGAGCCAAATGATTATTGGTTTTGTAAAAAAATATGTAAAACCGTGAAGAAACTGTTCTAGCCACGTTTTTCTCAGTTCTTGTTTTAACCTTTCTTCTTTTATGAAAAGCAACAATCCCCCACTTATAAATAGACAAATACATACGAGCAATATTGTTAATTTGATTCCAATAAATTTAATAACGATACCACCTAATATTGGCGCAAGAAACATCATAAGACGGGTCATTCCATCTATATACGCATTTGCATCTTGAAGCTGCTTTTGACTTACAATGCTTGGTGTAATTGCTTGACTTGCAGGTGTATAAAGCGGTGTAATGAGCCCGATTATTATTTGAACGACATACACGTGCCAAACTTCTATATTACCAGTAACTAACATCATTAAAGGTAGTAAGAAAACAGATGCTCGCATCCATTGCGAAAAAATCATAATCCACTTTCTGCTCCATTTATCTATAAATGGTCCGCTTATTAGTTGCAGTATGAGAGACGGGATAAAATATAGTAACCACATGCTACTTAATGCTGTTTTTGATCCTGTTAACTCATATACAAGAATTGAATTACAAAACGTCCCGAAAGCCCCGCCCAATTCTGAAATTGCACTGCCAATCCACATAAAAAAGAATGAACGATTTTTTAATACATTTTCCATTATAACGCACCAACTTTTCTATTAAATTCCTCCCTTTATGTACATTCTCGTTGTATATTATCTATTTAAAAATACTTCTAATTCTTTCGCTAAAGACTGTACTGCTTTCTTTCTCAACACATATTTGCCGTCATGAATATCAACTAACTTTGCGGAACGTAATAATTTTAAATGGTGATGTACTGTTGATTTCCCAAGTTGTAATCTTTCCGTTATTTCCTGCAATGTACGTTCTTTTTCAAACAACATTTTTACAATTCTTAATCTCGCTTCATCCCCAAGCGCCTTATGTTTATGTACTAAAAAATAGCTCGGCTCATATGGATCTTCCGGATGAATACTTTCATTTGCGACCGGATAATGAAATACTTTCGTGTCTTCAATATCTGCTTCTATGTTCCACGGTCTGTATGTCATTTGCGGGATAAGAAGTACATGATGCACACTTGGCTCTGGCATATATAAAACTCCTCCTGTAGCCCACTCGACAAACTCTTCCGGTTTCATCTTTTTATTCATTTCATTTTTCGCTTCATAATCTCGCTCTAGTATAGAAAGTAGTTGCTCTTCCTCCTTCTTAATGACACTCTCATACCATCCTGTCATAACAGCGATTAAATGCCCTTTTAATAATTTCATATTTGTATTACATATAAACTCAATATACGTAGAAAAAAATTGATGTTCCTGTGTCAGTTCCTTTAGTTCATGTATTGCAGTTACATCTCCATTTGCTGCTAAACGTCTTTTCTCCTCATACTTTTCTCCTAAAAACGGTAAACATATATACTTCAAATCTTCTACTGAAAGTGAATCGATTTTAGCATTAAACTGCGCTAAGTCCTGAAAATCTCCATCATACAGTAACTGTAGCAACGCTTTCCACGTATTGTGCTTCTCGACAAATTGCAAATGCTCTATCATTTCATGAGGTAAAGATTGTCTTGTTTCCTCCCATTCACTTTGAGTCTTTTCAAGAGTATCGATTAACCTCTTATGAGTAATTGCCGCAATGCCAAGTGCACATTCGAACAGTATCGAATACTTCATTTGAACGTTATACGTTTCCCTTTTTCTACTCGTTACGTGAAAGACTTCCATTTAATCTCCTCCTTACTTGCTATGTATTAAATTCTATATTTATCGAATTAAACCTTCTGTATTTTTAGAATTTCGAAACATCAAGAAATTTATTTCGCTACAATTTTTAAAATTTAAGCTGCAATTGATTTTCTTGTTCAACTATGAGGCAGGTTTCTTGATGAGAAAGGAGAATTTATTGCAGTAAGAAAAATGATTTAGAAAGCATAAGTTTATTTATACAATTGCTACAACGGCGTCATATTGTTCTTTTAGAAACTTCAAAATATCAATCAGATAATAAATAGGTACGTTTCTACCTAATTTCTCTAACACTTATTGTTGGTCTATCTCATAGTTAAGGAGGCTATACGAATGGGTAAAAAAGAAATATTACAAAATGGAGTCAAACAAGTTTTTTACGAAGAAGAATGGTACCCACCGATATCAGAAGCGTTAAAGAATCTTACTGCTGCACAAGCATGTTGGCAACCAGAAGGAAAGGCCAGTAATACGATTTGGGAAAATGCAAACCATTTACTAACCTTTAAAGAGCGCTTACTTTCCCGCTTACATCAAGATGACACATTTGTTGCTCCACAAAATAATGATGACACGTTTGTCCAAGGTGGACCTAATGATGAGGATGCTTGGCAGCAAACAGTGAAGCGAACGCTTCAAGTACATGATGCCTTACAATCTTCATTAACATCCCTTCAAGAAGCAGAACTGGATCAACCAAGTCCTTCTCTACCGGTTTGGCAACAATATATGAATATCCTATTGCACGATGCTTATCATACAGGTCAAATTATACAAATTCGTAAACTCCAAGGTTCATGGCCATCTCATCGCTCCTATTTATAAACGCTGATTAAAGATGATAGACAAGCATATGATTCTATATTTAGCAGAATAAGTACAAAAAAAAGAAAATGAGATTCTAACTCTCATTTTCTTTTTTTGTTGGAGAAACGTCCTACATAAAACTTTAATCAATGAGATTTTGTCCATCCCCCACTGATTATTAACCCAAACCACTCGGGCATTTCCGGGCCATTAATACGGGATAAAAAGTTCATTCACACCTATCGATTCATCTGGGCATCGTTCAATAGCCCAATGATTTCACTCAACATTTCTTCTGTGAAAGCACCTGCACTAAAGTTTACTAATGCTCGTAATGGCATATAGTTCAGCATAGCATCCATCATTTCAGAGGCATCACTATCCCCTTCAGTCATACTAGCAAACGGGCTGTCTTTTAATGCCTTTTCCATAAGCCCCTTTGCGATTGGTGCTAAAATTGGGTCCGCAAATATATCCCCTAGTAAAGTATTACGATGTACTGGTTTTCGAATTATAGTCTTTGATTGAATATACACGTTATCTTGTAAAACTATCTCTCTTGAAGACTTACCTACTAAAATCTCAAATTCACCAGTTTCAACATGCCAGTCCTTCAATTCAACATTATAATAAGCAAATGATCTTTTATTTAAAATAAAGTTAACCGTTTTTTCTTCTCCCGGCTGCAATTCTACTTTTTCAAATCCTTTTAATTCTTTCTCAGGACGAATCATAGTACTTTCAATATCTTTTATATAGAGTTGAACAATTTCTTTCCCTGCCGTACTACCAATATTTTTCACGTTTACAGTGACAGAAACTGTCTCCGTATCCTTTATTTCTTTCTTATCTACTGAAAGATTACTATACTCAAAGTTTGTATAGCTTAACCCAAAACCAAATGGGAACAATGGTTCAATATTTTTCTTATCGTAATAACGGTATCCGACGAAGACACCTTCTTTGTATTCCACTTTGTCACCTTCTCCAGGAAAGTTTAAGTAAGAAGGATTATCGCTTATAACTTTCGGGAATGTTTCTGCTAATTTCCCGCTTGGATTCGCATCACCAAATAATAAATCAGCAATTGCTCCGCCTAATGCTTGCCCACCTAAATAGCCTTCAAGTATTCCTTTTACTTTACCTATCCATGGCATTTCAATCGGTGCTCCGTTACTTAAAACTACAACGATATTACTTTGAACTTCCGCAATAGCCTCAATTAATTGAACGTGATTCTCTGGCATTTGTAAATGCTTTCGATCAAAACCTTCTGACTCATAACGATCTGGAAGTCCAACAAAAAGGACCACTGTATCTGCGCTTTCTGCAATCTTTTTTGCTTCATTAGTCATGTTTTCATCTACATCATCGCTTGCAAGATTATAGCCTTGTGCAAATAATATGTTTGTTTTTTCACCTGATACCATTTCGATTTCTTCGAGAATACTTTCAAGCTTTGTCGGATTAATATGAGAACTTCCGCCGCCTTGATAACGTGGTTGCTTTGCAAATTCTCCAATTATCGCTACCGTCCCCTCTTTTTTCAGCGGAAGGATGGAATCTTCATTTTTTAACATAACCATACTTTCACTTGCAACTTCTCTAGCAAGCTGATGATGCGCGTCCTTACTATACACAGCGTTTTCTAATTGGTTATCATAAGCTTTAAAAATAATGTAAAGTAATCGCTCTACTGCTTGATCAAGCTTTTCTACAGATAGCTCACCACCATTAACTGCATCAACAATCTTCTTCTCACCAATTCCAAAGCTTGAAGGCATTTCCAACTCCAAACCGTTAGCTAAACCTTCAACACGCTCATTTACTGCACCCCAATCAGAAACGACAAAACCTTCAAATCCCCATTCATCTTTTAAAATATCATTTAATAAATAGTTATTTTCCGAAGCGTATTCACCATTTACTTTGTTGTAAGCACTCATTACTGTCCAAGGCTGTGCTTCCTTAATGACATCTTCAAAGCTAGCAAGATAGATTTCACGCAAAGTTCTTTCATCAACAATTGCATCTACAGACATTCTGCGGTGCTCCTGATTATTAGCAGCGAAATGTTTTAATGACGTTCCAATCCCTTGACTTTGTACACCTATAACATGGTTTGCAGCCATTTGTGATGATAAATATGGGTCCTCTGAAAAGTACTCAAAGTTTCTTCCGCATAGCGGCGAACGTTTTATGTTTGCACCTGGTCCAAGGAGAACACCTACATTTTCAGCCTGACATTCCTCTCCTAATGCAACCCCTACTTGATTTATTAATTCTTTATTCCATGTACTCGCTAACCCTACTGCTGATGGGAAACAAGTCGATGGAATACTGTTATAAATCCCTAAGTGATCTGCTCCCTCTGCTTGTTTTCTAAGGCCATGTGGCCCATCAGTTACCATAATAGAAGGAATTCCTAATCGCTCAATCCCTTTTGTATTCCAAAAGTCTAATCCAGAACATAGACTCGCCTTTTCTTCTAACTTCATTTGTGAAATAATTTTCTTAATATCCCTTTTCATGATAGCCCTCCTAAAAAACAATTAAGTAAACGCTTTCTTAATGTCATTATAGTTATTATTTTTTAGATATTATGGTATATTTTTTAGAATACTTGTAAAAATTTTGGCTGATTATATTTATGATTACTTTGCAGAGTAACATAAGATGTACCCTCTTATTGTGAAACCTTTGCTTAAGAGAGGATTTTATGTTGCCTTTAACTTGTACATATATTGGCTAATGTTTAATGAATAGAGGTTAAAATAGTGAATTGCTCCAAACTAGAAGATTTATATTATATTTGTAAGCTAGTCTTTGACATACATAAAACACCTATCTTTTTCATTGATAACAAAGGGGATTTAGCATTTGAAATCTCGCCCAATTTTCAGCATAACCCTTTGTATTCTTCAAAAGAGGAGTTATTTAATCAACTATTTAAGGAAAATCCACCCTATACTTTTCCAGTACTAGAAGAGACTTCTTTTCTTGAAAATTTCTTCTCAATTAGCTTACGTTTGAACGATCAACTTAGTGGGAATATCATCGTTGGACCTGTCCTCTATTCCAGATTATCAGAAACCTCAATTAAAGGACTCATTAATGATCTTCAACTAAAAATAGACAAAGAGAAAATGATACGATATTATCATTCTCTCCCCATCTTCAGCAATTTGAAATTTTTAAATGTAAGTATGATTCTTTTTTACATGCTATATCAACAAAAATTAGATATTGCTGATATTTTGCAAAAAAATATACTATTAAAAAAGGATGATTTTGAGATTGAACAGCCTGATATACATATATCGGAGCAACGTCAAAGTACATTAACTCATATCGACCCACTAATTGAAAGAGAAATTTTCGAGTGTATTAAGCTTGGAAAAAAGGATGATTTAATTAAAAATCTAAGGAGATTACCTGAATCAGGGGATCTTGGGGTGTTATCAAAAACAAGTCATTTGCGAAGCCAGAAGAATTCTGCCATCGCAGCAATTACACTTGCGACTAGATCAGCTATAGATGGTGGACTATTCCCTGAAATCGCATATACCCTCAGTGATTTATTTATTCAAAAACTCGAAGAAATAAATAAAAGTGAAGCCATTTCTCCATTTTTGGAGAATGCTTTACTTGAGTTCTCAGAACGAGTAAGAAATGTGACAATACAAAAACATTCAAAGCCTATAAACGTATGTCAAAATTATATATTTACTCATCTTTACGAAGAAATCACACTATCCCAACTAGCAGGAATAGTCGCATTAAATCCTAGTTATCTATCTTCCCTTTTCAAAAAAGAAATTGGAATTTCACTAGGCGAATATATTCAACGTGCTAAGATCGATGAATCAAAAAATTTAATGACCTTTACGAGACATTCTATATCCGAAATTTCTACACTATTAAATTTTCATGACCAGAGCCATTTTACAAAGGTCTTTAAAAAACATACTGGTGTTTCACCTAAACAATTTAAAAATGGATGTTTTTAATGTTTATTATTCTACCAATAGATTTATTTAGTTGCTTTACATTATTAATAAAAAACCCCTCGACTCGTGTTGAGGGGTTTTTACTAATAATGTAATATACGTTTTTCTGTTTCCTTTCCATTCTCAATACATGGCTTGTGAGCTAAAGGAAAACAAATGGTGTAAATATTTCTCTAGCTTCTCCATATATATCCTAATATAAAAATAGTTTTATTTTTGTTTGGAAAGTTCAAACTCCTTTTATGAATTGTTTGTCATTCCATATATAAGCCCTGAAATATATGGAATTAACCAAATGAACCACACAATTACACTAAATGTGTGAAACTTTGCAATCATTTTTATATCCTTCTTCTTTAAAACTACAGTGGCCCACACAGCATGAAATAACATAAGTAAAATTGCTGATAAACCCGTAATCCCATGAAAGCTGAATAGAGAACCTTCTGAAGCCATTTTCTCCATTAATGTAGTACCAATCGTATCGCATGCTAATCCAACCCAAAATATAATCACATGCCAAGGTTTTAATGTTTTTTGAATCTTTTCACTCCAAACCCCAATTGAATAAAAAATAAGTGCTGCTGTAATAAATGTAATAGCAGACGCTAGCACATCAATCACCCCTTTACAAAATTTCTCTTCCTTTTACAAGATTTATTTTATCTAAGGATTATGAACAGAGTATGAATGGAAGATTATCCTTCCAAATATATATAGATGGGCTATGTTTTGCTAAACCAAATACATAGGACCACTAAATCTGGTGCGCGATATTTACTTTTTCGTTTAACAAATCCTACTTTTCTAGCTAATTGCTCTAAAGCATCAGGCGACATGTATCGTTGTAACTCTTAAAAAAATAATTCCAGTTCATCAGAAGTCGATAAATCCATACGAAAAACGCCACCCTTTCTGTATATTTCTACAAAAAGAATAGCGTTTTTTTTCGTTTAATAGATACATTTTTTTAGCTTGATAGCGATGTAATGTGCCCCCTATAAATAATAATAAAAGATAAAAGAACTCAATTAATTACCAATTTATTTTTATGCACCACAAGTATTAATTAAAGTTGCTTTAGATATATAACCACCTATTGAAGATATATATAACCATTAAGATGAATTATCATAATGTCCTTGGACATATTCTCCATTACCCCAAGTACCAGTTACATTAGTATCTTTATTAATGAAACCTACAACCTTAGCGCTAGCAGATGCTGATTTTCGTACATTAGCGCCATATACACCTACTTTTCCTCCATTTGTACAAAGACCTGATACATCATTTTTTTGTAAAGGATTAATTGTTGAAAATGATGAGGTGATACAAGTGCAAGCAGGAATTATTTGTAAAAAACGTAATAATGAATACAAGCATCTAAAGCAATATGATAAAAGGTTGTTGGTCCTCCATGCCCATCAACCTTTTATTATGAAGTAACACCTGAACGTATTATATTATTGTTTTTTATTAATAGACATAAAAATATTTCATTTGTTTTATTGATAATTTCCAAACACAATTGTAAAATGTTTGTATATATATAAACTAAACAAAATTACGTTTAGTTTTATCGAAAGAGATAGAAAGTATTAATAACAATAAAAAAATGGGTATATCACCTACTAAGAGCCGTAAAAAGAATAGAACCAGTACGGAAAAGATACTTTCGTAAAAAAATTTAAAAATAAGAATTATTTGCTCTTGAAGAAAAGTGACTAGAAAAGTTACAACCATATCGAGAATAAGGTTATACCAAAAAAGTCTTAAAATGGGGACAAAATTATGGAACAAAGAAAGTTTTCAGTAACACCTCAAGATCGAATGAATTATATATTAGGTCTTTATTCTGCAGATCAACAAATTAATGCAGTTCTTTATTTTCCTGTAGGTATATCAAAGAAAATACTTGAACAATCAGTAAGGATAACGTTACAATTGCAGCCGATTTTGAACAGCCGGTTTGTAGAAAATGATATTCCTTACTGGGAGGAACATTCATCTGCCACTAACTCAGCCATTTGCCTTTTTGCAGAAGGAAATGATCAAGAACTTGAAATAATGGCAATAGATTTTATTAAGGAACCTGGTGATCGTATTCAGGGGCCTATGGTTCAAACAAAATTATTACGAGGCACTACGACAGATATGTTAGTTGTGAAATTATCTCATCTATGTTCAGATGGTGCAGGGGTCAAGGAATATATTAATTTGCTTGGAGCAATTTATACTCAACTTTCCTTGGGACTATCTAAGAATCAAATTATAAAGGAATTTGGTGAGGGAAATGAGAGTTTTCGAGATCAATCACATGTATTCAAATATGCTGGAATATCGGACATAAAAAGCGCGTATCGTCCTAACCAAGAACAACAGGCATCGTTATGGTCTTTTCCATCTCATCCCAACAAAAATAACTCCCCTCAAATGTCCGTACGGCGGTTGAGCCATGAGCAATCTCTACGTCTAATCCAATGGACAAAAGCACAACAGGCTACCTTGAATGATGTAATCATGACTGCATACTTCCGAGCTTTATCACATTTCACTGTGTATGCAGAACCTCGCACCTCAGAAAAAATGATCGGTTTAACAATTGATTTACGTCGATATCTGCCTAATTATACAACTGGTGCTATTTGCAACTTATCCGGCATGGAAATGCCAGTGATTAAAATGGAGGAGGATGAATCATTTAATCAGACTCTCGTTCGAATTAAACAATCAATGGATAAAATAAAGTCTCAAAATCCAGGTCTTTCTTCAGCAGCAGGAATGGAGCTACTGGCAGGTATAAAGCTATCTGTGGTGAAGGAAATGTATAGTCAGCAATACGAACAGGCTTTACAGATGGGGATGGCGTTGCCGTTACTGACAAATTTCGGGGTGATCGCTGATGAACCTATTCAGTTTGGTGAAATTCAAGCTGAGGACGGGTATATGACATCGCCCATTATGTATGCGCCATTCTTTTCAATGGGTGCAAGCTTCTATAATGGAAGACTTACATTTACGATTGGTTATCATACACCGGATACATCAAAAGAAAAGGTAGACAAATTTTTAGAAAGTGTTGTTAATCAACTACCATAAATAAAAGAGAATATAGCGCAAAAATTTCTAGCGGAATTGTATTTTAGGGGCTCGTCCCCATGTCTATCGAGTTAACAAAACAAAATACCCCCTGAAATGAAAAAAGACGTTATTCTTTCTGAAAAATCATAGGAAAAGATAACGTCTTTTTATCAAACTTTTTTACAAGTTATCAATCTTTATTATAAAGTGAAACTTTAATCGGTGGGGGTTTTGTTCATCACCCACTGATTATTAGCCCACACCAATCGGGCTCTTCTTTGTTTATATGCCATTTATTAAAATAACTATTTTGTTCAAATTTAATTAATATACAAATACTTTTGATGAGCTTTCCTCTAACAAACTAGAATTATAATTAGGTGCTAGTACGATGTTTGTATATGTTCCTGTACCCGAAAGATATTTGTACCTATGTTTTAACCCTGATGGAATAAAAACAGATGCTGGACTTTCAATTATTTGCAATTCTCCTTCAATTTCTACTTCACACATGAGACCAGTACCATCTATTCTATTCCCCCAAAAAATAAAGGCACTATCACAATGATGTGCATGAGTATCTACATGCCCTTCTAAGTTCTCATCCATATGAGCGTCGTAAAATACACGCTGTATTACATAAAATGAAGCACGTTCATCAGTTCTATAATCCATCTGTACCCAACGCTCTCCTGGACCATCACGATGATATAAAAGCTCAGATGCTCCTTTTACAAATGGTTTACTAACTCGAAGAGACTTTGAAAGCCGAGGCCCTTTTCTTTCTATACGTTTTTGTTGTATGTTCCTTACTCTTCCTAACATTTCAGGTTGAATCCCCTCGTATGCTGAGTAATTCTGCTGAACAGCTTTTATATGATAAGATGCAGTATGAGTAAATATATTCTTTCCAATAATCGGTCTCCAATGATCTACTTGACAACCAGTAGCTAATTGGAGAGATTGCGTTAATTCAGGAATCATCTGTAGTTTAAAGCACTGTAGATTACGCTTTTGAGATAAAAATACTGATAAATTTAGCAGATCAACAATCCCAGCACGTTCACCTATTCCACACAATGTAGCATCAATGACAGATGCCCCCGAATCGATTGCAGCAAGAGCATTTGCCATGGCTAATCCTAAATCATTATGAAGATGAACTTCAATCTCACAAGGGAATGTCTCAACAGATTTCTTCACGATTGTAGCACACTGACCTGGCTCCCAAATTCCTACAGTGTCTGCTAAACTGATTCGATCTGCTCCAGCTATATGTGCAACCTGTCCAATGTAGGCGATGTCTTCCCATTCCGTTCGTGAAGCATCTTCAATAGTAAAACGGATTTTCATTCCTAAAGATTTTGCTTCTTCAATAGCTTGTTTCACCTGATTAATAACATAATCTTTTGATCGATTGGTGTATTTTGTTTGTAAAGAAATAGGATTAATAGACGCCCAGATTCCTATCCAATCGGCACCGGCACGATAAGCCGCATGAACTTCTTCTTCTTTCGCCCGAGCATGCATAAGTATTTCGGCGTGCTTTGCAGATGCTGCAACTTCTCGGCAAATCTCTTCTTCTTCTTCAGAGATGCCAGGGTGTCCAACTTCAATAAGACTTACTCCAAAATCCTCTAACATGTGAAGTAATGTAATTTTATCTTCCTTGGAGAAACGAATACCACATTGTTGTTCTCCTTCACGTAAGGTAGCATCTAATATTGTTAAACCCTTTTTCATTCCTGTTTGCCTTCTTTCGCCTCTATAAAGTTTAATGTTTGTTCGAATAGGATATTACGATTCTTTTCATACACAGCCCAGTGTGTTGCATCGGGGATTACTACTTCTTTTTTTTGTTTTGCACTTGTTAATTTTGACATCATATTTCGGTCTGCAAATATGTCATCTTCCCCGTAAATGACAAGTAATGGAGTGGTAATCTTAGATGCATCATATAGAGGCTGATTTTTCCAAATATAAAATAAGTCTTCAAGTGGACCAACTGGTCGACGAATCGTTTGATTATTTTTCTTACTCATAGGATCTGAATCAATAAAAACTTGTTTTACGGCATCCATTGCTTCGTTTGTAACAATTTTTTTATTTCCCATCATCATATGCCAATGATGCATTCCTTTATCAAAGTCTACGATTTGGTAAGCTGGTGCTTCAGGATTAAACTGATTAGGTTGTAGTGGGTTTTCGAAAGGTTGTGTCATCATAGGAAGTGTGAACCCATGCATATACCCATATAAAATAAGCTTATTAATATCTTGAGGATGGGATATTGCATAATTTCCAGCCACAACGCCTCCATATGACCATCCAACAATATGAATTTTTTTTACGTTTCTTTTCTTTTTAATCCAATTTACAATTGTTTCCAGATCTTTGGTTGCATCATTCAAATGAATAACCGGACGGTTTTGGGAAGAAGGATCTGACATTTCTTTAGGGCGAGAAGAACGACCAAACCCTCTGAAATCCATAGCCCAAGTATCATACCCTTTTTTGGCATACTCATCCATCCATGAAAATTTTGGCACATCAAATGCCTGAGCTGTAGGTACACTGAATGGTTCTAAAAATAAGATAATTTCATCAGATGTATATTGTTTTTTATTATTTAAGTTTTTATGAAGTAAAAATAATTTTTCTTCTCCTTGCTGAATTTCTAATTCTTGTTTTACTACTTTAGAAGTTTGATCATTTTGAGAAGTTTCTTTGATATTAGAACAACTAGACATAAGTATTATCAAAAAAATCCCTACTAAACTAATGTGTGTCCATTTTATCCTCATTTAGAATATTCCTTTCATTTCATAGAAATAATAGCTATGATTCCCGCCGCGATAATTAATCCGGCTGGTAATCCTTTTGTAAATATTACGGCAATAAGAGTACCTATTAAGACACCTAACAATATCGTAGGATTCATAGGTAGAACTCCTACACCTTTTCCTCCTATGTATGACACAGTAAAACCTGCTAGAATGAATCCTAATCCGATAGGAGAGGTAATTAATTTTATTACGTTTTCACTTGTAATCTTTCCAGTTGTGATTGGTACTAAAAGGAATAGCATCAGAAAGAAAATACCAATTGGAAAAGAATATTGTTGAATAAGATGTAATAAAGTTTTTTGTCCAACAGCAAGTAAAACTCCTAATAAACAAGCCGCACCAGCTAGCGCATAATCCTTAACAATCAGAGCGAGTGTAACAATAATCCCCAGTAACAAAAAAGGAAGCATATTCTCTTACCTCATCTATAATGTTGTATAATCCCAACTATCATTTTCAGGTACAGACACATGTACCATATTTTGATTTGCAAAGTTAATTTGGATTAAATTTGGACTTATTACAGGTTTTAAGTCTTCTCGATTTATTATAAATTTAAATGCTTCAAAGCTTGCTAGAATGCCTACTATATTCGCAACAGGAGAGATTACCGCCCATGGTCGATTTTTTTGTACATAACTATTTGCCCAGTTCTCATCCGCGCCGTACGTGACAGAATGAAGAGCACGCCCATCTTTTAATTTATGAATTTCATCTTGGATTTCTGTTGTTAACTCTTTTTGATAAGACGGATATCCTAACGCAATTTCATAGGGTGTAGAGTCAGGAGTAAAAGACATGACGCCACCTCTAAATGGAGGCGTCACCGCAATCCAAATTGAAGGAATTCCTAGTTTCTGAGCTGTACGATGGATAATCACTCTCGCTACTAAATTATCAGTTGCATCTATAATGATATCTGTATTCGTTAGAAGCTCTAATGCATTGTCCTCGGTAACAAATTCTTTTGTTATCTCTACTTGTAATAATGGATTAATGTCTTGCAAAATTTCTAAAGCGACCTCTGCTTTTCGCTGTCCTAATTTACTGATGGAACTTAGCATTTGTCGATTGATATTACTTGCTTCAAATACATCTTGATCAATAACATGTAAAGAACCCACACCCATTCGCGCCAATTGGATAAGTGTAATTCCTCCTACGCCCCCTGCTCCAACTACAGTAACTCGAGAATTTTTTAATTTCTCCTGCTCCTCTACAGAGATAACACCAATATTTCGCGTAAAACTTTCTTCATATATATTTTGCATATCATTATTTTTTGTCAACAAATTGTATTCCTCCTTACAGTGTTTTATAATCCCATCCACCTTTTGGGACTTCTTTTACTTGAACCGGGATATGACTATCTAAATCTATTACAATGCCTTTAGGCGCTCTAGCTAGAGGTTCACGACCAGTTAAAACTTGTATTGCTTCATGAAAACTAAATAGTGACAATAGATGAGCACGCATCGGCGTGATAATCCATCCTGCTTTTCCATCACAAAAATCTTGCGCCCACTCTTTTGGTGCGCCTTTCTCCACAGAATACCAAGCTCGACTTTTCTTTATATCAGCAATCTGTTGTCTTAATTCTTGATTTGTTAATTTGCATCCGACACTTGAGATATTTAATGCTTCTTCATAAGGAATTCCGGATGGGAAAAATGTAGAAACAAATCCTCGTGTTGGGGGGCTACCTGACACCCCTACACTTGGTATACCTAATTCTCTAGCTGTTCTATGTATAATGACTCTTGAAGGCATATCATCTACGGCTTCTAGTACGATATCATGCCCTTTTATAAGCTCGATTACATTCTCTTCATCGACTCTTGTTTGGATAAAGTTTGTTGATATATAGGGATGTATATCTTTTACAACCTGTTCTGCAACTTTTGCTTTTGGTTCACCTATCACACTAGAAAGCGCTAACATTTGTCTGTTAATATTAGAAACTTCAAATTCATCGGGATCAACACCGGTAATATGCCCTATTCCCATTCGCGAAAACAGAATTGCTTCATATCCACCTACTCCCCCTAGTCCAAAAATAATGACCTTCTTATTTCGAAGACATTCTTGTTCCTGTTCAGAATACACACCAATATTTTTCTTAACCATTTCCCAATAATATGAATCCATATCCATTTTGGAGTCTCCTTTATATGTAGTAACCATTTCAAAAAATAAGTCCTGTATATAAAAATAGTCTAGAAGTATGTCGTTTTTGTGTGATATTTGTAAAAAAATAAAAAAACTTTCAATTCTAATTTTTTAAACAAATGAAGAACTCGAAGATTTAAAGGAGGGGATAATCAGGTTTTCCACTTTTAAACTACAGGAATTCCAATGGGTTTCAGGTGAAGATATAGACAATGTAACTCATTTCTTATCTATAAGATTCTTTTTATATGATAAAAGAGGAATTGTAGGTATTGAGGTTGTAACTGACAATAATCTATCAAAGCCTTACTGGATGCGTTCAAACCTGTTTATTCTTACAGAACCTAATCGAATTGATGATTTTGCAAAAAGAATAGGTTACGCATACCCGACTCGATTAATTTAGCAATAGGCTCATCGTCATTTGTTTCTGCTCCTCCAGATACATAACTCAACATCTTTTCTCTTATAAACTTATGTACAATAGGGACGGGAGCTGGAATAGATGCAAGAATCATCTTTATGCGTATTTACGCAAATACAAAGACTGGATCCAATAAACTAGCCGTAGCAATATGCTCAGGATTATATCTGGCCAAATTCATTGTTGTCCAACCTCCAATGGAGACACCCACGATATGCACTTTTTCTAAACTTAATCCTTCAATTACTTCATTTAACCATTCTGCTTGTTGTTTTTGGTTTTCAATCACCTTCGTTTGCACACTCATTCCAGGTTCACCGAGTAAATCTATCGTGTAAACAGGCCTTTTCTCCCTTAGCCCTTCTAAATTGGGTACCCACATTGGAGTAGATGCACCACGTCCAGGGAGTAAGAGTATTGGCTCCTTATGTTTGTTTTCCTCTTTAGTAAAGTAATAAGCACGAATTGTGCCGTATTTAGTTTTTATATCTTTCGTATCGTTAGGTTTTGGAAGAAGTGCCATTGATTCATCGTAGGCAATTTGAAAGTCTTCCTTTCCTTTTTCAGATGTAAAGTGACCAATCTTATTATCATCTCTCTTCATTTGAATTCCTCCTTTCCATGAATATATTGATGAACTTTATCAATATATTCATAGCAATAATCCATTAAAATTTTATCTTCTTTAAGCCTAGTGAATAGGCTAATCATTCCTAATATCCTACACTGATAATAAGCATTTTCATTTATAATTCACGAGCAATTTATGATTCCAATTGGGGCCAACTTATGAGTTAAAAAACACATTACGTTATGTTGTTTGTTTTTTAGATATAATAATTATCAAATTTATTTTGATAAAAAAAACGCTCTTACATCTAATTCTGTAAGAGCGTTTTTATACTTACTTATTTTCAAATCTCATTTTTACATAATAACTTTCCGTTTTTTGGATTTTAGTTTTACAGCCTCCCTATTTTCTGTAGAAAATCCTGTATAATTACCTTCACAAAAAATAAATTCATGTTTAATATTGTAAACCCATTATCTTTGTTACTTGTTTGAAGCGCTCCCCAATATCGATTTAAACAAAAACTCCCCTTAAATCAAAAATGATTACGGGGAGTCAGTTAAATATGATGAAGTTACAGTTCGGATTTCACTTGAACAGAAACATTGTTTTTAATTAAATTTTTGACGTCTTTAAAGGTAACAAAATTGTTACTTTGCTCATCCCAAAGACGGAAACGAATTGAACGCAAGCTTGTGGCAAGAGTAATCGTTGGTACATTTTTTAAAGGAAGCGTATTATTGTGTGCCTCTTCTAGTTTATAGTTAGGTACTCTTGGACTCAAATGGTGAACATGATGATATCCAATATTACCAGTTAGAAATTGCAGAATTTTCGGAAGTTTATAAAATGAACTTCCCTCCACTGCCGCTTTCACATATTCCCACTCTTTATCTTCTTCAAAATAAGAATCTTCGAATGTGTGCTGTACGTAAAACAGCCAAATACCTACTGAACCTGCTATTAAGAATATCGTACCATGTACTAAAAGAAACGATTGCCATCCGATTGCCCAGCAAAGTACCCCTACTAAAGCAACAATTAAAACATTCGTCAAATAAGTGTTCATGCGTTCTTTCTTTCTAGCACCTTTTCTGTTAAATCTATTTTTAAGAAGGAAAACATAAATCGGACCTAATCCAAACATAACCAACGGATTGCGATATAAACGATATGCTAAACGGCGTCTAAATGGTGCTGCTAAATATTCATTCACTGTAAGCGTCCAAATATCTCCTGTACCTCGCTTATCCAAATTACCACTTGTAGCGTGATGAACGGAATGCTCATGCCCCCATTGATCAAACGGGAATAAAGTTAAAACACCCATACATGTTCCTACTATTCTATTTACACGGCGACTTTTAAAAAAAGAATAATGGGTACAATCATGAAAAATAATGAAAATCCGTGTCATAAATCCAGCTGCTAACAGAGATGGAACCAATGCTAACCAATAAGAAACGGACAAACTTTTATAAGCAAGGTACCATAAGATAATAAATGGCACTACCGTATTGATGATTTGCCAAATACTTTTTTTTGCCGTTGATTTTTCAAAAGGAGCAACTTGTTTTTTTAAATTTTTAGTATTTTGTAAGGTCATTTTTCTAATTCCTTTCCTTTTTGTTGCTAATTCGTATTATAACACATTATTAGTAGTAGGTGTTATATGTAGGTATAATAAATATTTTATAATATAAAAATCTCTTTTTTCTTACTCATTCCTTACAAATTGCTTACGTCCAGAATGGCTTCTATTAATGCTAGTCTCATTATCTTTTTACGAAGATTCGTCATTGGTGTTCCTCCATAAGCTGTTTTCGACATCCTCAATGTAACATTCGTATGTAAACAAGGATTTTATTTTACATAACATTTACGTAAGCTTATATATTTATTCTTTTTTATTATTAATTCTCCATTGTCACGAAACTAACAATAACCAGTTTTCTAAAACGATAAAAAACGAATAACATACACAATGAACGTAATGTTCACATGTTGCAACTGATTTTACCGGAACTGGATCTATTTCATGAAACAAATCAAATTGCATTTCAAATAAAAAACTAGTCTATTTTGAAAACTTCCCTCACTTTTATTTAACTTTTATTCTATATAAAATGTAAAAATTTAATGTCCGTTTATTTAATTTCAAATCTATGATATATTCAAAATATTAATCACGCAAAGTTAATAAAATGAAAACAAGGTAAATTTATGAAAAAATACATTTTATATTCATACTAAAATTACATAGTTTTTAGTATAGAAAGGAAATTCAAAATTTGAATAAGAATTTAACCAAAATTACATTAATAAGCGGTATCGCTCTTATACTTTATCATTTTTTCAAATGGTATTTAGTTGAATTCCTTACCCCATTTGTTATGCCATTTCTTTCAATAATAGTTCATGGATTGTTTTTCTTAATATTAATTTTCACAATCATACATCTCATTAAATACAAAAATTGGAAACCGTTAATTATTCAACTAATCATAGTAATTACTTGGATATGTATACCATTTAATGAGATTTATATAAATTTAGATTTTATTATCTATAAAGAAGACCGTGAAAAAGTTATAGCACTTATAGAACATAAAGAGTTAACTCCTAATGTTCATTATGATAGTAGACAAATTCATTTACCTAAACAGTTTGCATCCACTTCCAAAAACGGTGGGGATGTAATTATTCAACAAAATAAAAATGGTATTTCTGTTTTCTTTTTTACTTATCGTGGTATATTAGATAATTTTTCAGGATTTATTTACACACCAAATGATACTAGACCAAACAAATCCGACTTTAATAATGAATATAAAGAGATCACAAAAATAGAAAAAAGCTGGTATTATGTCACATCATATTAAAGAACACAAAAATTTTCTTTTAATTATATTAAAAACATACCGTATTTATAGAAAGAGAATGCTTGTATACTATATACTGATTTGTACTGTATTCCCTAATTAGGCCCGACACGAATTCTTGTCGTATTAGCTCATTCAAGGTGATGCAATTTTTTCACAAGCGATACATCTTTTTTATCATATACGTCGCTTTAACACCACTCAATATAGAGGTTGCTGTTTTAAATGACTCGAATCTTAACATAGGAGTAGCATCACACATCAATCAACTTAAGATTTTTCTCGTTTCGGATTATTTGTTTTTCTCAGCTTGATTGTGACAGGGTACTGCCAACAAAAAGTGATTTTCGTACGCTAAGCAATCTTCTATATAAAAAAGCCGATTTCCTGTAATCTAAAGGATAATCGGCTTTTTTATATTCATTTATTTGTAGTAGTTGAAGAAATTCTAAAGGTATAATCATATTAATTATTATCTATAAAATAATTCGCTTCTCAGTTTTAGAGTCGAAATAATGAACTTTATCCATATTCAAAACTAGATCTATATTTGATTGACTTTGCACATCTAAAGAAGTATCCACACGAGCTACAAAGGATTGACCATTAATGTTAGAATATAGATATGTTTCTGCCCCCATTAATTCTGCTACATCAATACACACCGTTACTTTTGCGTTATATGGTAACGCCTTGATTGCTTTTCCATAATAAAAATCTTCTGGACGTACTCCTATTATGATTTCTTTATTCGTATATCCGTTATTTCGCAAGCCTTTCATCTTCTCTTCTGGCACTTCAATTTTCCACTTATCAATCATAACTGCATTATCTGTTAATACTCCTTTGAAAAAATTCATTCCAGGAGAACCAATGAATCCGCCAACAAATACATTCTCTGGATTATCATACACTTCTTTCGGTGTACCGACTTGTTGTACAATCCCATCTTTTAGCACAACAAGACGAGTTGCCATCGTCATCGCTTCTATTTGATCGTGTGTAACGTACACGTTTGTTGTTTGCAGCTGCTTGTGTAATTTTGTAATCTCAGCACGCATTTGAACGCGTAGCTTCGCATCTAAGTTTGATAAAGGCTCGTCCATTAAAAATACTTTTGCATTTCGAACAATCGCTCGGCCCAAGGCAACACGCTGGCGCTGCCCACCTGAAAGTGCCTTTGGCTTTCGGCTTAAATACTGCTCAAGCCCAAGAATTTTTGCTGCATGTTGCACACGCTGGTCAATTTCTTCTTTACTGTATTTTCGTAGTTTTAATCCAAATGCCATGTTTTCATAAACACTCATATGCGGATACAGTGCATAGTTTTGAAACACCATTGCGATATCTCTATCTTTCGGCGAAATATCATTTACACGTTTTCCGTCAATATAAAAGTCGCCATCTGAAATCTCTTCAAGTCCTGCAATCATACGTAATGTTGTAGATTTCCCACACCCTGAAGGGCCAACCAAAACGATAAATTCTCCATCATTTACTTCTAGGTTAAAATCTTTTACGATTGTCACATCATGATCATATTTTTTGTAAATGTTTTTGAATGATAGTTGAGCCATAATATCCTCCTAGAATTTGAGCTATATTTATACATATTGTTAAAAATTATGATGACATGAATTATAAAATTTTCGAAATATCCTTCATACTGTCTAAAATATAATCTGCTTGTCCTTCTAAATCTTCTTTCCTACTCGCACCCGATAAGACGCCCACTACTTTAATGTTACTATTTCTCGCAAATGTAACGTCTGTTAATGTATCACCTACCATAAGCACATCTTCTTCAGCTAGAGAAAATTTTTCTTTAAACATATGATAAAAATCACTTTCAGGTTTTGTTCTATTCACACCATCATCTGCACCTAAAAAATCTACGTAATCATATAACTCAGTCATTTTCAAAGAATGAATCGCTGCATCCACATCGTCTGCCGTAACAACCCCAATAATATATTCATTGTCTTTTAAATATCGTAACGTTTCCTTTGCACCTTCCACTTCTGTAAATACAAGATCGTCTGCTGTAGAGTACTTTTTGAATAAAAGACATACATCATGAATGAAATTCTCTTTATCCACATGTTGATTTTCTAACAACGAGTACCACGCAGCCGCAATAAAGTAATTTGTGCGACATGCTAGTAAACTCGTACTCTCAAAATCGTTGTCATTCATACCAATAATCGATAAGTAATCATCTCTTTTACTTTTTACATTTGGATACGTTTGAAATATATCATCTAACACACGATGCACAATTTTATACCAAACTGAATCTAACTGTATTAATGTTCCATCTTTATCAAAAATAATTGCTTTATTCACCTTTTATTCCCCCTATAACTTCATTCCATGTTTTCATATTTTTATTCTCAACTTTATTATGAATAGGATTAATAAACGCTACTAATTCGTCCTCTTCCCATCCCTCAACCCTAGCATACACCCCTTCATTTAATGAAAATTCAAAAGTTACGTTGCTGCCAGATTTTTGTTCAATTATTTTCCCATTTATTATTAGTCTCCACTCACACGGTTTGTCAGTAGAAATATTGTAAATAATGTTTCCTTTAGCCTCATCACCGACATAAATCGTTTCACCTTCGTTTTGAATATCTATCGCTAATTTTCTAAATCGAGAGAAATAAATCCGTCCCTTTTTGATTGCAAATTTTAAGTTTTTAATAGATAAACCATTACATAATACATATGTTCCTGGATCACCATAAATGGATGGGTCTTTTGACCCCGGGAATGTTTTAGACGGATGTAAATGAGAATCACTTCCTCCTATTCCCCAGATTTTAAGACCATTTGACCACATTTGATCGAAACAACGTAAAGCTTCTAAAGTAGATGATTTACTTTTTTTATAAGTTGGATCACACATAATTTCCATCGTATGAACATTTTCTAAGTTAATATTCACTTGGTTCGCCCAAGGCTTCATAAACGGATGATTCACACTCAATAAATAACCTTTTTCTTTCAAGAATGAAAATAGTTCATTCATTGTTTCCGCGCTAAACAATTCATCTACATACTTTGTAAAATCAACGTATTCCTTTATCCCGAATATGTTGTAATGACCGTAAGGAGTTGTAAGTTCCATAGATGGTATAATTAATGTGTTTCCTTTTTGATACGATGGCATAACAATATTGTGTTCCGTCGCATATAAAAAATCTAATTCCTGTTTTTCACATACTGTCATTCCAAGTTCATCATCTATCTCGCCATCGGTTAAATCTGTGTGCTCATGAAATTCTCCTTTGTACCAGCGATATTCTTCATTTATTATCTTTTCATAATTGTATTCATCAATAAAAACATTTTCCTTGCAAAAGTGCTCTCTATTATACTTTCGTTCCAATTGCTCATTCACTACTATATTTACTGTATAGTCAACTTTTACTCCAATAAATTTCACTACTTTCTTTGCACAATGAGGGATATATATGACTTCTAATTCCCAATTACCTGACTGTATTTCTCCTCCAATACAACCAGCAGAACAAAATATTGAATCTTTTGAAACGACTAGTTTTTCATTTGCAACTGGCGTTTGGTATTGTATACGTACATAACCGTTAGGGTCTCGCAAAATTAATAATAGCGGAATTTTCCGGTTGCCCCCTTGATCAATAGTTAATGTAAAGTTTGTAATATCAGTTTCATCCATTTGGAAACAATGTTTATTTTTTACGAATGGAGAGAGTGTTATCGTACTTGTTATTTCAATCATCGTTCTCACACCTTTTTACGTTTTAATGATGGAATTTTAGAGGCACTTCCTTCGTTCAAAAGCACCTCATGTTGGTAATATTACTTCTTCTTTTTCAGAACTTTATCTAACTCTTCTTGTGCAACCTTAGCTGCTTCATCTAATGCTTTTTTCGCTGGAACTCCTTCAATCTCTACTTTATCTTTCGCTACATTTAAGGCGTCATTAATTTTACCGCCCGTTGGATCTACAAATGGCCCCACTCCATAATTGTTAGCTTGTTCTAATGGAACTAATGCTTGTGGTTGTTTTTTTACGAATTCAGCATATGGACCATACTCTGTTACATTGTTGCGAACAGGGATATATCCTGTAGCCATGGACCATTCAGCCGTTTTCTCCGTACTTGTCGCAAACTTCATAAAGTCATACGCGCCTTTTACTACTTCTGGATCAATGTTTCTCGTTAATGTGAATAAATATGTTTCTAGTTTTGGCGCTGGTTTATGATTACCCCAAGCAGGCTGAGGTAATGCTTCAAATGTGTTAAGGCGTTCTTCTTCCGTCATTCCTTTTCCTAATGATTTAAAAACAAATCCTTGATCACCAGATGATCCTGTAAATCCTAATGTTCTACCTTCAACTAAATCAATTACAGTTTTATCCCAATATTCCCATCCAGTACCACCTGAATGTATTTTCATAATTTTATCTTCATGTAGCCATGTACGGAATTTCTCCCATACCGAAACCCAAGTGTCATCGTTAATTAATACTTTTTTACCATCTTCGCTTAATACGTTTCCACCGGCACTGCGAACCGCATCAATTAAATTGGAAGTTCCCCACATCGGCATCCAGCCCGCATATGTCACATTTCCATTTTCACCACGTTTTGCGACTGTTTTTGCTACCTTTTCTACACCTTCCCACGTCTTTAAATCATCTTTTGTAAAGCCGTTCTCCGCTAATGCTTTTTTATTGTAATAAAGAATTTGCGTTGTACCGTAGAATGGAATTCCATACAACTTCTCGTCAATTGTTGCTTGCTCCATAAACCCTTTTCCATAATCTTCTTTTTTGAAATTAGTATCATTTTTAACATATTCATCTATAGGTACGATTAACTGTTTTTTAGCATATTCTTGAATGACATCAGAACCTAGTAATGCAATTGCTTCTTGATTATTCGCTGCAAATCCACTTTGTAGCTTTTGATAAGACTCATCGTAGCTACCAGCTTTTGTCGTTTTCACTACATATTTGTCCTGACTTTTATTGTATTCTTCCACAATCTTATCTACACGATCTGCAAGAGAGCCCCCTACTCCATTAATGAATGGAACAACAACCTTCTCTCCTTCTTTACTCGCTTTAACCGTACTTCCTTTTCCGCCTGAACAACCCGCAAGTGCACTAACAAACAATGTTATAACTGTTAGAAGCATGAATAGTTTTTTCATCCCACAAATCTCCCTTACTATTTAATTACCCCTTTATTCCTGAATCAGTAACACCTGATAAGAACCATTTTTGTAGAATCAAAAATACGATTAAGAGCGGCACTGTTGCGATTGTACTTGCAACCATAATGTGTGACCAATCTCGCCCTAAGGAACTATTAATGAAATAATCAGCAATTCCATTCGTAATTAACTTTTGCGTATTATCTTTCAATATAAGAGCCGGCCAGACGTAATTATTATAATTACCAATAAATGTGACCAATCCTAGTGTTACAAATGATGATCGTGTCATTGGAAAAATAATCTTCCAAAGAATACGCCAATCACTTGCTCCATCAATTTTGGCTGCTTCTACTATTTCAAAACCAACTTTGTGGAACGTTTGTTTTAAATAGAAAATACCGAATACGCTAACAGCCATAGAAATCATGTATCCAAAATGTGAATCAAGTAGCCCGAATTTCCCTAACATTACATATACAGGAACATACGAAACAGCTCCAGGAATCATATAGGTTGCCATCACGACACTAAATGTAATATTTTTACCTTTAAACTTGTAAAATGCTAACATATAAGCAAACAGTGCAGATGAAACAAGCACATATATAGTAATGATGAAAGATGTATAAAAACTATTAAATAAATATGTGTTAAATGGTAGTATGTCTAATACTTGTCGATAATTTTCCCAGTGAAATTCTTTAGGCCAAAAACCTCCTTGTAATACTTCACTAGATGTTTTAAACGAACCAAGTACCATCCATATGAATGGAAAAACAAATAGTATACTTGATAATGCTAAAAAGAGATGCTTTACAATTAATGGACCTTTTTTCATATTATTCACCTTAATAGTTCACCCACTTATCACCTATTATTTTGTTAATAATAGATAGTAAAATTGTAATGATTAGTATGATAAATGCGATTGCTGTTGCAGATCCCATATCAAACTGTTCAAACCCTTGTTGGAAGAATAAATACAGTAACGTACGCGTCGAACCACTAGGCCCACCTTGTGTTAAAATCTTTATTTGATCGTAAGCCTGCACCGAAGAAATTGTATTGACGACAACTAAGAAGAAAGTTGTTGATGAAACCATTGGCAGTGTTACATATCGAAATTTCTGCCATGCATTTGCCCCATCAATACTAGCTGCTTCATATAAACTATCTGGAACTTTTTCTAATGCACCGATATAGAAAATCATCGTCCAACCAACTAATTTCCAAACCGTCATTATAATGACTGCTAACATCGCTGTTTGACTACTTTGAAGCCAGTCCAAACCTGGTATCCCGAAAAAGTTTAGCACTTTATTAATAACTCCAAATTGAGGTTCATATAAAAGTGACCACACAATGGATACAGCTATTGTTGGCGTTACCCAAGGTGAAAAGATCATTAATTGGTACAATGCGGAACCTTTAAATTTTTTTCGAAAGAATAATGCGAATCCTAAACCTAATGCTATCGTCGGAATGACTGTTCCAATTCCGAAATAAAACGTATTTAACAATGCTTGCATAAAAGAATCTTGTGTAAACAAATTGAAATAGTTTTCTAATCCAACAAAGTTAAAATCATTCGTCATAAAATCCCAATCAGTAAAACTAATACCTAAACTAATGAAATTCGGAATAATCCAAAACAATATTAGAGGTATTCCAACTGGTATTAAAAAGAACACAGCTTTTGATAGTTTTATTTGCATTCTTGCCACCCCCTAATTCATATTGTACGAGTATATTATTAACACAATGTTGTTATTTTGTTAACTAACTGTAAAAACAACAAATTAACAAAATAAAACAACATATAAACAAAAGAAGACTATTTCTCAACTTACTAAGAAATAGCCTTCTTTTAGTTTTTCTATACTGTTATTACTTCAACCCCATTACTTGTTAGCATATTTTGCCACGATTCATCGAGCTTCGCATTCGTATATAACGCATCTATATCACTAAAACTTCCGCTTTTATAAAACTTTGTCAAATTAAACTTTGATTCATCAGCCATCATTACAACTTGTTTTGCATTATTCTTTAGCTGCTTAAATATTTGTGCATCTTCAATATAAGAACATGTCAGTTCTTTTTCTAATGAAATACCATCACAAGAAGCAAATAATTTATTAACAGTGAAATGATCCAGATAGTTTAATGTCATTTCTCCAGACAATGCTAAGGAATTCGTATTCAATATTCCCCCTATGACTATTAACCTACAATCAAAGGAATCATACTGGTCTTTCAGCTCAATAATTTTATTTACAGCTGGTATCGAGTTTGTTAAAATTGTCAAATTCTTTTTATCGTATATGTAATCTAAAATTTGCATTGTGGTTGTCCCAATTTCAATTGCGATAATATCATTATCTTCTACGATTTTACTTGCTTCCATTGCAATTTTTCGTTTTTCTTCAATATTTTCAGATCGACGTTTATCAAAATGAAATTCTAGTGTTTGATCTTTCTTCTTAATTGCACCACCATGTATTTTCGTAAGCTGCCCTTCCTTGTGCAACATATCTAAATCTCTTCGTATCGTTTCTGTTGTAACATTTAATACCTTTGCTAAATCATTTACCATCACTCGGTTATACTTTTCTAATTCATCTAGTATGTGTTTTCTTCGTTCAAATTGTGTGTACGATTTCATTTCATTAACACCTCGTCAAATTACGCAAAATATTGATTTTCTAAAAACTCTTAATATACAAAAGGCTTAATCTTTACTTTTAACATAACATCATTTACAGAAATAAGGAACGATTATCTTCATGAAATTTCAAAATTAGTTTAACAATAAAAACAATATTAAAATAAATAAAAATTTATTGTTAAACGATAAATTTCATGTTAAATTTAATAGATAATTAATAAATGAGGTGCTTTATATGAAACAAGGATCAACACTCTTTTTAAAGACAGCTATTATCCTTATCGGTATTCCTGTTCTTGCTTTATGTATATTTTTAGTTCCTAACATAGGGAATTATGCAGCGGAATTGTACCCCGATATTGCATATATAAAATATCTTGTTTTACTTAATCTATATGCAACGGTTGTACCTTTTTATTTTGCTCTGTATCAAGCTTTTAAACTTGTAAGCTTCATTGACAAGGGGAACGCCTTCTCGAAATTATCTGTTAGAGCTTTAAAGAAGATAAAACACTGCGCAGTAACAATTAGTATATTATATGTAGTAGGCATGCCACTCTTCTATCTTGTGGCGGAGAGAGATGACGCACCTGGTATTATTATACTTGGGATGCTTCTAATCTTTGCTTCAATGGTTATCGCAGTCTTTGCTGCCGTTCTCCAAAGACTGTTAAAAGATGCGATAGATATAAAATCAGAAAATGATTTAACGGTCTGAGGTGAATAACATGGCAATAATAATTAATATTGATGTAATGTTAGCTAAAAGAAAAATGAGTGTAACTGAACTTTCAGAGAAAGTTGGAATTACAATGGCTAACCTTTCTATTTTAAAAAATGGAAAAGCAAAAGCAATTAGAATTTCAACTTTAGATGCTATTTGTAAGGCATTAGAATGCCAACCTGGAGATATTTTAGAATATCAATCTGAAGATACCGAATAAAAGAGTCCTTCTTATAATGAAAGACTCTTTTTATTCAGTATTACGGCGCAAAACTAACTTGACCAGTCAAAACTAAAATAATCGCGATCATCCAAAATATAAAGAATGATGAGGACAGTATTAATGAAATAATAGCAATCCCCTTCTTCTCTGTTTTTTTCGTCATTGTGATTATTGAAAGTATAATACCTACACCTGTCAGAGCAATCGTTATATAATCTCCAACTATATTTCCTGCATTCGCTATCCTCGTCGGAGTTATAAAAACGAATAAAAAACACATAATTCCGATGAGCAAAGATACATAGCTTATTATGCTGTACTTCTTTTTGAGAACTATTTCTGTTTTCATAATTACCCACCCCTTCTATATAGCTATGAGTTCATATCAGCACGAATAACCATAATTTGGTTAATGCAAAAAAAACAGATACAGCGGAAACTTCCGCTGTATCTGTTTTTTATTTAATATATAAACGTGCTATTTCTTCTTTATCATTATAAGTAATGATAAAGGTCCGTTGTTCTTTACTATATTTCGCTACAAGAACAACAGTATATAAACCAGCTTTTTCTTCTGATAATCCCGTTTTTATTTTACTATCAAATTTATCATGTGCACTTCTTTATACTTTGCTTCATTTGCTGCGCTTGTAAAAGTAGAAGCTTTAATCAAGCCATTTATAAAGAAAACTCCCTATTTCTATCAATAACTACCTTAAAAAACTCAGAGTAATGTGATAAAGAATAGTCCGCTACATCACATTTATCTTGAAACATACATGTTGTAATACCTAATTCCTTCGCAGGCAATAGATCTAACTCTCTATCTCCAATTGCTAGATCAATATTGTGCTTTTTATGTAAATGATCATAAGATAAAGAGTTCGGTTTTCGAGGGAAACCATCGTCAATTGTAACCATATCGATGAAGTATTTGTCCCATCCGTAATACTTTAAGATTTCCATAACTCCTGCCCTATGTTTATGTGTCATAATCACGTTTTTATGCGCAAATTTCAAAATCTCTTCGACACCTTCAAATGGTTTCATATCTTTTGGAGTAAACTGCTTCTTCAAAACTTTAATCTGTTCTTCCTGTTCATTTGAAATGTTGTAATATTGAATTGCGTGGGAATATGATATTTTTAAGTTTTTGTATATTTCTCGTTTATCTACTGCATCACCTAATATTTCAGAAAGCATCATTGTATATGCAGGATACGTATTAAATAACGTCCCATCAAAATCCCATAATATATTCATTTTATCCACCTTCTATTTTGTACTTACTTACATTGTTACATATTGCGTATTACGAAATCCGCCCTCTCCCTCGGCAATTCCTCTTCCAAATAATATTCCTCAGCTTTCCAATACCTACTTTGAAACTTTGGAAGGTTTTTCTGCGTTTCCTCACTCTCGCGAAGAAACCTTGTTTCTCTTGAACAATCTAAGTACACCATATAATAAAAGAAATTTCTCCATTCTTTTCGCTGCAGAAAAACACCTTCAACAATTATTACACCTACTAAAGGAAGGTGTATTTCTTTCATTTCACATGTGTCTGTTTCATCATGATAGTATGGCAACTCTAATTGCATGTTGCTTTGTAACTTCTGAAATAAGTTTTGCTGCAACCACTCTATATCCCATTGAAGGTTGTAGTACTCATACCATTCTGCAAATCCAGTATTATATCGCTTGTTACGCTCGGTAATATGATCATCAATATGGAATATATGAAACGGGATTCCACTTTTCTTCATATCTTCTTCCAACTCTTTAACCAAAGTTGTTTTACCTGAACGACTTAGACCATCTACACCTAATATAAATCTCTCATCTTTATGTTCCTTAATAACTTTCATTATTTCATTTGTGCTCATTATTTTTGCCAATCTTCTTTTAATAATGAATAAACGACCGTGTCATGAGCAACGTCATTTTGAATCATATATTTTCGAAGTAATCCTTCTTCTTGAAACCCAGATTTTTTTAATAAATTACGTGAAGCTTCATTTTCTATATATACGACAGCTGCAATTCTTATAAATTGCAACGTTTCAAATCCGTAAGCTAGCATTGCTTGCAGTGCTTCAGTTGCGTATCCTTGTCCCCAATATGTATCATCTAGCTCATAACCAATTTCAGCTCGTTTATGATGATTGTTAATTAAATGAAACCCACACGTTCCGATTAATTGATCCGTACCTTTCTTCTCTATCCCCCAGCGAAATACGCTTCCCTCTTCATTACGCTTTCTAAACGTTTGAATAGTCGTTTTCGCTTGCTCAATATTTTCGAAAGAATCCATCCCAAAATAACGAATAACGGATTCTTTTGAAAAATAATGGAACATCGTTTCTGCATCTAACAGTGTAAGTTCTCTTAATAGTAAACGTTCTGTTTCTAATTTTGGAAACCCCATCCTCTTTTTCTCCTTCTATTCTAATGAACTACAAATTTCAATATAATTACCGTCTGGATCAGCAATGTAAGCAATTGTTTGTCCCCACGGTTTTACGATTGGCTCAACTAGAACTTTAACCCCTTGTTCTTTTAATTTCTCAATCGTTTCCTTTACATCCTCTACAACAAACCCTAACTCAAAATGAGAAGATTGTAGTACACCTTCTGTAAGAGGTAGTCCCGTTAACTCCTTAACATCCTCTCGTGTATTCATCGCTAAAATTGTTGCTCCTGTTTCAAATTCAATATATGTACCGTGTTCAGCTCTTATTGGCAATTTTAAAATTTCTTTATAAAACTGAAGACATTGTTCAAACTTTTCTACATATAAAATAATATATTTCATTTTTAAGTTCATAATTATTCCCCCTTCACCTCTAAAAATTCGACAAATGTTTTTAAAAACCTTGTACCTCATAGAGCCGAGCACAAAAAAATGAGGCCGATTTCTCGGCCCCCAGCTTATTGGCATAAAACAGGAGATTTGGTTTGGACATAACCAGTTCGTACTTTTATTATATTTTATTTTTTCTGAATTTTAAATGCATTAAACACCTATTTATATTGAGAAAGTTTTTTTACTTGCATAAAATCATACCGCTTAAGAAATGCTACAAATGGAGGTGTATACATATGGAACCAATGCTATGTCCAAGCTGTAAAACGAATCGCACTCGCTTTAATATTCTTGAGCAACAAGTAAAACCAGTCAAGTTAAATCCGCAAACTGGTCAAGTAGAAGAAGAATACACAAATGAAACGATGAACGCTTTTCATATGGCTTATCAAGGACCTACTTACCGCGTCCAATGTGCTGTATGCGGGCTTGTTGAAAATCCAGAACAATTTATTAAACCGGCTCAAAATCAGTCTTTTTCTTAAACATTTTCCCTTCCCCCTATCAATTTTCTATAGGGGGATTTTTTCGTTTTACGTAAGTAAGGTGGACAATTGCCGTTTAATCAAAGGTTCCTAATTCATCTACATGTCTACTATTCATACACCGTCATATATATTTCTGTTCCACACAAATATAGCGACCCAATAGAATCAAAGAACAGCTAAACCTTGCGACCCAAAGTAAGGAAAATTGGATGAAGCAACAACCTGCAATCTTACTAGACTACCATCACTCTGAATATTAAATGCTGACACTGTCCCCTGATTTCCGTTTAGAGTGTAAAAATGTCGTCCATCTTTACTCACTCCAACATCCATCGGAAGACCTGGTGCTGTCCCCGGTGGTGTACTAGTAATATGCCTTACTACTGACAGTGCTCCATTGGGGGCGATTTGGTAGGTGGATATGGTGCCACTTAAAGTGTTTGTAGTGTAGGCAAAACGTTCATCCTTCGTTGTTATAACCCAACAAGCAGTTTTATATCCATTTTGTACAGAGCCGCTGATTACATGAAGAGTACCGTCATTGCTCAATGAATAAGATGACATCGCATTTGAAACTGCTTCTGTAACTAAGAGAATTCCGGACGATAGAAAATAAGCACCCAATGGGCCTTTACCGTAAGAATCATTAACAATTGGTCCTGTAACCGTACCATTTTTATTTACATGGAAGACACTGAGATGGTTTGATGTAAGCTCGGAGACAACGATTTTACTACCATCCGGGGTGAAGAGAACTTGTGCGGGCTGAGCATTAAAGGTACTGAGAGCATGAGTAGATCCTGGAATAAGTGTAAGGTTTCCCTTATCATCTATGTGAAATCCAGTAATATTTGATGCGAAATTGTTTGCAGCATTACCTACATTGGAGACGTAGAGAAGATTATTATACACACCAATGCTATTGGGCTGAGCACCTCCTGATGGCTTTACATCCACGAAAACTGGCACCCCGTTATCTGCTATGATAAAACTACTGATACTATGACTGCCTGCGTTAACTGCAAATAGGTAACGACCATCACGGGACAAAGTGAGAGAACCTTGTGATGCTAGAGTATCTATACCATCGTTTGCCGTTTCTGTAGAAACTTCCTTTATACCAGTACCTCTTCCGTAAGTTCGGTAAGAACCCACAAAAGTGAGCATTCCATCCGTATCCATATGAAAAGCAACAATGTGATTCATTACTTCATTATTAGTCATCATGTATACCATACTCGCTCGAGCGCGAAAATAATTGTTCATTCTCTGCATTTTATGACTCTCCTCCCTTCATAATTTTATATGGTTCTTTTTCATTTAAATTCCCATGCAAATGGAAATTGATTTAGAAATATCTCTTACTCATCTCGTAGTTTCTTTAAGTGAAAACCTTATTCACTTCCATATTATATTTTCAACTCCACACTCTTTTGGTAATATTTACATAAGAGAGGTGAAATAAATGATTTTAAATAAAAAGTTAATGATTCCATCTACATTTCTACTATTCACTTGTCACATAGTCATCTTTTACTTTTGGATTTTCGATTGGAAGAAGATAACAACTCCTTACGGTCTAGCTATATGGATTGTTTCTACTGTTTGCGGCTTTTTACTTTATTACCACTTTAAACATCAAAAATCTAATAAAATAGTATTAATCAGTGGTTCATTATTATTAATCGTTTCTTCATCATTTATGATTTTTTTAAGTATTATCACTGGTATTATCTTTGTAACTGTTAATTCTATGCCTTAAATATATAGTTTTTTATTATGTAAAAAAGAGTGAACAAAATAGAATTACATGAAAATTAAAGAAGATGATTCCGGTAATCATCTTCTTTTAAAATCCAATCTTTATTATAATATTTCGTTTTTTAATTTCTTAATTTTCCAAAAGATCCTTATAAAGAAATAAACATACATACAAGATGCAAGACCTGTCAGAACTTTCGCCCAAATGGGCACTCTTGATTCCATCGGACTTAAAAAAAAGTTATACATTGATGGTAAAATAGTTATTGAAATAAATGCAAAAAATTGTAATAACTCCTTCATTTTTTGCACTTTCGTGTCCTTCTCTGAATATATGTCAGGTAACTCATTTTCCTCTTCTACTTCTTTACAAAAATAATTCCATCTTGTAAAACTCGTTACGCGTTTCCAACCAGACATTTCATATATTTCAAAGTACTCTTGTTGTTTTTCTTTTGAATCTCTATAAACCAATCTAAAGTCTGCTTTATATATTACATCTTTCGGCTCAGTTTTCTTAAACGTATACATCAAATTATATCCTTGTAACGCCCAGCCTTGTTGATGCATTTTCCTTAAAAAAACTTCCTCTTTTTCTAAACTCCATGCCGCGAAAAATTTCAATACCTTCTTTGTCTCCATCTTCCATTCACTCCCCTAATATACTATTTCCATTCCCTACAGATCGTTGCAATCTTTTATACTCCAATTCCAACACTTCTCTTCCAAATGGTGTTAACTCATAGCACTTCTTTCTGTCCGTAGAGGCAACTTCAACAATTAACTTCTCTTTTAATAACTTCGTCGTATTCCCATATAAAGTACCAGGACCGAGCTTTACTTCCCCATTTGTCATCTCTTCTACCATTTGCATAATCCCATATCCGTGCATAGGCTTCACTAATGACAACAGTATGTAATATGTGGCCTCTGTTAATGGAATATATTTTTGCGCTTTCCCATTCATTATAACTACCTCCGATACATCGCCTTGTGATATATCGACTTACGATACATCGTATATCGATATTGTATAATCATATTCCAAAATATGCAAGAGTAATTTAATAATTAAATATCTGTTTCTTCAAATTTAAAAATCATATCAATTTTCTGAATAATTTGTTAAAATATAGAAATACTAGCTCTTTTATTATGAAAGGAATGTTACATATGATTAATAAATTAAAAGAAAATATAGGATCTGTTTTTGTCGGTAAAGAAAATGTTATAGATCTATTACTCGTTTCATTGCTTGCTGACGGGCATGTGCTTCTGGAAGATGTGCCTGGCACCGGAAAAACATTACTTGCAAAAACAATTTCTAAAAGCATTGGTGGTAATTTTTCTCGCGTTCAATTTACCCCTGATGTACTTCCGAGTGATGTAACAGGTATTGAATATTTCAATCCAAAAACTAGTGAATTCGAATTAAGACTTGGACCAGTTATGACAAATATACTACTTGCAGATGAAATTAATCGCGCGATGCCGAGAACACAAGCTAGTTTGTTAGAAGCTATGGAAGAACGACAAGTAACGCTTGAAAAGCAGTCTACTCCTCTTCCGAAACCGTTTTTTGTTATTGCGACGCAAAACCCAATTGAATCACAAGGAACTTTCCCTCTTCCAGATGCACAGCTTGATCGCTTTTTAATGACGATTTCAATTGGTTATCCGTCTCCTGAAGATGAATTAAAAATGATGCGACGTTTTCGCAACAATACACCGTTAGAAAGCGTCAAATCTGTTATTTCTTTAGAAGACATTTTAGGGGCACAGAAACAAGTGAAAGAAATATTCGTATCAGAGGCGCTAGAACACTACATTATTAAACTTGCTCACGCTACAAGAAATCACGATTACATCGCTAACGGTGTAAGCCCGCGTGCCACTTTAGCTTTAGTTCGTGCCGTTCAAGCGTTAGCTTTTTTACGCGGGAGAGAATATTGTACCCCTGAAGATATACAATTTTTAGTTCCTTCTGTTTGGAATCACCGTATCGTCTTGTCAATGGAAGGTGCGTTACGTACGACAAAAAATGAAATTATGCAAAGGATATTAAAAGAAGTAGATGTACCCGTGGAGATTGAGCAAGCATGAATGGACAGCGCGTTGTAACTGTACCTTTATTTTTTCAAATCCACATTATTCAATTAACTGTGCCCATCGCTTTACTTTTTACGTTTTTTCTGCCGCAACGAATTATTATGTTTCTCTTTTTCTTCTACTATTTATTTGCGATTTTCATTTATAAATATGTCGCTTACATAGAGAAAAAATTTCAAGTTATAAATGAAAAACAAACAACCCGGCTTTTTCCTGATGAATCTGGACAGTTTTTTATTCATTTAAAAAATGGGGCAAATATACCACTCGTTAATGGTGTTTGTTATTTTCATTTAAATTTGTCCCTTATACCGCATAAAGATCAAGGGATTGAACAAATATCAAAAACGTTATTTTCTTTCCCATTTTCACAACCTGCTCATTCAGCGCAAAAATGGGATTTAACATTAACCGCAACGAAGCGTGGTGTCTTTCAAATTGAACAATTTGAATGTGTTTTAAAAGACCCTTTTCATTTATTAACTGTACATTTACCTGTTTTCGATAAATTAAAGACTGAAATTATTGTATACCCTACTCCTAAAGAAGTAGCCGGTTTACAAGAACTTCAGCAATTATTAACAGGTTCCTATCGAACGAATTTCTCTTTTTACAATGATGAAACATCTATTATCGGTGTAAAGCGCTACGAGCGTGAATCATTCCGCTCTATTCATTGGAAAGCATCCGCCAAAATGCAGGCGTTACAAGCGAAGCAATATGAACCTGTAAAGAATTATAGTTGGACGATTTGTCTTTCTTTAGCTGCTGATCGCGGATTCGGTTGGAAAGAAAATGTAGAAGACCTTATTTCATTTACAACATACATTTGTCAATTCGCAACGAAGCATCAAATACCGTTTGAATTATTTATTAGTGTATTAGCAGAAACTGGTGCATTGCATTTACCATTAAACGAAGGCCAGACACATTACGGGAAGGCTTTGGAAGAATTAGCACGTATTTCAGATGATAGTACGTTACTTCCAAAACAAGGATTTCTTCACTATATAACGAGAAAAAGAGAGCGATCCTCTACAATGATATACATTGGTATGCAGAAGAATGATCTCCCTCTTCTATCTCAGCCTACGTTTCTCATTAATAATGAAGGGATGGTGGAAAAGTTTGAAAACTTGGCTCTATCACGTTAATGACTTTATTCTACTCCTCCTTCTTTCATTATTAACAGAAAGAGCTGAACTCATTGGTATTGCAATGTTTTTAACAACAGGCTATGTAGGGGTATTTCTTATTCATAAATTAATGAAGAAAAAAACGACAGGATTTGTAATACTATTAGTTCTTCAAATAGTTGCTTTCTCTATATTTTTACCTTTTTCTCTTTTTGGCACAATCATGTTACCACTATTTTTCTTTATCGTGCACGCGGTCGGACCTGGATATCCAGTTCAAAAATCTCTAGGTGGCATTGTATGGTTTGTCGTTTCAGCTATATTTTATGCACCCTTTCCACCTCTATGGAAACTATTAATGTTAGCCTTGCATCTTATGATTACATTTTGGCTAACCGGGGCAAATCGAAAACAACAACTATTACGTTTTGCTTCTATCATTACGATTGGTGTAATGAGTCTATTAATTGTTCAAGTTTTTCCTTTTATTCGACTTATGTTTGGTTTTTTGACGGAATTTATCGCATTAGGAGTCGGCTATGCTTTAATGCCATTAATTAAAGCAGCGGAATTAAAGGATACTGAAGGTGTTTGGGCAAATAAAGGACATCTCTTAAAACCACGAATTGAAGACGGGAAAAAACTTCCTGATTTTGACCCAATACTCATAAATACCGCTACAATAATAGTCTGTACAGTCATCGCTATTTATGTCGTAAGGAAAATAATAAAAAATCGAAAACATTTAAGTTTACCAAATATACCCATCTTCGAATCTACTATCATTACTGATAAAGAAGGAATAGGTCAAAAACGCTTCAAACGAAATAAACCACCAAATAACGAAATTCGGAAAGAAATTTTCAAACTCGAGAGTAAACTATCCCCCCCTTTAAACCGAGAACGAGGAGAAACGGTTGAGGCTTGGTTAGAAAGAATAAATCTTGAAGAAGGTGCAAATATTCAGAGTCATATTATTATAGATGCCTATAATACAGTACGGTATTCAAATGGTGACAACACTGTGCTTATACATGAATTTAAGGAAGAGGTTTATAAGCTTTATGCGTATCAGAAGAGTTTGAAGAAGAAGAAAAAATGATGTATACAAAAAGATTCCTATTAAACTAGGAGTCTTTTTGTGTAAAAGTCCACGTTGCTTTTCACAAATTATGCTTTTTTTCCTGCTTCAATTTCTAAAGATTCTTCATGCCACCAAAGTGTTTCTTCAGGATCCTCTTTAGCAATTTGATGTGCTTCTTTTTTCGATTCTACAGTAGGGTAAGAACCTTTTAGTGCACGTCCTGATGTTGTGACAAATAGTACACTAAATACAATTAATCCAATTACACTTACACCTGTTAAATAAAATGCTGGTGCCAGTGGATTACCAGTAGCATGAACTAAGTATGAACATACGAGCGGTGTCGTCCCGCCAAATATAGATACAGAAATATTAAAGGAGATAGAAAGTGCACGATAACGTACATCGGTGAAAAAGAGTGCTGGTAATAACGAAGGCAATGTTCCTTCATATACACTAAGGAAGAAACCTAAGACGAAAATACCCGCAAACATGGCTACAATATGTCCGTTACCAATTAATAAAAATGCTGGAATTGAACATAATGCTAAACCAAGTAAACCAATTTGTACTACGCGTTTATTACCTACTTTATCACTTAATTTACCGAAATAAAGTGCCAGTGGAATCATAAGTGCCATCGTAATTGAAATGATTAATAAGCCAGTTGTTTCTTTGACTTTTAATACTTGTGTTAAATAAGAAGGAATATACGAAAGGATCATATAGTTTGTAATGTTAAAGAAGGCAACAATTACTGTGCTTAATAAGAAGTCTTTTTTGTGATATTTTAATATATCCATAAATGAAAATTGTTCGTTTTCTTCAGATTCCTCTTGTGCTTTTTCCATCTCTTCAAAGATTGGGGATTCATCTAAATGACGTCGTAAATATAAACCGACCAAACCAATTGGTGCAGCAATTAAGAAAGGAATACGCCATCCCCAGCTGAGCATTTGCTCATCTGTTAATAATAACGTTAAAATGGTAACAATTACCGAGGCAGCAATGTAACCTGAGAGTGTTCCAATTTCAAGACCACTACCGAGTATACCACGCTTTTTATCTGGGGAAGATTCTGCGATATAAACCATTGCTCCTGAATATTCGCCGCCTGTAGAAAAGCCTTGAATCATTCGAGCAATTAAAAGTAGTATTGGTGCCCATACACCAATTTGTTCATAGGTTGGTAGTAATGCGATGAATAATGTAGAAAGTGCCATTAAAATAATAGTTGTACTTAAAACAATCTTTCGGCCATACTTATCTCCTATTCTACCAAAGAAAATACCTCCGATTGGTCGAACTAGAAAGGCCGCTGCAAATGTACCGAATGTAAGTACAAGTTGCAATCCACTATTATCAACACCTGAGAAGAATAATTGACTTAAAATTACCGCTAAATACGCATATAATCCGAAGTCAAACCACTCCATTGCATTCCCAATGCCAGTAGCAACAACTGCTTTCCGCGCTTGTTTAGGATTGACAATATTAACGTCTTGAGGTTCAAAATTTAAATCATTATTTTGTTGCATATAGTAAAACAGCTCCTTATTTAATTTAACTTCTTTAAGCACACCTTCTCTTACTAGAATAAATTCAATACGAAGCACTTAAGGAAAAGCAACGTCTCCTTATCTGTTATTATTGTTTCACATAATTAATTATTTGTCCAATGAGATGCTCCCTAGGTTAAGTAATTTACTATTTTAAAAAGCTGAAGAAGCCGCTAAAATAGCGCCTTCTTCAGCTTTTTATATTTTTTTATATTTTTTTAAATACTTGCTGTAGCTGCTATGCTATGAACACAGGAAATAAACTCATAAGTGAACGCGTCAATTTCCTCTTTCGTAATAATATACGGCGGAAGTAATCGAATAATATTCCCTTGTGTAATATCGACTAGCATCCCTTTATCCATTAATGCTGATTGTAATTCTTTCACATTATTATTCGTATCGTTCACACTAATACCAAACATCATACCAGCATGGCGTACTTCTTTAATATAATAAGAGTTTTCTTTTTGAATTTCTTGCAGTTTGTCATTTAAATATAGTGACGTTTCATAAGCTGCTTGCATTAATCCATCATCTATTAATGTATTTAATACCGTTAAACCAAGAGCTGTTCCCATTGATGAATGTGCAAATGTTGTACCATGATCTCCTGGTGAAAATACATCACATAACTTTTCACCTACAATGATTCCGCCAAGCGGTATCCCGCCTCCTGCTCCTTTACCAATTTGAATAATGTCCGGTATAATATTGAAATTTTGATAAGCAAATAGTTTTCCAGTTCTCCCCATACCACTTTGTACTTCATCTACTATTAGAAGTACATTGTATGTATCACAAAGATGTTGAACACTATGCAAATATTCACTTGATAAAGGATAAATCCCCCCGCTTCCTAAAACAGGTTCTAGCATAATTGCAATCGGCTTTTCATTTATGATTGTTTCTTCTAATTGCTCTATATTCTCGCGCTCTACTTCATATACAGGAATAGATGTTTTAGGGAAATTTTGATATACATTTTCTTGTCTCGTAAAATGAAGTGCACCTAATGTTCGTCCGTGGAAACTATCTTTCAGTACAACGACTCCGTCACGCTCTTCGTTCGTTATAGATCTATATTTATCTATTAATTTTAACGTTGTTTCTGTCGCTTCCGTACCAGAGTTTGTAAAAAAGACTTTTCCGTTTTTTAAAGAGTAATCAACTAACTTTTTTGCGTACTCAATCGCTACTGGATTTAAATAATGAAAAGGAAGATGCAACGATTTCGTAACTTGTTCCATTGCCGTTTGCACAATTTTAGGGTGATTGTACCCTAATACGTTTACTCCTACACCTGAAAATAAATCTAAATAATCTTTACCATCTACATCATAAAGTTTACTTCCTTCTCCTCTTTCTATCGCAACCCCCGTACGACAATACGTAGGCATAATGTATTCTTTATCTAATTGAAACCAATCCGACATTTTAAATTCCTCCTAGTTATTTTTCTCGTTTTTAATGTTCATTATCTATAAAGTCATTTTTAAATTAATTTTTAAGATTGAAATTTTAATAGTGGTTTTCTTCCACCTTTTTAATAAAACGTGTTATTTCTCTTTCCGATATTCATTTTTTCATAATTTCCTCTATTTCAACAGGTCCACTATAAGTGCATTTTTTACATCTAGCGGTATGTTACTAATTTGAACTTTGTATGTAATACATAATCAAGGCTATAGAATCATATTTAGTAACAATCGACGAAAAAAATTTGGAGGCTAAATCGATGAATGAAAAATATGATAAACAGAGGCAATCTTTATTAGGAGAAGACTTTAATCAAAATCGAGAACGCAATGAACCAGCTAAACTTCACTCTCAAACAGTTGGTTCACGTGGACCTATTTTAAAGCAAGATAGTGTACTGCACGAGGCGTTACAAGAATTTATTCATGAAAAAATTTTAGAAAGACCTGTTCATGTAAAAGGATTTGGTGCGTTCGGTTATTTTCAAACGATCTATCCAATGTCCGAACATACTAAACTAAATTTTCTACAAAATCCTAATGAGAAAGTTCCCGTTATGGTGCGATTTTCATTAGCTGTTAGTACGAAAGGAACACCTGATACTTCTAGAAATGTACGCGGTTTTGCGACAAAATTTTATACAAATGATGGTATTTTCGATCTTTTATGTAATCACATTCCTGTCTTTTCTGTTCGCGATCCGATGCGTTTCCCTGAAACTATTAAAGCACTCTTACCTTCACCTAAAAATAATTTAATAGACCCCAATAGTTTTTGGAACTTTGTCGCTAGAGCACCCGAATCAATTCATTTTGTTGTCCGTTTATTCTCCGATACTGGTACGGTAAAAAGTCTTCGTCACATCCCAGGACATAGTGTAAATACATACGTTTGGAAAAATGCGGAAGGTAATCGAAAGTATGTAAAGTATCATTGGTATCCATTTGAAGGTGTACAATACATTACTAGTAAAGAAGCAAATAAACTAGCTGCCGAAAATCCTGATTATAGCGGGAAAGATTTATACGATGCAATTGCAAATGGTAAAGCAGTGGAATATGGTTTATATGTCCAGCTCATGGATCCAAAAGATGAAGCACATCTTTCTTATGATCCTTTAGATGATACAAAAGTATGGGACGAAAAGGCGTATCCGCTTATACCAGTCGGTAAAATGGTATTAAATAAAAATCCTGAAAATTATATGGAACAAGTAGAAAAAGTGTCCTTCTCTCCTTCTAATTTACTGGATGGAGCAGAATTATCTGATGATAAAATGCTACAGGGCCGTGCTAATATTTATAGCGATTCTCAAAGACGAAGAATTGGACCAGAATTTCGTAAATTAGCGATTAACCAGCAGCAAGATTGGACACCTGCTAATCAAGCAACAAGCGGTGACGGAAGATACGTCGAAGGGAAACTTGAAAGAGCTTCTATAGCTAAGCAAGATGACTTTGGGCAGGCTGGTGAATTTTATGAAAAGTTATCACTCATTGAAAAAGAACATCTTGCTGAAAATTTAGCTAATGATTTGAAAGTCATTTCCAATGATATTGGGAAGATAGTTTTGGGGTATTTCGATCAAGTATCAACTGATTTGAAAACAAGAATTGAGACAAAAATGAAAGAGCATTAAGAAGATTAAAACATGCTTTACGAATGAGAAATCAAATCTATATTAATTATTTTCTTGTCAAAATCCAATTAGGTTACTTAATTTAAAAATATAAAGCCAATACCCCCCTGTTCTATAATTAGAACAGGGGGGTATTGAAGTAGTTTAATGTTTAACATTACATACTTTACTTAGCTAAAAAATGCAATAAGTAGCCTTTCAAAACAAACTATAGTAAATTATTTTACTTGCACTGTATAATTCCCTGTTCCACCACCATATTTATATACACTTAAGTAATATTTCCCTGGCTTCGCATTATAATTGTCAAGCAATTTGTTTCCATCACGTTTTGTTGCATAAGTTACATAATTATTTAAGTCTGATTCAGAATATAGTACCCAGTTCAATCCAATGTTTTGTTCGTTCGTAATAGTAATTTGTAAATCTTTTGGGTCCTTTACATCAATAACAAATCGGTCAACCTGATCTTGATCACTTAAGTTCCCTCTTAATAAAATGTTCAAAGATAGTGGATTCGCTGTATCAAATGAATTATTCGGTTCTTTTTCTACAGTCGTACCTTCTTCCGTATTCACTCCGCTAAACACAACATCATATTCAAATTGTCCAGCATTATTAACACGGTAATTTACAAAGTAAGCAGTCAATGTTTTATATCCAGTCCACCCTTTTCCTGAAAGACGTTTCAACATATCATTTGTTGCTTGATTCATTACTTTCCAATCCTCAATCTCTCCTTTTGCCGCACTTCCTGTATATGTCCCCTGTAGTGTAAATGTATTAAAGAATTGTGATTTATTCTTTGTTACTTTCACATCTTTTAACTTTGCTTCATTAGTGATATCTGAAGTAACGTCCAAAAGCGATTTTGGATCATGCTGCGCTAAGTACTCATCTGATACTTGTGGAATTGTATACTTATCGCGATTATCAATAAGCGTTTGCATATAAGATTGATAGTCTTCATTTAATTTATTATCTTTGCTTAATGTAGAACGATATGCGTCGTAACTTGAAACATCGTTTGCACGAATTAAATCATGCACTTTATCGAACATTTCAGGACGGTTATTATACATATATGATTGCAATGCAAACGAATAGTTATAAAAATCCCACTTTCCATATTTCGCATTTAATGTTTGTGATGCTGTATAACGTTTTGCAGGATCATTAGATAACCCACCAATTATACTTTTTCGCGGTACTACACTATCTAATCGCGTTGCACCTGCAAAGAACTCTGCATTCCCTTCTTCAAACCATGTTAAACGTTCATCTTGATACATTTCCCCTTGGCCCCATAATCCCTGAACTTCGTACCTTCCCTGTAAGTAGTGCGTAAATTCATGGCGGAACAATTCTTCCAAACTATAAATACTTTGCTCTGGTGTACGTTCATATGTAAAGAACGTTCCTGTCCCTTCAATGTAAATTCCACCATTATTCGTTTCATATCCGTACAGTTGACGATTAAATTGATACTCATCTGGACTATTATAAATAACCATCGTTAGCACATCATCAGCATGTCCACTTTCAAGTGGTTTATCGCTACCAACTGTACGATAAAATTGAGAGCGTACTTCTTTTGCCGCCCAGTATAGACGTTTAATTTTCTCTTCGCTAACTTTATCCCCAGCCTTAAAGACAATCGCTCCATCATCAAATGTATACGTTTTCGGTAAATATTTCTTTTTTCCATCTTCTCGGATTTGATCTAAACTTATTGTTTTTCCGTTCGCATCTACTCCTCCGTAATTTGTAGTAATTTGTTCTGCTGCAACAAAATATTGCTCCCCTAAATGTGGATAAATCCTCATCGCTTCTGTAACAACTTGCTGGCCTTTTGTTGGTGTACTATAAAGCTTGCCTAATCGACCAGCATAGTAAATTCCATTATTAATTAACCATCCGTTTTTATTTGTTACAGTACCAATTAGTGCAAAACGATTTACTTCATTAATAAAGTTATCAATATTTCGATACCACATCGTATCTTTTGGCTCTTTTTCAGTCGTGTACATATCCGTCTGAATATCAAAGTCAATTCCCTTCATCAACTCATAAATAGCGTCTCCTTTCGTTCGGTCTTCAATGAAAGTTGCAAGATTATCGTTATATTGTTTGAAAATTTCACCTGCATATAAAACCGTTTCAACATCAGCCGATGCATTTCCAATTAATTTTCCATATGATGAAATAACTTTATTTTGTTCTGATGTACCAAGTTTGAAATTCGGATTTTTTGCAATTGTTTTTAAAGCCGGTAAGCATTTATCATGGTAGCTACGCTCATTTAGTTTGCTTAATTCATCATGGTAAAAACCTAAATAAAATGCTGCACGTAGAGCTTCTACTAATGTTTCAATCCCTTTTGAATCATCTTTCGTATAAGCTTGTCCTTGTTCTGCTAGTTTATTAATAATCGCTTGCATTCGGCTATCATCTTGATAGAATTTGAGACTATCACTATTAAACTGGAATAATTCTGGGATTTGATACCATTTAATCGTCACTAGAAGATCAGTTAATTGTTTGTTACTTAATTGATTTAGTTCGGCCATCGAATACTTTTTTTCTTCAGCCAACGTTTTAACATTATCGGTTGGTGCTAGTGGACGCTGCGATAAATCCGCTAACTTTAACCGTTTTGTAAAAGATGCATTTTCTTGTACTGCTGAAGAGTGCGCCAACTCATCAACAGATTTCTGTATTCCTACCGGCTCCATTTGTAATACGCTCTTCACGTTCTTCACATTTTTCTCTTTTGTCTCTGCTTGAATTTGCAAACCATTACATGATATTGTCACTAGTCCAACACCAAGAATCAACTTAGAAATTTTCGAATATTTAACCATACCATTGCCCCCTAATGATTTTAAAGAAAATTCTGAATTTTTATATTAGAACATACTTATTTGTATGTATTTACAGTTCCGCTATAAATACAAGTATGATCAATGATGCAATAGTAGCTTATTTTATACTATTACGAATACAGATTCCTTACATACAATTCCCCTTCCTTAAATTTAATACAAGCAAAAACTGTGCCAATGATGTTTTTTGTGAATAGTAAACATTTCTTTATAGTACTGTAGAATAAAATATACATAAGTGGTTCAGCAATGTATAAATCTTTTGACACATACTCCTCTATCTTTTTACGATAAAAAGATCTTTTGAAAATTATAAGCACATTTACTAGCAAGTAATTTGCAATATACACCATCCAAAATGTTAATAACCTCAAAAAAAAGAAGGTAAGTATACATAAGGTTAATATGTATACTTACCTTCTTCTATAGCAACCTTTCAGCTGATAAAAACAACATTAATTAGTATTTCATTTCATATTATGATACTCATTTCTCTTTTTCAGATAATCCTTTTCACATTGTAACGGTTTGTATTCCACTAATTTGCCTTGCTTCTTTTTTGTTTCGGCAACAATCCATTCCCCTTTTTCAAGGTTTAGATTTAGGCGTTTCATTACATTAGTATCGTCTATTTCTTTATAAAGTAAAAATGCCTCTTGCGCCCTCACAAATAAGCTAGGCTGCCCTCTAAATCCACCACTATCATAAATTTTAGTTAGTGAATTATTATATGAATCAATTTCCTTTCCGCCATATATCAAATGCGCAGCCTCTAGGTCTCTTTTACTAACTTCCCAAAAACTGTTTTCATCAATATTTAAATTAAATGTGGATTTAATGTCCTGTATTATATTTTTCGCATACTTTTCATCACGCATTTTACTTTCTTCCATACAATCCGAAGATAACCTTGGCGCATCTGTTTGAGAATGTACCACATGCTGGATAGATACACATAAAATAAATACACTTAATACATACAATAGTTTTTTCATATTTAACTATCACCTCAAATCATTTAGATACTATATTATTTGAGGCTTAGAATATTCTTATGCTAGGAATGAGAAAGATCCTATAAAAAATTTTTTATAGGATCTTTCCTTTTAATATTGCTTGATCAAATTCACTGGCAAAGCAAGTACTTTACTACTTTTCACATCATATAACCCTATAGGGGTTACTCGTATAAAAGGCAAGTGCGTCGCAGAAAAGAATAAAATAGTAAATGCCGGATCGTTATAAGCATAGCCTCGCTCTTGCAGTAATTTCACCATCTTTTTCTCTTCCTTTATTAAATCACTCATATTTACATTAGACATAATCCCTAGCAACGGTAAAGCAATTTCGTGTAACACTTCATTCTTTTCAGCTATTACGATCCCCCCGCCTAGCTCTTTTACTCTATGAAAAGCTGTAAGCATATCTTCTTTTCTCTTTCCAATGAGAATGATGTCACCTGTACCAGAATAAGAACTAGCAAGACCTCCTAACTCATTTACAAAACCTTTCACAACTGTATTTACCTGCCAAGTACCGTCACGAGCAATCATCATAAGAAAACATTCATCATGATCAATAGAAATTTCATCACAATCTAAATTTATTTCGCTATTGTATGGTTTTGTTATTACGTTATTCAATAAGTGTATACCCGTTTTAGTAGAAAAAATCATATCCTCTTTTTCTATAGACCAGTCTAATGATAATGGAGTTACTTTAAATTCACTCCAGTCTATATGTAATGAATTATTTTTTTTTACTCCGTCACGCTTCACCCATTTTCCCTTTGCCATTACACTCATTGGTGCCGGATTTTCTTTACTTTCCAAAATATTAATATTAGCGATTCTCCCTGTCGCAATGGAACCATGTAAATGCTCCATATTATAATAACGAGCAATGTTATAGCTTGCCATGTGGTAAGCATCTATTACCGGAATCCCTTGCTCAATCGCTATTTCTATCAGTCTATTCGTCATTCCATTTTCATAAAATGACGGATGTGAACCGTCTGTTGTGAAAATGAATCTATCAAATTGTTTCACACCTAATTCCAATAGTTCTTTCAGTAAAACTTCTAAATCCGGCCGAATAGAAGAGTTTCTTAGAGAAACAGTATAACCTTGCATGAGCCGAGTTAACGCCTCTTGTCCTGTCATCGCTTCATGATCACAATCCGTACCTAATAGTTTTAACTTCGCTAAAGTCGTTTCAGATGCCCCCGGAAAATGTCCTTCTACTTTTTTCTGTAATCGTTTTGTTTCCTGCACCCAATTTAACATTTCATCATCGCCATGTAATAGTTTTGGCCATGCTGTTAACTCGCCGCCTTGAAGAACCGCTTCATGCTTTAACCATTCTATTACTTCTTCACTATTAAATAAAGATTCCCCGTTTTGCAACTCAGTCTGCCCATCAAAACGACACCACCAATACATACTTGCCGGAACCTTTTTAAATTCATCTAATAAACGAAATGCTTCTTCACGTTGTAATGTGAAAAATAAAGTTAAATTATCATTAATAAAAGTTGTCGTCCCAAATTGCATCGCATGATTCGCTAACGTCTCTGGATTATACAATTGATATGGATGTGCATGTGGTTCTATGTAACTAGGAACTACATACTTTCCATCGCAATCAATCACTTCACATTCATGTAGTTGCTCTGGTAATTTTTCACCTACATATACAATGCGGTCATCATAGATCCAAATATTTGCTTGCATCCATTCACGTATATAGGAATTTAAGTATGTTGCATTCTTTAATAATTTGTGTGGGCTTCTTGTGCCGTCTATTATTTCAACATGCTCTCGTAATCGCTTGTTACTCCATCTAAACTGATTTTCTCCCAATGAATTTCACTCCAAATCAATTTACTTTTATTTATTAAAATAAAAACAATTAACAAACTAAAGTATTCTCCATTCATAATTCCCCTGTATAACCCCTATACCTTTCATTATATGGAATGATTGAAAAAATAACAATTTTCAGAATCGAAAACCCTCTTTGCTCCTCAATAAAAAAGGATATCGTGTAACTGATATCCTTTTTTATACTTAACTATACGATTGAATTACACTTGATGTCATACTATGAATGCTAATACTGTCCTTTAAAACAGGAGCCTATTCACATTCTATTCAATTATTTCTGAAATTCAATTTGCATCATTTTATTAAACTGTGTAAGAATATCAACCGGACCTAAAGAGTTAACACTGACAGCAAATGTATGCTTACCTCCAATTACTCCGCCTGCAAAAGTCATAAACCCAGGGATTGCTCCTCCGTGACCCCAAACTGAAACACCGTTTGGAAGTTTAGTCTCATAGATTCCAAGGCCATATGCATCACCAACACCTTCTCCCTCTGTAGGAACTGTAGTAAGCATTTCTTTTAGCTCACGTTCCTTCAGTAACTTACCACCGAGTAATGATGAAAAGAACTTATTTAAATCGTCCGCATTAGAAATCATATCTCCAGCTGAACTACCTATACTCGGATTATAATACGTTACATCTTTCAACTCACTCGTTCCGTCAATTTTCAAATACCCTCGAGCATGATTATTGCCTGGAATAACGGTTGAATTCCCTGGTAAAAATGTGTTTGCCAAGTCCAAAGGTTCAATAATTCTCTTTTCAATTTCTTCCGCATAACTATTTCCAGTTATTTTTTCAATAAGCATTCCTAGTATTACGTATCCTGTATTTGAATATGACCATCCCTTGCCTGGTGAAAAATCTTGCGGATAAGAAAGTCCAATTTTCACTAATTCTTCAGCTGTATACGATTTTCTTGTATTCGTAAAGTCCGCGTCTTTTGACTTTAAATATTCAGCTATACCACTCGTATGATTCAAAAGTTGACGTATCGTAATTTGATTGCCATCATACCCATTTCCTTGTACGAGACCCGGTAACCATTTTTCAATTGAATCGTCAAGTTGCACGCGATTTTCTCCTACTAATTGAAGAACAGTCGTAGCAGTAAAAGTCTTCGTCACACTAGCAATCCGAAAGCGATAATCTGATTTCATCGATTTCTTTGTACTTAAATCCGCGACGCCAGCATTATAACTACTAATTTTTCCGTTATTATACGTCTTAACTAATACCCCTGGCGCTCCAACTTGGATTGTTTCTTGCATGACTCGTTTCCAGCCATTCCGATTCTTTTGATCATGTGCTTCTGACGAACTAGAAATATTTTGAGTAGACTCTGCTTTCACAGTAAAACCTGGTGTGAATAAAGTAGTACCCGCTAATAAGACTGCCAAACTCGCTAACTTAATTGAAGAACATTTTTTCATAAGGCTTTCTCTCCTCTATTCATATCGTATTGATTCAAGTTATACTTTCATCCTAAATGATAAAACTCTCTTTTTTCTTATCCATTCCTTACGAAATACTTACTTTCAAAATTAGACGACCAGATGGGAAAAAATAATGTATGAAAATAAAAAAAGAACGTGTTTTCAATTTATCAAAACACGTTCTCTTACATACTTAAAACCCTATATCAACTTTTTAGTTCATTCACTTTTACCATCCTGCACTAGCGTTCATGCCATTTCCGATAATAGTAAGAAGTAATGGCCACAGCACTGGTGCTAACGTAAGAAATAGATTAAACAGTATAAGTATTCTATATCTCCCAGGGATATTATAATTTTTACGATTAACAAATACTACAAAAACTAATAATATTATGGTCGTTACAAATAAAAGTAACACTAACAACCAATACCAAACCATTAAACTGAGACTCCATGGCTGTAATAGTTCGTGTACAATACCAAATGTAATTCCCAATACTGCAAAACTAAAGGTAGTAATTGTTGCTTTGATAAACAATTTACTTAATTTTTTATCGTATGTATACTTACAATATAAATCTATTAACGTGTATAAAGATAAAAAGGCCATTATTACACCTATCCAAGACAATAACCAGTCTCCGCCTCCTCTAACTAACATAAACAGAAACCAACACATCCCTGCTGTAGAAAAAATAAAGGAAAGGAGTATGTTTTTCAATACCGGTTTCATTCTATTTTCACACCCTTACAAAAATTTAAATATAAATTATATTTTTTATTTACATGATACCCGTAATTGATTCATCTCTTTTTCATTCTATATTGATGAAACGAAGATAAACTCATATAAAATTAACGTGAAATACTCTACTAAGGAAACTTTTTCCATTGATAGAGATATAAAAAAGTAAGTATACATTACCATGTAATTAAATATAAGTAAATGAAATTAATTTACAGTTAATTTCATTTACTTATATTAATGTCACGCTTTCCCGTCTCGCTCTATCCATCGTACAGTCTTCTCTACATCTAACTCCGTATACGTCTTTTCTCCATATCGGACAGACTCATATATCGGAATAATATCCCTCGTTCTACAAATTCTGCTTAACCATTGTTGCATCGTTTCATAGGACCTTCTCTGTTCGTGAAATGGTAAAGTTCTTTCCCATTCAACTAACGTTTTCCTTATCGTATCTTTAGGTAACGGCTGTTCAAACTGATGCATCACTTTCTTGTTCTTTTCGGTTCTATCCGTATTTTCTTTTGTTATCGATTGTTTATCCTGTTCTATTTCTGATTTCGTTACCTTTTTCCTCATTAATTTATAAAAAGCATATAGAATGACCACTGCAATAATTACATAAAAAATGACACTAATCCATGCATTTGAAAGAACAGAAAACACGTCATTCCATGAATTCCCCTGTTTGAAAAGCGGGATTTTCCTATCTATTTTCGTTCTGGTGTCTACAACTCCTGTTTCTTCATCTATAATTCTTTCAGGCTCATCAAACTGTTCGTTTATACTAGTAAAATCATAATTTCTTTCCGATATTATCTTAGTCTTACTGGAAAAACGTTCTTTTACTATTTCTTGCACATGCACAACACCTTGTGATAACGTTATCGCACTAACCGTAAAGAAAAGTATGATGAAAACTCTAATACTCCAAGTTTTCACTTTCATATGTCGCTCTTTATTAGCCATGACGTAAACCCCTTCTTATTCTTTAATTACGACCCATTTATTCGTTCTGCTGTTTTTCCTTGGTGAAGTACCAAGAATTAAAGGAACTGCATCCAGTTCCTTACGACGAAAGCCTGCTGTGTAAAAATAAGAAGAAGATACAGGCGTATCCTGATCCGATATTGAGGCAAGTACCTTTAATACATTTTGCAAATGTTTCCGGTTATCCCCATTTTTCATATGAAGCAAACCGTTATCTTTTACACTATTGATCCATACTTCAAATGAACAGTTTTGCATGAGCAGCTGTTTACATATGCCTGCCGTTAATTCGATTAGTTCCTCTGTATCATTTCGCAAAGAAACACCACTTTTGTTTTGCAAGTTGAGATAAATCGCGTATTTATCTGATTGCGTTCGCTCATACTTTTTCGCAGTTATCGTCCCTGTTTTCGCTGTTGCACTCCAGTGGATAGAACGAAAATCTTCATTTTCATAAGACTTCACTCCCATTACTTTCGTTTCATCATATAGCGGTGAAGACATCGCTTTTCGAAATCCCCGTGACCATTCTTGTAATTCAGGCACTTGTATTTTCGGCACAGCTGGTAAGACTAAATAGGAGGGCGTATCAACTTGTTTATATGTTATATGGTTCGTTATGAATCCAAAGAGATCAGTAATGACAATTTCAACTTCTTCCCATTTCGCAATTCCTCTTTTTAACGCTACAGCTTGCAAATCAAATGAAATTGACTCTCTTCCTTTTAAATTAAAATTCATATAATAATTTGAACCTGTATTATGATTTTTGTTTATTTCATCATGATTCCAAGTTAGCTTATTTTCACATTTAAATCGAAATACGATATTAAGAATAGGAAATATCGACTTGTTTGAAACTTTAATTTTGCACATATTCGTTTCACCTATAAAAACATTTGCATTCCCCTGACTGTATTCCCATTCAACACGAGATACTTTACGTATGTATACATACATAGCACCTATTAAAATTACATACAAAAATACGAGAGATAAAAACAATAGATTACTTGAAAATACACATAAAATAACGGCTACAACTGACATAACTCCCATTACGAAAGGCTCCGCTAAAGGTGTATACACAAGCTGTTGATTCATCGTACATTCTCCACTGGCACACTAATCGCACCAAGAATTTCTTTCATGATTTGTTCTTTCGTCGTTTTCATCTCTCCCTCAATCGTTAACGTTAAACGATGAGCGCAAACGGATGCAGCCATCGTCTTTATATCATCTGGCGTACAATAATCTCTTTCATTTAATATTGCCCGTGCTTGAATCGCTCTCATAAATGCCAACGTCCCCCGCGGGCTTACACCAATTTCAATTAACTCATGTTTACGCGTTGCCTCAATAATTTCAAGTAGATAATCTTGCACATCATTCCCTACTAACACTTCTCTTGCTCGTTTTTGCACTGTAATAATTTCTTCAGTTGAAATAATTGAATGTAACGTTTCTAACGGATCATTCGTTTGAAAACGATTCATCATCTCCTTTTCTGCTTCTCTCGTAGGATAACCTTGGCGAATCGTAAGTAAAAATCGGTCTAATTGAGCATCAGGTAAAGGAAATGTACCAGCTGATTCAAGAGGATTTTGCGTTGCAATTACTAAAAAAGGTTCTGGTAATGAATGCGTTTGTTTCGCAATCGTAACTGTACGTTCTTCCATAACTTCGAGTAACGAAGATTGCGTTCTCGGTACAGCCCGATTAATTTCATCAACTAATACTATATTTGCAAAAATCGGTCCTAACCTCGTTTTAAAATCCGATTCCTTCACATCAAAATATTCAAGACCAATAACATCTCCAGGCAAAGTATCCGCTGTGAATTGTATTCTTTGAAATTTAGCGTTTACACTTTTAGCCAAACTTTTTGCTAATGTTGTTTTTCCCGTACCAGGTACATCTTCTAATAAAATATGGCCTCTTGCTATAAGAGCTATTGCAGCCAGCTCAATTGATTCATCTTTCCCTATAATAACCTTCGAAATATTGTTAGTAATTTTCTTTAATATACTCATATATTTATCTCCCGCCTTTATTTATTCAGAAAATTAAGAATTATTCTTTTTCCAAATTATAACACATCAAGTTAGAAGTAAGTATATTCCTATCAAAACAAAAAAGATGACCCCAGCAACACGCTAAAATCATCTTTTTCTACCTTATTATTTTACTAACTCTCCACTATAAACTTTTACATCAAGCGGAGCAGTTAAAAATTGTGGTGCTTTGCTAACGAAAGATGTGAAGTGTTCACTCGAATTATGACTCGCAACTGCTGCTTCATCTTTCCATACTTCTACCATCGTATAAACACTTTCTTTTTCTGTATCTTTATTAAGATTATAAGATACATTTCCACTTTCTTCTCTTGAACCATGAAGAAGTGGCTGAATTTCTTCTAAAAATGATTGTTGTTTCGCTGGATCTACTTGAAATATTGCGTGAATAATAATCATGGTGTTTCCCCTCTCATATTCCACTTATTTCTTTGAAATTACTTCCACTCAGCAACTTTTTCAACTGGAAGACGTACTGATTGATAACCACTGTCAGCAGCTTTTCCGATTGAAATTAACATTACTGGTACGTGACGCTCTTTATCTAATCCGAATGCTTCTGCGATTTGGTCTTTTTCAAATCCACCAATTGGGCAAGTATCATAGCCGTGAGCACGAGCTGCTAGCATAAATTGCATTGCTACAAGACCACCGTCAATTAATACCGTATCTTTCATTACTTCTGGTGTAACCATAGAGAAGTAACCTGAAAGTTTTTTCATTTGATCTTCTTTTACTTCAGCTGGCATTAAACCACGCTCTACTGCTGTACCGTAAATTTCTTCTGCGTTATCAAAGTTGTTTAAGTCACCAAATACAGCGATCATTGCTGAAGATGTTTCTACTTGAGATTGATTGAATTTCGCAAGTGGCGCAAGTGTTGCTTTCGCTTCGTCACTTTCAATTACTAAAAATCTCCATGGTTGCATGTTTACTGAAGATGGTGCAAGTGTTGCTTCTGTAAGAATTTCCGTCATTTCTTCTTTACTAATTTTTACTGAAGGATCATATTTACGAATTGAACGGCGTCCTGTTAAAATTTCGTTAAAATCATTTGTTTTTACTGAGTTAGTCATAGTTGTATTCTCCCTTTTTTATAATTCTTTTATATTTTCTTGAATGTGATTTAACATATTTAAAAGATTATCGCGCTCTTCTTCACTTAATCCTTTAAATGCTGATGCTGCAAAACGTTCTTTTTCCTCTTGAAACGCCTGAATTTTATTTCGTCCCTCTTCTGTAAGAGAAACTAACGTAATTCTGTTATCATCTGGATTTTTACGTCTTACAATCATTTCATTTGCCTCAAGCTGCTTTAAATGCCTAGTAATCGCAGCATTATCAATATTCACTTCTTGCTGAAGTGCTTTTTGACTAATTTCACCTACTTCATATAACTGAAGTATAAGCTCTAATCGAGATTGACTCATACCCGTACACCCTTCAAACTTCGAACTTACTTCTTTATTTAGAAAGTGTAATTTATATAAAATAATCGCTTCTTTTGAGCATGAACTTGTCAAATTACCCCTCCTTTACATCCAATATAAAAACGTTTGATGTATCAATAGTTGATATGTCAATTAATATAATCTATATCGATTTAGAATGCAAGCATTTTGTTTTCATTTATATTTTTCCAAATTAAGGCGCTTTATCACGTTACAAAAAATGGGAATTACATTATAATAGTAATAATTTAAATGACTGGAGAGTGATTGTTATGCGGCAATACACAAATAGAAATGAGGAAATGAAAATGGAAAATGAAATGAGGATATTTATATATGACAACAATAAATATAGGGATTGTCGCGCACGTAGACGCTGGCAAGACGAGTTTGACTGAGCGTATTCTTTTTGAAACGAATGTGATTAAAGAAATTGGCCGAGTTGATAACGGAAGTACGCAAACTGACTCAATGGAATTAGAAAGACAGCGCGGAATTACGATTAAAGCATCTGTCGTTTCTTTCTTTATTGATGATGTAAAAGTAAATGTCATTGATACACCTGGACACGCTGATTTTATCGCTGAAGTGGAGCGATCATTCCGCGTTTTAGACAGTGCGATTTTAGTTATTTCTGCCGTTGAAGGCGTGCAAGCACAAACGAAGATTTTAATGCGAACACTACAGAAACTAAACATACCAACTGTTTTATTTGTTAATAAAATTGATCGTAGTGGCGCAAATACTGAAAAAGTTGTGAAACAAATAAAAGTAATCCTTTCAAATGATGCATGCCCCTTCTACTCTGTAGAGAACGAAGGAACAAAGGAAGCTCGTATTATGGAATATAAATCATATGACGATTGTATGGAACTGTTAGCACCATATAACGAATCCTTGCTTGCATCATATGTAAATAACGAAATCATCCCGGACGCACTATTAAGAAAAGAACTAGAAAAACAAATACAACAAGCAAATGTTTATCCAATCTTTTTCGGTTCTGCAAAGACAGGTATGGGCGTAACTGAGCTACTTGAAAAACTTCCGGCCCTAATTCCAGTTAATAAACCGGCGCAAGATAAAACATTATCCGGTGTTGTTTTTAAAATTGAACGTGAACCTTCTGGCGAAAAGATTGCTTACGTAAGAGTTTTTTCAGGCAGTTTACACGTTAGAAAATATGTTGATATACAGCGAAATGAGTCTCTACCACATAAGGAAAAGATTAAAAAAATGTGCATATTTCATAATGGAGATGCCGTTCAAACTTCTACCGTTCCTAGTGGAGAATTTTGCAAAGTGTGGGGACTGAGTGATATAAAAATTGGTGATATTATTGGTGAACGGACGGATTATATAAAAGACATTCACTTTGCCGAACCACAAATGGAAGCTGCTATTGATGCGGTGCCTACGGATCGAATTCATGATTTATACGCTGCACTTATGGAACTATGTGAAGAAGATCCACTCATTAAAGTGTGGAAAGATGATGTTCATAATGAACTATACATTCGCCTTTTCGGTGAAGTACAAAAAGAAGTAATTGAAACGACTCTTTTTGAGAAATATAATTTGCAGGTTACCTTCTCAAATACACGAGTTGTATGTATTGAGAAACCAATTGGCACAGGAGATTCCGTTGAAGTAATGGGAGAAAAAACGAACCCGTTCTACGCAACAATCGGCTTCAAAGTTGAACGTGGTGAGCTTAATTCTGGCATGACATATAAGTTAGGTGTTGAACTTGGATCATTACCTTTAGCATTTCATAAAGCGATTGAAGATACTGTATTTCAAACGTTAAAACAAGGTTTATATGGATGGGAAGTTACGGACATTTCTGTCACGTTAACACATACAGGTTATGCTAGTCCTGTTACAACAGCGAGTGACTTTAGAAACTTAACACCGCTCGTTTTAATGGATGCTTTAAAGCAAGCTGAAACATATGTGTTTGAACCATTAAACGAATTTGAATTAACTGTCCCAGAGCACACAATTAGTACTGCAATGTATAAACTAGCTGCCATTCCAGCAACTTTCGCGGAGCCTAAATTATATAATGACTCTTACCAATTAAAAGGATCATTACCTGTTGCAAAAACAGAGAATTTTAAACGAATGCTCCATTCATTTACAGAAGGAGAAGGAATCTTCACAACGAAGCCAACTGGTTTCACAAAGCTGAAGGCTCCCTTCCCTACTCGAAAACGCGTTGACTTTAATCCGCTGAATCGAAAGGATTATTTGCTTCATGTGTTGAAGGCTTATTAAATAAAAAAGAGGTGCAAATTGCACCTCTTTTTGCATGTATTGAAACTTAAATTAGTTTGTCCTAACAACTTCTTTAAGTTTTTCTATTATTTTCGCTATAGCCTCAATTGAATTTTCTGTTTCAAATTCCCCAACATTTACAGAATGATTTGCGTTTTTGACAACATCGATTTTTAAATTTGTATGATGTAACTGATCAATTTGACCTGCATCGTATTGGTGATCTTTCTCTCCAATTACTAAAAGCCCTTCATGATTACTATGTAAGATAGAATCAAAAATCGTATCAAACGTCAGTAACGGCGTCATTAATATCATTTTCGACTGTAAAAACTCTTCTCTCTTCATTAAATCATTCGCAATTGGAATTGTTCCGAGTGATTTCCCTAAAAACAAAGTCTCGTTGTATTGCTCATCTTTTAATACTTCGTGCATTATAGGATGAATATCATCCATCATTACTTTCGTTACTTCTTCCATTGGTTTATTCATTAATTGTCCATCATAAGAATAATGAATATGTACAACATCTATTTTATGTTCAAGCATTAACATCGTTGCATAATAGAATAACGGTTTATCCTAATTGTAACCTGAACCTGAAAACATAAAACAAACCGTATTAAAACCTTTTTTGATATGTATGTAACGAATTACTTTGTCATTTATATGTACCTCTTTTTTAGTCCCCTTCACCCTTTTCTCCCTCCGAATACATTTACTTTTGTAAAACGATATGTTCTGTATGAACTGCTATATCCTTTACTTTCTCTTTTATAAATGCTGGCTGTAAGTTATATGCATGTAGCTCTTCTACTCGCACCCACTTAAACAAATACGTTCTACCCTTTTCTTCCAAAATATATTGATCCGCTCCATTCGCAGGTAATTCATGTAGCTCTACTTCATAATAAAAACTAATTTCATGAAACTTTCGCTCAGAAAGTGTAAAGAAATTTTCTACTGACCATATTAATCTCCTCCCTTTAATAGGAACACCCACTTCTTCTGCCAGCTCTCGTTTTAACGCATCTTCACTATTTTCTAGCATTTTCACACGGCCACCTGGTACGTACCAAAAATCTTCACCGTCACCTTGCAAAATAAGGATTTTATTATCCTGTTTACAAATTGCTCCGACCCGGTAATTAAAACATGTTTCCTCAACTTTAAACGTAAGATCCACTATTTTTTACCACCTTTATATAGTTTTGGATTAAGAGATAAAACAATTGTAATTGCAAGTATGTACAATAAAAAACTATTTTCACAAGCATTTTACCTAATTACACACTATTATTTATAAATTAAGATTACTAAATCCACTCATGTCTTTCAATATTTTTAGATAAAAAACACTATTCTAACTTTTTATTCATTAGTTTTTGCTAACTAACTCGTTATAATGAATAAAAATAATAATCTTCATCCCATAATAACAGGTTGAATATTCTTAATTTTTATATTGTTTCTTTTGTTTTTATCAATTAATATAAATATGTGGAATAAAAGTAGATATTTGGATATATCTACCGTATTAAATAACAAAATTGTTTCATGGGGGGAAATATGTGTTTACTAAATGGAAAATAGGAATGATTACTTCTCTTCTTGCTTTTACAACATTTACATCTGTGATTTCTGCTGAAGAGAAACCGAAAGATCAACCAAAATGGGAAGAATGGATAAAAGAAAATGCACAAAAATTAAACGAACCAAATGCACAAACAAATGAAGATTTATCCTTTTTAAAAGAAAAAGTAAAGGATAAACGAATTGTTCTACTTGGTGAAAGTACACATGGGGCTAAAGAAATAAACCAATCAAAAGTACGTATGATTAAGTATTTACATGAAGAGATGGGATATGATGTTATTGCATTTGAAACAGGATTTGCGGAGGCAAATGCTGTAAATCAAAACCTCGATCAATTAACTGCTTTGCAGGCCATGAAAAAATCTTTATACGGTGTTTGGCATACTGAAGAAATTTTAGAGCTATTTCAATATATAAAAGATCAAAAAGAAAAAGGAACACCTCTTATATTAACAGGGTTTGATGCTCAATTCAGGTGGTATTCTTATTTCCCTGAGTTTGCAAAAGAATGGTTAGAAAAAATTAATCCTGAAATTGCTAATGATATAGAAATAGCTCATAAAGAATTACTCAATATAGAGGAGAAAATTGCACCTGTAGATAATAAGTACTCCTACGAACAATATAAAGCGGACGTTCAGCAAGTAATAGCGAAATATGAAAAAATTAAAACGTTTGTTCAACAACATAAAACCGAATTAAATAAGATAGCTCCATCAAATACATACGATGTAAATCTATTAGAAAAGACTATCAGTATACGCATTGATACAATTAAAACACTCCAAGATGCTACTGTAAAAGAAAAAAACTTTATTTACCCAACAAACTTTAAACTTACAGATCTATCACTTTATATCCGAGATCAAAAGATGGGACAATCTTTAGCTTGGTTAAGTGATATTCAATACAAAAATAAAAAAATCATTGTATGGGGACATAACTATCATATCCGAAAACAAAATTCAAAAATGATACTCGATTGGACCAAATACCAACAATACAATTTTAAAGCGCCCAATATGATTGATTATTTACCTCAACGGATAAAAGATCAAATGTACACAATTGGCGTATATGCATATAGCGGAAATAGTTGGGATAGTACTGAACTTGATAAAATAGTCCCTATAGATACAGACCATGCTGAACAAAGTATCGAGAATATATTACGAACATCTCAAAACTCTAATGTATTTGTCAATTTGAAAGGAGAACGCAATCGTCCAGAAACATCTTGGATGTTTACTCCTACTACCGCAAGACACTGGGGTGATAAAGACTTTGAAGAAATTTTGAAGCCAATCGAACAATACGATGGCATACTATGGCTAGAACGTATTTCGCCATCACAATATAAGTAAGGAAAAGAGCACACTTTCGCTATGAATAAGTGTGCTCTTTTCTATTCATAATAATTACTATAGTTTAGAAATTAATAGAATATCTCCTAGAATAAAGCTATATACAATAAATTACACCACCCCTTAAAATCAAATCATTCTGAAAACCCCCTTATTTACCCTTAGTTACACCACTTCTCTAATAATACTCTCTCCCTCTCACCTAAAATACCTGCTTTTAATCCCCTTTCTTCCATTTCTTTCATCCACTCATACACATCTGTAACAGTATCTTCTAATCTTCTAAAAGTAAGCCCTACTTTAACAGCATTCTCGACACTAATAGAAAATCCACCTTTCCATGGCTTCGTTTCACCTTCTAACGAAAAAGTTTCAGGAAGCCATAATGGCATCTCCGTCCATGGCTGCACTTTATTCTCATGCATAAATGATTCATCAACCCAAACGAATTCAGCATCACTATTCGTAACTTCTTTACACGTATTTAATAGTTCTTCCATCGTCAATGCATCATTCGGGCCTGTTACATTGAATGTACCTACTTTATTATGTTCTGCCATGTTTAGTCCAAAGCTCGCAACATCCCTTATATCCACGAACTGCACTGGACGGTCTTTCCTTCCTGGAACTAACACTTTTCCACCCTTTGCTACGCGCTGAATCCAGTATGGAAGCCGATCTGTATAATCAAACATTCCCGAAAGAAGTCCTGCTCTTACATGTAAAACACGACCCGGCCAATACTTCTCTGCTTCTTTTTCACATAATACTTTAAGCGCACCATAATGCTCATAAGGAGATATTTCACCATTCTCTACAGCCTTTATTTGATCAGCCGGTGGTTCAGGTTGTAATGTATAGTCTTCTTTTATGTGGTGGGGAATCCAGTCTTTATACACGGAAAGGCTTGAGATGAATATATAGTGTTTTATATTATCTTTTAATACTTCTCCTACAATTCTAATGTGATGCGGAGAAAATCCACATGTATCTATGACAACGTCCCATTTTCGATTTTCTAAACTTGATACATCGTCATTCCTGTCACCAATTAACTGCTCTACTTTAGGAAAAATTTCTTTGTTTGTTCCACGGTTGAATAATGTAACTTCATGCCCTCTCTTTAAAGCCTCTTCCACAAATGCTCTTCCTAAAAAACGTGTACCACCTAGTATTAGAATTTTCATAGTTCTCCCCCAGTCGTGATAAAAAATCTTTTCTTTTGTTTAACGATTTTTTATTGTGAAAAGTTACGCGGGATTTGCTTTTTTACTACAATTTTAATTCTATAAGCAAAAAAGAAACCATTTTGAAAAATTAATCAATACGGTTTCTTAAATAAAAAGTACTTATTTTTATATGTATTATACGGACAATGCCCCTGCCAAATTGACAGGAGCATTGCTTTTTCAAAACTTATTTACTTTTATATACTTGAATTAAAATTAATATGAAGTCCAGCCGCCGTCTACAGAAATCACTTGTCCGTTTACGAAACTAGCTTCGTCAGAGCCTAAGAAGATAGCCAGTTGCGCAACTTCTTCTGGTTGTCCAGCACGTGGATTAATTGCCATACCTAATGCTTGACGGCTCGCACCAAATTCGCTCACATTCGTCATTGTAGAAGCAATGTTTGTTATGACTGCTCCAGGAGCGATACCGTTACAACGGATGTTGTTGTTCGCATACATAAAGGCCGTGTTTTTTGTTAGGCCAACGACTGCATGTTTAGATGCTGTGTACACAGCACCAGCACGTGCACCGTATAATCCACCTGCAGAAATATTATTGACGATCGTACCGTGTCCTTGTTCCAAGAATAGATTCACTGCAATACGCATTGTTTTCATTACAGATACTGTATTCACAGAGAAAACCTTTTCCCAGCGTTCGTCTGAAACTTCACCAACAGGCTCCATTCCATCCATGATACCTGCATTATTAACAAGAATATCTAATTTCCCGTAAGCTTGTTTTGTTTCATCGAAAAGGCGTTGAATATCTTCATCAGAGGTAACGTTTGTTTGAACAGCAATGGCCTCTGCACCTGTAGCTTTAATTCCTTGCACTACATGTTGAGCCCCTTCTAAGTTTAAGTCTGATACAACGACTTTTGCTCCTTCTTTTGCATAACCTTCTGCAATTGCTTTCCCCATGCCTGACGCAGCACCAGTGACAATTGCTACTTTACCTTCTAATCTCATCTGAAACGGCCCCCTTTGTCTTTTATTGCACAGTTGTTCAATAAAAATTATAATAATATAAAAGAGCGCTTACAATGAGCAAAAAAGTGATAAATGTTCAATAATTAACACATCGCAAGAAATGTGTTCAATAAGAGGTGAAAAAAATGATGCGTACAGATATGCGTATTGTGAAAACAAAAGAGGCGTTACATAACGCATTGTTAGAATTATTAAACGAAAAAACTTTAGAAGTCATCTCCATCTCGGAAATTTGCAGAAAAGCAAAAATAAATCGCGGAACATTTTACTTGCATTATAAACAAGTAGAAGATTTATTTGAGGAGTATTTTAAAGAAATTACAGCAGATTTGACACGTTCTTATCAAGAACCTTATCGCTACGTATCAGTTTTGAAAACTAGTAAATTAGATTCTTCTACAATTCGGATTTTTCATCATATCGAAAAATATAAATCATTCTACAGAATTGTTTTTTCCAAAAAGGTTCCTTTAATGTACTATTATTTATTTTTTGAGGAAATAAAGCATTTGTTACTTCAAGATAAAGAGGCTTTACTTAAAGAAGGTGTGAACCATTCACTTTACTGTTCCTACCAAGCGAATGCGATTATTGGCATCATTATTGAATGGTATCACAATGATTTTTCTTATAGTACAAGTTATTTAAATGATCAACTTGTTCAATTTTTAAATATGGGAGTAGATGGTTAATTTAAAACAAAGTTGTTTTATGGAATTTTTCATTCCGTCTATTTTCATTTCATATATAATTAAAATATCGGATATTCGATTAACAACTTATATATACTTAGGTAGGTGAAAAATATTAATAGAAACATAGTTTATCATTCTACATTATGTATTTATTGTTTCACATCGCTTGTATATATTATCTTACTGAACATAGAAAATGGTCGTAACTATTTAGGATTTACGATGGTTGTTCCGCTTTTTGCTGTTATTTTATATCAGAAATTATATAAGAAACAAAAAACAGTTCATACATTTGGATTTTCACGTCCAAAAATAAAAACACTACTCTTCTCCATTTTATTTCCACTACTTCTAGGACTATGTCTCCATTTTTATTTTTATATTTATGATATTAAGTTCCTATATAATCATTGGAATGAATTAGGATTTCTCTTGCTTATTGGTCTTACAATTGGATCTTTATCTGCATTATTAGAGGAAATCATATGGCGTGGAAATTTTCATTACCATTTACGAAAAAAATACTCATTAACGCAAACAGCAATCATTACTGCATCGCTTTGGTCTTTATGGCATTTACCAGTAGCACTCTTTTATAAGAACTATGAGTTATGGTTTGTAGGAATATTTAGCTATCTCTCGTTATTATTTATATTATCTATAATTTTGACCTATACGAGAGAGTATAGCCGTTCTGTAATAACACCTGCAATTTTACATGGTATGTTTAATGTATTTTATTTAACAGATGGAGTGGCAACCAAGTGCAATATTAGCCTAATGGAATTAACTAAATTTATCTTGCTGGCAATTGTGTTTGGCATGATATACCTTATACATCGAAAAGTTAAAGAATAATTTACAATAACAGAAAAAGGTGTTTCAGCTTGCAGTTGAATGTACCTTAATTAACTCATAAGTACTTCAACACCTTGCAATTATTCAATAATCGTATAGGTGTTGAAGTTTTCTAATCTTAATTTAACGACTTCTTTCTCACAACACTTACTTCTATCATGGAGAACAAAACAAGTATAACTAAACCTTTTATTCTCATTTTCATAAAAATATACATCTTAATCTTTTAAATAAGGAAGGATGCATTCTTTAATTAACTTCCATCTATCCCCCGCTTCTGGTATAATTCCGGATGCTATGACCACCAATAATTCCATCTCTGGTATACAGCAAATCACATTCCCACCATCGCCCATGGCACAGTATGAAAAGATTCCAGCCTCTTCTCGTAACCACCATAAGTAACCGTATTGATTCGAATTCATCGCTGTCGATTCTTTTATCCATGATACTGATAGAATTTGTTTTCCATTATGAATACCTTCGTTTAAATACAAACGTCCAAACTTAGCCATATCTCTAACCGTTAACGTCAGTCCCCAGCCGCCAGTTGTAATACCATTTGGATCGTGAATCCATCCTTTCACATCTTTTCCGAATAAGTCATCAAATTCAAATGCTTGCATATTGTAGTTTGGAATTTCTCTCATACCAAGTGGCTGATATAAGTGTTCATTTGCAAATTCACGCGCACTTTTTCCTGTTACACTCGTAATGATTGCCGATAGTACATGTGCTCCTGCGGATGAATATTTAAAAGTTCCGATTTCACCGCCGTTCCCCATTCTATTAAGTGTATACTGCACCCAGTCCTGTTGTGTACATAGTTCTTCTAGCGGTTCCTGCCAGTCCACATAAGGATATGGAGCTGTCATTGTAAGAAGGTGACGTACTGTTATTTCAGATGAATTAGAATTATATTCTGGGAAAAATTCTATTACTTTTTGATCAATGTTTTTTATATACCCTTTCTCTATGCATATCCCAATTAGCGCAGAGATTATCGTTTTTGTGACAGACGCTATATGAAATGCATCATCTGGACCATAACCATTATAATAATTTTCAAAAACAACATTACCTTTCTGTACTACTAACATACCATTTATATTTTTATAGTCTTCTTTTATAATACATTCTAACTTTTCAGCCGTTTTCATCGTTCTTCCCCCTTAACCTATGATTAAAAAGGTTCGATAGGTACATATATATCGACTATATGTTTATTTTCCGGATGCTGCTTTGGATCATTTCTATACACTTCAAATGGATACGAGTCTCTCGGTTTATATCCGCTATTTGGCAACCATTCACCGTATAAGAAATCCCATGCTCCCTTATATTCATCTTGAACTATTTCAAAGTGACCTACCGCATATTTCCCTGAAGGTATTACCATTATTCCAATGTCGCTCGTTTCTACTTTGGATTCATCTGAAATTGTTACACATAGACTTGTTCTTAAATGATAATCCTCAGTAAATTCATGATGGTCGTGGTAAATGGTTAATACTTTCGTATCTTCAAATACATGATAGTTTTCCTCCGCTGCGTAATGAAATAGCTTCTCTATCATTTTTGGAAAAGCTATAGCTAACTCTTTATATGTACCTATATGTCTTATGTATGCGACGTTTATATCGTCCGCTGTTACAATTTCGACCTCTCCTCGAACCTTCTTACATTCATTGTATTGAGAAGTTCCGCTTACGTCTTTGCAATTCTTGCTATTGTGATTTCTATAGTTGGACGGACTTACACCGTAATAATTTTTAAATGTCCGAGAGAAAACTGCTGAATCAGTGAATCCGAAGTGATAAGCAATATCTGTAATCGTCATATCCGGCCGGTATGTAAGTATATGTGTTGCTCTCTCTAGTTTCAATCGATTTACATACCGTGATAATGGCTCGTCTACTATTCCTTTAAAAATCCGATGAAAATGAAACTTTGAAAATCCTGCTATATCCGCTAGCTCTTCAATGGATAGTGAACTGTCTATGTTTGATTCTATATAATCTTGAACTGTATGTATGCGTCTTAAATACTCATTTCTACTTTGAGAACTCTCCATATCCTTTCCTCCTCACAACAAAAAGGCTAACTTCGCGCTAGCCTACTTTTACACATGCTTTAAAAATAAAACTCTACTACCGCCATTCCCATCATAATTTGTATGTACGGATACACCTTCTATTTCATCATCCCCAGCTTCAATTTGAAAGCCGATTTCCCTGTGAAATTGTATCGATTTTTTATTTACTGGTGACGTGATTGCTTTTACAACTTTACGGTTATTTGCACGAGCGATATCGAAGAAATAAGTATATAACGTCGTTGCAATTCCTTTCCTTCTATACTCCGGATTTACGCCGATAAAATGAACGTATGCTTCATCTTTATGCGTCTGTGAAAAAAATCCACATAAGAAACCTAACGTTTCTCCCTCTTCTTCAATGATAAAACTCGTTTCTTGAAAGTGAACGAAGAACAATTTTGGCAACATATGAGCCATGTCTCTCCCGCCCCACCAATCATTTAAAACAGAATGAATCTTTTCATAATCTTCCCCTTGAATGTTTCTTACGCGCATGTATTTCTCCCTCTCACTCACTTCATTTTCTCATAAATTTTAATAACCGTTTCGACTAACAGAATGAATACCCATATCCCGCAAAATACAAGAACAGACTGGAATATCGATCCAATTATCATAACACCAACTGCACCTGTTATTGAAAATGATATTCCACCAAACCCTGGATCCTGTATAAGTGCTCCAGTAGAAAAAGCGGTTATAATAGATACTATTAAATAAATCACACTCATTATTTTTAATATTTTTATAGAAAGATACGAAGTTTGTTCTTCTTCCACTTGTGATAATTCGATCTCTCCGCTCGCAATTCCTTTTTGCAAACAGTCTTCACATAAAAATTCTTCCTTAATTTTTTTACCACCATGCAACGTACCTGTTATTTCTTTACATCGTGAACACTTTCGATTTATCATTTTGTTATCACTCCAATCTCGTAAGATTATACTTATATAATTCTGTATTTACCTTAATATTCCTTTTATGTATTTTATAGAGAAACGAGGTGTTTTATGATGTCTAAACTTACTTTTGGTTATAAAAAACCCACTGAACAGTATGTATTACGACCTAGTTGCTATGCGGTTATTTTTAACGATACTTGCTCAAAAATGGCTGTTATCCAAAAAAGAAATCGTTACTTTTTACCTGGTGGCGGTATGGAAGGTCAAGAAACCAAAGAAGAATGTTTACATCGTGAATTGCTCGAGGAATTAGGATGGGCAATTGAAATTGATCAATATATCGGTAATGCAATGCGATATTTTTATGCGGAAAAGGAAGATACATATTATTTAAACGATGGGTTCTTTTACATTGCAAACATGGTACAGAAACAAACCGATAACTGTGAAGAAGATCATATTTTAAAGTGGGTGTCCCCATTACATGCTGTAGAGCTTCTAATTCATAATCATCAAAAATGGGCTGTTGAACAAGCGCTTTTATTACGAAACAAAAAATGATCTCCTTCTATATGAAAGAGATCATTTTTACTGTTAACTTACTTTTTTCAAATTGAGAGCAGGCTTTTTGATTCCGCCTTTTTTGACTACATATAAACCGATGAAGATAATAAGACCACCAACTAATTGCATCATATTGATTTCCTCTCCGATTGTTACAGCTGCAAAGATAACTGCGAATAATGGTACAAGATACATATAAACCATTACTTTCGTTGAACCTATTTTACTAATACCGACATACCACATGGCAAGTCCAAAGATTGTCGCAAAGACGATCGAATATGCTAGAGAACCCCAGCTTGGCATATCTACTGGCCACGTTAACGTATTTACATTGAATAGACAATATACAACGAGAGGTACAATTCCAATTAAAGTAGACCATGATGTTACTCTCATTGCGGAGTATTTTGTAATGAGAGGTTGCGCTAAAATTGGATACCATCCCCACGCAATTGCTGCGACTAATCCAATTACATTTCCGAGCCATGCATATTCGTAAGTAGCTCCTCCCGTATGCCCTGTTAATAAAACAAATGCTGCACCAATAAAGGCTATTATTGAACCAATTTGTACTTTCATCGAAAAGCGTTCTTGTTTGTGTAATACTGCTAATATCCCTGTAAAAATCGGTGACATCGCAATTAATAATGAGGCGTTCGTTGCTGAAGTATATTTCACAGATAGCATAAACATCGTTTGATACATTGTCGTTCCAACGATACCGACTGCTAATAATCGTAACCAATCTTTTCTTTCAATACGTAATGAGCGTTCCATCATAAATGTAATAAGTAATAATACCGGTGATGCTACTAAAAATCGTAAACTATTAAATTGAATGGATGACATAAATGCCACGCCATACTTTCCAATTGTATAATTTGCTCCCCATACTAATGCAACTGATACTAGGAGCCACTCCATTTGCCATCGTTTCATCCTAATCTCCCCTTCCCTATTTAGCATAGTAAAATTGGCTGGATAAAACACCGTCCAATTGGCTGTTTTTTTACCCAGCCAATTTGTTATACTTGATGTATATAAGATTTGCGGAGGCGTTTGTATGGAATGGAAGCTAGATAACGACAGTAAAATCCCAATTTATCAGCAAGTTGTTGACTTTATTGAAAAACGTATTACATACGGAGAGCTTCCCCCAGGTAGCTTCCTCCCTTCAGAACGGAAATTAGCTACACAGTTAAATGTAAACCGAAGTACGGTAACGACTGCTTATAATGAACTTCGCGCTATGGGAATTGTAGAAAGTACGACTGGTAAAGGTACACGTGTAAGTACACATATGTGGGGCGTTTCTCCAACATTAACGCCGAACTGGAGAGGTTTCGTAGAAGGTGGTACTTTTTTACCAAACTTACCGCTACTTCGCCATATTCGGGCGGAAGTACAACAAAATGAAAATATTATAGATTTTGCAAATGGAGAGCTCGGTTGTAACCTCTATCCTCACGATCAATTACAATCAATTTTACGAGAACAACCGTTAACGCAATCATTAAGTTACGATCACCCGCAAGGCTATCTCCCGCTAAGACAAGCGGTCGTAAAGTATATGAAGGAATATTTAAAAGTTGAAGCGACTGAACAATCCATTATGATTACATCTGGTGCCCAGCAAGCACTCCACCTAATCGTACAATGCTTATTAAATCCAGGTGATGCAGTTGCTTTTGAAAGTCCTTCACACTGTTATTCATTACCGTTATTCCAATCAGCAGGTATTCGGATTTTCCCATTACCTGTTGATGAACACGGTATTAATCCGGATGATGTGCAAGAGTTGTATAGAAAGCATCGTATTAAAATGATCTTTTTAAATCCAAATTTCCAAAATCCTACGGGAACGATGCTTCATCCAAATCGAAGAAAAAAACTTTTATCACTTTGCGCAGACTTACGAATTGCGATTGTTGAAGATGATCCGTCCAGTTTACTTACGTTAGAAAATAAACAACCTTGCCCTACTTTGAAATCGATTGATGAAAATGGAACAGTCATTTATGTACATTCCTTATCAAAAATGATTGCGCCAGGTTTACGAGTTGGCTGGCTTGTCGCCCCGCAGTCAGTAGTCGAGAGGTTATCCGACGCACGGCACCAAATGGAATTAGGAATGAGTATATTCCCGCAGTGGCTTATGCAACAATTTTTCGAGACCGTACCGTTTCGATCTCATTTAGTACCTCTGCGGAAACAACTAGCAGAAAAAAGAGACATTATCGTCCGGGCCCTAAACGAGCAACTTCACGATAAAATCTCTTTTTCAAACCCTACTGGTGGTATTTACATATGGGGAAAATTAAACGAACCGATAAATGAAAAACAACTCATTATGCAAAGCTTAAAACAAGAAATTGCTTTTATGCCAGGTAGTATTTTCGGCGCGAAAGATGGTTATATACGTTTATCTTATGGAAAAGTGAATATTGATCAAATTGAGGAAGGTATTTCTCGTTTGCGTGAGGCTATTTTGGTATGTGAAAAATAACTTTAAATAAAGCTGTATCGTTTGACAAAAGAAAAATCTACCATTATTATCAACACGAACCTAGTTATAGGAGTGATAAAAATGAAAATTTACGTTGATGCAGATGCCTGTCCTGTAAAAGATGTGATTATTTTTGAAGCTACGAATGCGGAAATTCCTGTTACCCTCGTTACTAGCTTTTCTCATTATTCTAATGCAGAGCAGCCAAAAGGTGTGGAAACAATTTATGTTGATTCTGGAGCAGATGCTGCGGATTACCGAATTATGCAGTTAGCAAAAAAAGAAGATTTAATCGTAACACAAGATTATGGTCTTGCTTCGCTCGCTTTAGCAAAAGGCTGTATCGTTCTACACCATAAAGGCTATAAGTATACGAATGAAAACATTGAACAATTGTTACAAACACGTTATTTAAGTGCAATGGTTCGAAAAAGCGGCAAGCGTACAAAAGGTCCAAAACCATTTACAGCAGAAGATAAAGAGAAATTTAGAGAGCTCTTTAAAAGTGTAATTTCACGTTAGAGATGAACCTTCTATTTGTAGAGAACACTTTGCAAAGAAAAGAAGAGAATATCCAAATGAACATTCTCTTCTTGAGGTTTACCCATTTAAAATGAAGGTAAATTATCTAAGTTATTTTCCTTTATTCCATCAGGTTCACTACGTATAATATCCCTACCATACTTATGAAATACGTCCATATGAGCTAACTTCCCTGATTTCACTTCACTAATAGCAGTAATATAATCTAACTCTCTCCCACTACTTGTTTTAAACGCTATTAAATCACCATCATCATTTTTACGAACGGCAACAATTTGTTCTACTCCTGAATTGACTTCATGGCCTATTTCAAATTGAGCTTGCTCTTCTCCTTGATGTAAGTAATCATTATAAACTTTTTCAAAGTCTTTTTTGTCCATAAAATTCACCTCCAACACATTTTATTAGTATGGTTGGGCGGTATTGGTTTTATGTATTTTTCTCTAAACTTTAGTATTTTCAAATGAAAACATAGTCCCCTCACTATTGGATTGTAAAGTGTATTTTATATCGAACATCTTTGATATATCTTCAATATTTTTCAAACCAAGTCCCGTTCCTTTTTTATTTATATCAAACCCAATCCCGTTATCTCTAAAGAAAACAATATCTTCATCTATAATGATTTTGAGTTTTTCAGCTTGTGAATGTTTAAGAACATTTTGAAAAATATTGTCAAATAGCCTTTGAATCCATAACTCATTACTATCCCATATCAACTCTTTATCTTGTGGATTATATACTAATTCAATTTTATGAATGCTATACAAATAGCTCCATTTTTTAATCATATTTTCTATTAAATTATGTATATTCACTTCATCATTCACAATATAAGTATTCTCTAATGTCTCTGTAGATTGAATATTAAATTCGTTAGTTAAATCACTTATATATTGTATCTGCTCATACAGTGATTCAAGTACTGGTGCTTGTTCTTCGTATTCGCCTTCTAAATAATATAATTGTAATCTAACCGCTGTTAAGGGTGTATTAATATCATGCTGTAATTTATTTAATAGCTCTTTTTTTATTTGTTCTTGTTGTCGTAATTCTAATTCTCGATAAGTCGTTCTTTCTATAAGCAAGTTTACTGACCTAATCAATTCTCCCATCTCATCATCACTTTTGACATCTATTATATTAGGGATTTTTTTATCACTAGCTAAATCTCGAATCGTTTGATTTAATACATTAATTTTATTTAATACTGTGTTAATCGATTTTGAAAATACAAAAGCTAATACTAATAGTGATAATAAAAAAATGATTAACATAGTAGGGTATGCAAAGGATTCGTGAAAAGGAATGTTCTTATTTTTAGTTTTAAAGGCAGCATTATAAATAACTGATACAAAGATACTAATCGACAACAATAACAATGGTACGCTAATAATAGCGGAGAATAGTAGTAACTGATATTTTTTCTTTAAGTTCATTTTTTCATATAGGTATTTAGTCTATACCCTTCTCCATAAATATTTTGAATAATATCACCTGTTTTATCATCGATTTTGGCCCTGATTTTTTTTATATGTACGTTCATGATATTTTGATTTCTATCTTCGAGTTGCCATAAGTAACCAAAGAAGTGTTCTTTTGTTAAAATTCTATCCCTATTTTCATACAAATAGAAAAATATTTTACGCTCAATCGCTGTAAACACAACTTCATCACGCAAACCATTAATGAAAACCCTTTTATATTCTGCATCTATAAATAAATGTTTAATTTGCGTGAAAGTACCATATTGATTATCTAGCATTTTCTGAATTCTTAACAATAATTCTCGAGGATCAAAAGGTTTTATCATGTATTCTTCTCCAATGGTAAGACCTTTTAGTTTACTATCAATATCATTCCGAGCTGATAGAAATATGATTGGAATATTTAATCCTAGATTTTTTATTTTCTTTGTAATTTGATAACCATCTTCACCTGGTAACATAACATCCATTATGACTAAATCTATTTCATGAATTACATCAAGAACATTCTTTCCTTCTTTCTCCCAATACACTTTATACTTCTCACGCTGCAAAATTTTTTGTAATAAATCTCCTATCATCAAATCATCTTCAACAATTAATATGTTATATTCTTTCATTATGTAGACCTTCCATCACTAAAATAACAATAGCTTAGTTCTTCACTACTTTATTATTAATAAAATCCGTAGCAAGTTTGTATATTTCATCAGGAGCGTGTAAATAAATACTATGTGTACCTTCAATTTTTTTCACATCAGCTATCAATAACTTGCTAGCAAACTCCTCATAATCTTTGTTTTTTTGCTTTGTATATTTCGAGTTTTTATTTTCCCTAGCAATCGCATCTATAAATAAAATTGGTGTTTCTTTTGGGAATGATAAGGAATTAGATTTGTTACTGTTATTGTAACTTTGTAAAAGTTCTTGCTTCATATCATCATTAAAAGCTTGTTTATATGAGAGCGCTTTATAAATGTTTTTTTCCTGTTCAGTTAAAAAGGATTGCTGAATTACTTCGGGATTATAAGTAATAGAAGGAACTAATCGCTGAAAACCAATTTTCGTTAAAATATTCATTCCTTTTATTCTTAATGAATCAAGCTCGTCTATTTTATGAGTTACGTACTGATTAGGTAAACCAATATCTAACGCAATAATCCCTTTTACTTCACTTGGGTATTTTTGTGCCCAATAAATAGCCTCTATACCGGATAGAGAGTGTGGCACTAAAATATAGGGTGGTTTATTTCCACTTCTAATAAGCGCTTCTCTCGTTTGTTCTAATATCGTATCAATATCTCTATCATCATGAAAAACATCACTGTATCCATAACCAGCTCTCTCAATTACAGAAATCTTGTTCTCTTTCGAAAATTCACTATATAATCCTTTCAATTCATAAACAGGAGCGGCAATTCCAGATCCGGCCATAAATACAAACGTATCCTTCCCGCCCCCCTCGTTATAAACATTCACTTTTTTATTATTGAAATTAACAAGTTCCCCTTCATTGTTCATTAATTTCGATTCCATTCTTAATTGATAGTTATGATATATAAATACAGCGCCTAATCCAAGAAAAATAATGCTGCTACAAATAAAAAATATAATCTTTACTATCTTCAATAATTTTTTCATTTGACACCCCTTTCAGCCTATACTGAAAGGGTACAATGTAAAAATAAATTTCTAATAAATTTTTGAAATTACTATTTTCTCTTTGTTTCTAAGTATGGATTTCTTTTAAAATTTCCAATTCAAATGCCTTTTTTAATACCTACGCAAACCCTTCAAAGTCTCCAATATATCATCTGTAAAGGCTGTACTACCCTCTGTCTCTAAAACTCTAAAATATAAACTTCTTAAGAAAGCTCTAATATTTTGTACTAAAATAGCATGCTGCGGATGTCGGATGTCTTCAACAGTTGCTATACTATGTAACCAGTTGCTCCACTCTTCTTCAGTTAAAAGATTTTGGTTACGTAACGACATAATTGGTGCTACTAATCTTTCATCCTCAAAGTGAATGTATACGTAGTCATGTAAGCGGACCTTCTGACGAACGGCAGCTAGTATTGCATATGAGAACTCACGATTTTGGATTGTACGTGCTAAAGCATCGAGTGCATCTGCAGCATGTGCCGTAGAATGTGCCCAGCCTTTTCCTTCTACGTAACCTCTTACATCTTCTTCTAAATACACATATTCCAGCACTTGTTCTGCCACACTGTACAGTTGTTCTTCAGATAACAATGGTTCTCTTTCATGAACAGATAAAATAAGTGGCGGGATTAAAACAGAGAATGCACGTTTGAAAACAGAGTCTGTTCCCTTTTCACCAATTTTATAAAATAAATAATCCGGGCTAATTGCTTGTAACATTAGTCCTCGTAATTCTTTTTGTCTAAACACATCATTTGTAATCCATTTGTGAAGCGTACTATAAATTAAATCATCACGTAATTCAGCATCAGGTGATCCGATATAATCTAGCATCCACTGCGCATATGGATATGCATCTACGTCTTCTGGTACAGCATAATTATTATTTTTAATTTGTAGTAGTTCTTCTTTTAATTCTAGTACTTCATTCATTATATTTCCTGTCCCCTTTTTACTTTATTAACTTATTTTCGCCTTATTCCCTTTAATTTTTTTCATCAAATCAAGTCGATTTTTAGAATCGTTTTAGTACCTATCTTTCTATGAACTTGATTCAATTATATAAAATTTATCATGATAAATAAAAGGAAATACAGTAGAACATCGCAGTCTCTCACTTTGTTTACATGCATTTCATGTCAGTTTAAGTTATAAAATAAAGTATGTTTTTTCTTTTATATTCAAACGTAGTTACAATTAAAAATTAAATCATTTTAGAACTTGTTTAATAAATTCTGTTTTAGCTTTTGTGTATGCTTCTCTATCATGGTTAAACCTTTTAGCTAACTCTTGCTTTAGATTTGAATAATCATAAACTAATTGTGGATTTTCTCGTAAGCGGTTACGAAATAAAAGTTGTTGCTCCCACCGTTCAGTTCCTTTAACCATCAAATGCAGATGAGCTATACGTCTATTATTCTTAACTTTCACAAAGAACCTTCTCCAAGGTCTTTCATCTAATTCCGGGCCTACATAATGCCAACCATATATAGCCAATTTTGCTGAAATATCGAGCACTCTATCAAATGATTCTGTTTCAGCCATTAGATCAATTATAGGTTTTGCAGGTAAACCAGGTATGGATGTACTTCCTATATGTATTACTTTGCTAATACCGAGAGGAGTAAGCTGTTCATAAAGTTGCTGTTCTTCACATCGGCCTTTATCTTGCCAATCAGGATTTGCATTAACTATCTCTACTGACTCATTCGCCCATACAGGCCAATCGTTCGGATTATCTTTTTTATCCAGCCAACACATCCCCTTTCACGAACTTTTTGTTATATAAACGATTTTAAATCCCTTTAAATACAACTACCGGATCATCAAAATTACTATTCTGAAATATAACATTCGCACATTCTTTCGGATTATGCTCATCTATATACATCTTACAAGCCGCATGATATCTGTTTATAAACATTTCCTCTGCTTCTTCATAACTTCCAAAAGCCTCAGTCTCGCGCTCTGCTCCACGTTTTCTCGCAATCTCAAAATTTGTATCTACGAAAATTTTATAGTCAAATAGATACTCAATTTCTTTTTTCAATAAAAATGTTCCATCTACTATTAGCACCATATTTGGTGGCGCCACTAGCGGCGTATTATGTACAGGCATGTCCGTTATTAAGTTATGAGAAATCGTTTCATACTGTAAATTCCCGTTAGGTCCTAAAGGCTCTAATAGCCTTTCTTTAAAAGAGGTATAATCGTGTGCGTCTTCGTAATACCCTCTTGCAGACTCTTTTCCTTGTGCATAACGAATCACTCTCGGGTTATGAAAATCATCAATGCTTGCGCGTGTTGCTTTTACTCCTCGATTTTTCATTTCCTCTGCCAGTTCGTTTGCAAATGTTGTCTTTCCTGAAGCTGTTATACCACTTACTCCAACTCTTATTGGATAGGTTAATTTTAACGTTAAAATATGATTAGCAATTTCTTTCATGTATTGTTTTCGGAGCATAACATTCCCTCCTGCACCTTGTTTACATAATATAATTGCAGTAAATTAAGTTTGTCGCTATTTGTTGGCAAATCGATATATTGAAAAAAATCATTGATATATTTTAAGTTATGATAGATATATTTGAAAAATCGTTGATATATTATTAGCTTACTTCCCCTTAAACCCTCGATATAAAGCAGTCCGTAATTCTTGTTTGTATTCTTCAATTTCTGGCATTTCGAGTTCTTCTGCTAATCTGATAGCTAATTCAATATCATACGGTACTCGTACGAGTTGAATGGAAAAGCTCGCTGCTTCTTTTTCATTGTATGTTCCTTCAAAAATTAAATAGGAAGCTTGTGTAATTTCAAGTGGATTTCCTACGCTACCAGCATTACATAACGTTTTCCCCCTAAAATTTTGAATGTATGCTTGATGAACGTCACCGTAGCAAACAACATCTGGTTTTCTTTCCACTTCTATTTTCTCTGTCAACTCGCTATTTTCGAACATACTAACACGCTCTTCTCTTGAAGCGTGTGGTTGAATTCTTTCATACAAACTTCTCGGTGAAGCATGGAACATACGAATGAGTTTACCGCTCATAAAAAATTCAATTGAAAATGGTAAGCTTCTTAAATACTCATTTTGTTCTTCTGACAATTGTTTTTGATGCCATTTTAACGCTTCAAATTCAGTCGGTTTTGTAATAAAATCATCCCAGTTTCCCATTACAACCCCTTCACATTCTTTACGAATGATTTCAATTACTTCGCTAGAATGAGGGCCTTTTCCTACTAAATCTCCAAGACAAATAATACGCTCAATACCTCGTAATTTAATATCTTTCAGTACAGATTCTAATGCCGGAATATTACCATGAATATCTGAAATTACCGCTATTTTATCCAAATGAATCCCTCCATTATTTATTGTTTATTATATCCATATGATATGATTGATACCATTTCGGAATATAGGATGAAAAATGATTATGTTCTTCTATAATTCGGTTCAATCTTTCTTTCATATCCTCTACTAAATGTGGCGTGCTTCGGTTTGTCCATACGATATCCGCTGGGAATGTCATCGCTGCATATAATGAATACAGTTTCCAAAAATGGAGTGACGGTTCACCTCCGCAATAACCGTGAACTTGACCAACCGCAAATGGTTTGCTTATTCTTGTAGTAAAAATCGCTACATTATAAAAATCATGTATTGGATCGCCAAAATCATATCCACCAAAATCGATAACGATAAACTCCTTATTATGAATCATACTATTTGCTGGGTGGTAATCATCGTGTAAAAATGTGATAGGACGATTTTTCAATAAGTCTTTATGATCCTCTACAAAGGTTAATACTGGCTTCATATCAAGAAAGTCTACCTCAAAGTCTGCTAATGCTTTCAAGTATCTCTCGTACTTGTTCCACCGAAACGTTTCCCACGAATCAATGATATTCTCTTTTTCTATTGCATGAATTCTCTTTAAAACTTCTCCAGCTCTTTTCCCCGCAGCATACTGCTCTTTCACCGATAACTTACCTAAACTCTCTTCTCCATTTTCACCTCGGGTCCATTCAAATATTTGAACGCATTTATTTAATTCTTCAAGTCTTATAAAATGAATTAATTTTGGCGTCGGGATATGTAATGACTCCAACTGTTTCATATACGTATATTCTTCTTGTTTTCGTTCAAAATTAGCAGAATCACACACTTTGACAAAATACGTTTCTCGATTCGCTAATTCAACTTTATATTTCTCTTCATGTGAAAACCCTTTTGAAATAGCTGTACAATTTACAATTCGAGGCCACCCTAGTTTTCTCTCTATATCTCTAAGCATTTCTTCCAAAACGTTCACCTCTATCAATATATGTACAAACTACCTAACACTTCATGCTCTCGTTTATTTTCCCCTTTAAACTCTACTGCAAATGGATATTCGCCCTGGTCCTTCAAACGATCTTGAACTGGACCTTCTCCCATTGGTTCGCAAAACTGCACATGAATATCTCCAAACGATACGCTTTGACACTCAGCATTCCACTCTTCATTTCTTATGACTGAGCTTACTGTTAGTCCCATTATTTCTTTCCATTTCCGAACTGTTTCTCGAACATTTTTCACTGCGTAATGAATCGTTTCAATTTGTTGTACTTTGTTTTTATGTTCAGTGATCGTTCCTGTTTTACGTAAATCGTTTCTTCTTTCTTCATCCGTTTCATTCCACTGTATAAAGAAAGGTAATTTCGGTCCGCTCTCTTCTTGCTTTACAAATAGCATTTTCCATTCTAAAAGTCGGCCATCTTTTCTCATCCGTTTCCCTTCAAATGGTCCTATCGTTTGTAAGCCATGTTTGCTTAAGTTAACTGCTAGTTCTTCAATTGCATCTGTTCGAATTGCGATTTGTAGCATTCCTTCTCCACTTTGTAATTTCACTACTGTTTCTTGTACTAATGGATTTTCTGCTTCTTTCGCTTTTTCTTCATGCTGAACTGCTAAAAATTCTATATATGATAAATCAAAATAGCATAAACTATTCCAAGTACCCCAAGTCGTATGCTCACCGCCTAACGCAGTATGAAAACCTAGTGCCTGCATTTGTTTTGCCGCTTCCTCCGGTGTGCCATGAACTGCGTGAACGAGATGATCAAATGCTAACATATTCTTTCTCCCCTTTCTCTCCATCCTTTTATTGTATATTTTATTTTTCTTTCGTTCAATTCAAAAAACTTTAAAACCTAGTTGATTTATACGATTAATATGTATTATAATGAAACAAATTTAATTATTGCTGATTGGAAAAACCAAAGGCACTTTTCTCACACGGGAAAAGTGCTTTTTTCATTTATTATTACAGGGGGATTATTTATGCAGAAATTAATTATCTTTGCTATTATCGGATTTTTCGCTCAATTGATCGATGGAGCGCTTGGAATGGCGTATGGGGTAACGTCTTCTTCTTTATTATTAATGTTTGGTATCGCACCAGCTGTTGCTTCTGCATCAGTTCATTTAGCTGAAGTGGTCACTACTGCCGCTTCCGGTGCATCTCATATACGATTCGGAAACGTTGATAAATATACAGTTTCTAGACTTACATTACCAGGAGCTATCGGTGCTTTTGTCGGGGCATGTTTTTTAAGTAATTTACCTGGTAATTTAATTAAACCGTACATTTCCTTATTTTTATTTACTTTAGGGGTTTATATTTTATTACGATTCATCATTCAAAAACAAATTGTTGCTTCAAATAAGCGTATGCCTGCTAAGCAACTTGTGCCGCTTGGCCTTTTTGCAGGATTTGTTGATTCTACTGGCGGTGGTGGCTGGGGACCTATTACGACACCAGTTCTTCTTGCAAGAGGAAATGACGCTAGAAAAGTTATTGGCTCTGTAGATACGAGCGAATTTCCTGTTTCACTCGCTGCAACAATCGGCTTTTTCATCTCACTTGGTTGGGAACAAATAAGCTGGATTTGGGTATTTTCTCTCATGCTCGGTGGTATTGTTGCCGCACCAATTGCCGCATGGTTAGTACGCATCGTTCCGTCGCATTTACTTGGCGTACTCGTTGGCGGACTTATTATCTTTACGAATATACGTACATTACTTACATCATTTAAAGTTGATCCAACTATTATTACACTTTCTTATGTTGCAGTTGGTCTTGTCGTTATTATCTCCATTTTCATTTCTGTTCGTAACCATTCAAAGTATTCGAAACAAGCGACGAATAGCTATCCAACAGATCAAAAACAAATGCTGCCATAATTAATAATAATACCGCCCGATTTACTTCGAGCGGTATTTTTTATTTTTCTATTTTCCAATTGACCATCGTTTCAGTACTATTTACTCTTTTCATATGTAATTTCTCTAATACACGAATGGAGCTATAGTTATCAAGGAGTGTCTCCGCTATAATCGTTTCCACTTCCCCTGTTTGAAAAGCCCATTTCATTAATTCACTAACTGCTTCTGTTGCATACCCTTTATTCCAATATTTCTCAATAAATCCATAACCGATTTCTACCCTATGTTCCTCGTTTGGTTTCCCTTTAAATCCTATATCACCTAGAACAACATCATCCTCTTTCCGAATAACATACCACGGGCCCCACGGTAATAAAGACTCATCTTGTTTTACATTTCCTATATGTCCTACAATATGCGGGCCGCTATTGTAGCCTTGATTTTTCGCAATTTGAATCCATTCTTCCGTACACGGTACTATATGTAATCTTTCCGTTTCTAATTTCATAATAATGTCCCCTTTTCAATTAAACAATATTTCAATTTTACCAAAAATAAAAAGAATATTCATTCTATTTATCAGATTTATACTTATTTTTTGAAACAAATGTAAGGAATAATCCTCTTTTGATAGTTATGTCGAATTATATTTTCTGAATTTTCTTTTAATTTTAAAGGGTTTTTCATTATTTTTTGCGAAACATTTGTATAACAATTTTTTCTTTGCTTATTGCTACATAACAGTAGGTTCGGGTGGAGTTTTGCAAGCGTTTCCTATACAATAACCGATATTTTTTGACTTTTCCTAACAAAATTCCTTGCAATATATTCAGAAAATCATTACAATTGCCATATATTAAAAATCATAGCAATGAATAAATCCTCATCAATCCGATGAGGTAGAGGTTGCAACTTTTAAGAGTAGAACGGCCGAGACACAGAGAATGTCACCGACTCTGTTTGAAAGGAAAAGTTGCCGAAGTTTATATTTCATCTCTGGAAATATGAGCTGGGGCTGTCTCCGAAAGGAACAGAACTGTCACGTTTACAAAATTACCGTGTAGACGTGGGGTGCTATCTTAACGGAAGGGTATGATGGGGGTGGTTATTTGTGAAACGTTCCGCCTAATTCTTTTGGCGGTTTTTTGTATTTTTCTCCCCCGCTCCTTCCTATCTTACTAGAAAAGGAGTGTTGAACATGAATAGCGCAACGAATCAAGCTACCTCTAAAAAGCAAACTACACAAGGACAAGGTGAATTAAAACGCGGATTAAAATCTCGTCACCTTACGATGATTTCTCTCGGTGGTACAATCGGTACCGGATTATTTCTTGCCAGTGGTGGTGTTATCCATTCAGCTGGTCCTGGCGGTGCATTAGTCGCATATGCCGCAATTGGAATTATGGTTTATTTTTTAATGACAAGCTTAGCAGAACTCGCAGCTTACATGCCTGTTACTGGATCTTTTAGTACGTATGCAACAAAATTTGTTGATCCATCACTTGGCTTTGCACTTGGATGGAACTATTGGTATAACTGGGCGATTACGATAGCGGCGGAACTCGCAGCGGTAACATTAATTATGAAATTTTGGTTCCCAGATACCCCTTCTCTTATTTGGAGTGGACTTTGCTTAGCTATTATTTTTCTCTTAAACTATTTATCTGTTAAAGGTTTTGGTGAATCTGAATATTGGTTCGCACTTATTAAAGTAGTTACTATTATTATCTTTTTAATTGTCGGCTTTATGATGATCTTTGGAATTATGGGCGGCGAAGCTGTCGGTTTTAAAAACTTCACTGTTGCAGATGCACCATTTAATGGCGGTATCATGGCAATTATCGGTGTATTTATGGCTGCTGGTTTCTCATTCCAAGGAACTGAATTATTAGGAGTGGCTGCTGGTGAAACTGCTGATCCAGAACGCAATATTCCAAAAGCAATTCGTTCTATCTTTTGGCGCATTATATTATTCTATATTTTAGCAATTCTCGTTATCGGTTTATTAATTCCTTATACGACTGATAGCCTTGCAGCAAGTGATGTAACAGTAAGTCCATTTACACTAGTATTTGAAAAAGCGGGCGTTGCCTTCGCTGCTTCTGTTATGAACGCTGTTATTTTAACTGCAGTACTTTCTGCTGGTAACTCTGGAATGTATGCATCAACTCGTATGCTTTGGGATTTAGCTCGTCAAGGAAAAGCACCAAAGTTCTTAGGCAAATTAGATAGCCGTGGTGTACCTGTTAACGCATTAATCGCAACATCAGTTGTTGGTAGCGTTGCTTTCATCGCTTCTTTATACGGTGACGGTGTTGTATACATTTGGTTATTAAATGCTTCTGGGATGTCAGGATTTATTGCTTGGGTAGGAATTGCTATTAGTCATTACCGTTTCCGAAAAGCTTATGTTGCACAAGGGAAAGATTTAAAAGATTTACCGTATAGAGCAAAATGGTTCCCGTTCGGTCCAATCTTTGCATTTACACTTTGTGTTATCGTTATTTTAGGACAAAACTACGGAGCATTTATGGGAGCATCTATCGATTGGAACGGTGTACTCGTTTCTTACATCGGTTTACCACTCTTCTTAGTACTGTGGTTAGGATATAAATTTACTAAGAAAACGAAAGTAATTCCACTTGATAAATGTGAACTAAAATAAAATAAAATAAAACGAGCAAACAAATTTGTTTGCTCGTTTTTTATTGCAATTCATCTCCCTTCCCTATTGCCACTGTTTTTGCGATAATAGAGGAAATATACATAAAGGTTGGGATTACATGAACATTCGTATTACTAATGAAGCAAAAGCTGCTATACATAGATTAGAACGTGAAGACAAAAAGATTATTCGCATTAGAGGGACGATGACGAACTCTTGTAGCATTTTCGTTGATGTCGATTTAATTTGGGATACATATAATGCGGATGATGTTGTATATGAAGATGCACATCTTATCGTACAAATGGATTCATTCACGACAGATTACACTGGTGATACTGTGAAACTTGATTATAAAACGATAGGTTTTAGTATTACGACTCCTAGTGAGACTTTGGTGTATGGATTGTCGATTAAAAAATAAACATTGTTTTTATCTGACCAATGGGGTGAAAAAATGGGTAAATATGTTCCGTTAAAATTTTTATTCAACAAAGAATTAGCAGAAAAAATGGCTGATTCTATTTCTAAACATGATCCTAATTTCTCTAAGAAAAACTTTGTAGATTCTGTAACGAGTAAAGTTGAAAATTTAGAGTTGAAACAACGTATAGAGGTAATAGCAGATGAATTACACTATGCATTACAAAAAGATTTTAATGAAACAATACATATATTACTGAAAACATTGGGGCCAGAAAACACAACAGAAGTAGGCACATTTACAAATGGTTATATGTACATGCCTATTGCAAAATACGTCGAAAAATATGGGCTTAACGATTTTGAATCCTCTTTCAACGCCATGTATGAAATAACGAAAAGGAATACTGCTGAATATGCAATTCGGCCTTTTCTTGAAAAATATCATGAAGATACACTGGACATACTACAACAGTGGATTCATGACGAAAACAGCCACATTAGGAGATTAGTTTCCGAAGGTACAAGACCAAGACTTCCTTGGGCAAAAAAAATAGGAGCTCTGAAAGGTGACTTTAGAAATAATTTAAAGCTTCTTGAGCCATTAATGAATGACCCTTCTAAATATGTCCAAAAATCAGTAGCCAATCATATTAACGATATTACAAAAGAAGATAAAGAACTCGTTTTTCAATGGTTACAACAATTACGCGATAACAAACTTCCTGTTAATCCTTGGATTATGAAACATGGATTAAGAACGATGATAAAAAATGGTACTTTACCAACAGATTTTTGTTTTTAAGTATTTTAAACAAAAACGCTTATGCTTCAAAGATGAGGTATAAGCGTTTTTTCTCTTTAAAACATTATCCCTGCCTTAAAATATTTTGAAACATTTCTGGTTTACTTTGTTCAAAGCTCTCTATTAATTCTTTTCCAAATATCGTTATACTCTTCTCCCAAGGGTGACCTAAATAGCCCCACTTATAGTCCTTCTGAATAAAAAAATAGTAATCTCCATTTGGAAAAATCGGGATTGTCCACTCATCAAATTCATTTCTATCGAACTTTAAATGTGGATTTACCCAGTAACATTCATGTTGCCAATCAAGTGCCATTATATATTCATCCGATACTGTATTCTCTTTAAAAACTAGTAATGCTTTTTCTTCCAGATCGTCATATACATTTAAATCTACCGATTCTCCGAAGTAATGAGAAATATCATATGTCACAAAAGGACTTGGCACCTTAAATGATGGGAATATAGAAACACTTGGTGAAAACTCAAGTTCACTATATATCCTATCCCATATTTGGTCATACTCTTTGTCTGTAAACTCCATCCAATTTTTCATTAAACAACTGCCTTCCCTTATAATTTCAAAGGATTTCCTCTTGATTATCCCGAATATATAAATAACCATTCTCGCAAGGAGCGAATTTGTATGAATTTATTTGAACACGAAACGTAAAACCGCTTTATTTTAATAAGAGGTCCTCCATTTCTCTTTTCTTACTATATCATTCATTAACGAAATAGGAGGACATAATATGAAACGTGATCCATTATTTTTGGCACTATTAGAAAGTGCAAATGCAAACTTTAGTGGCTGGGATTTTTCTTTCATTTCAGAAACTGGCCGTATGAATAGCGAGCCTTTATCATGGTCGTACGGTAGTGCAGCCTTCCAGCTTATGCAACGTGCAAAATCAATGCTAGATATGGGTACTGGCGGCGGAGAGTTTTTATCTATGTTACAACCGTTCCCGCCAACTATTTACGCTACTGAAGGCTATGCTCCGAACGTACCAATTGCACGAAAGAAATTAGAGCCTTTAGGAATTACAGTTGTAGAAGTGACCGATGATACTGCTTTACCATTTCAAGATGGTCAGTTCGATTTAATTGTGAATCAACATGAATCCTATTCTGCTTCTGAAGTGAAAAGAATTCTTTCCACTAATGGAACATTTCTTACCCAACAAGTCGGTGGTCTTGATTGTGCGGAACTTAATGAACAGTTTGGCACACCGCTGAATAGCGAATTTTCAAGTTGGTCACTCAAAATGGCATGTAATGAACTAAAGGGGAATGGATTTACTATTTTAGAAGCGAAGGAAGAGTTCCCTCTTCAACGTTTTTATGATATCGGTGCTGTTGTCTATTACTTAAAAGCAATTCCGTGGCAAATTCCTGATTTCACAGTAGACAGCTATACCGAGGAATTGTATCGTATACATGAAATTATCTTGCAAAAAGGATATTTCGCTGTGAAGCAACACCGCTTTGTTATTAAAGCATATTATGAAGAGTAAACCTTGAATTAGCATTCCCTACAAAAAGCCAAATCCCATTAAAGGATTTGGCTTTTCCTTAGTATTTTAACTCATCTTTTCCTATTGTGAAACGAGATGTTTTACATATTAATTCATTGATTGTTTTTGAGGAAAATAAAATAAAAATACTAAACTAGTCTATCATTTTCATTTCTGAAAAAGGATAATACACAAATTCCACCTTGCCAATAACGTTATCTTCTTCAATATACCCTAAACCATTTCGACTATCCTTACTTTGTTCACGATTGTCTCCCATTACAAATAACTTATTTGGCGGAATTCTTGTCTTTTGAAAGTTGTAAAACACTTGTGTATTATTATATAAATCTTTATTTATATAAGGTTCATCTTGCTTTTTGTCATTTACGTATACAGTTCCATTCGTTATGTTAATTATGTCACCAGGAAGTCCTATTACGCGTTTCACATAATATTTCGACTCATCCTCTTCCTTAATAATGACAATTTCTCCGTGCTGTAAGCTAGAAAAATGTACAGCAGCTTTATTTACAAATACGTAGTCTTCTTCATGTAAAGTCGGCTGCATCGATTTTCCTTCCACCTTACATAAAGTAAAAGACTGGTACGTTACTACCATGACAAATATAAATAGTATGTATTTCCCCCAACCTCTCTTAATCTCCTCTTTCATATCTATTCCCACCTTATCAAAACACTTTTCAACTCAAAAATATATCACTGCACCTGTTCATTTGCGCAGTGATATACTACAATTTGAATTTTATTTTACTGTGCCGTACTCGGCTGTTGTGCTACTGGGACTAGACTTACACCCGATCTCTGCGCTTTTAAATCAAAATATGCATCCAAAATCTCTTTACCAATTGTAGAATTAATACCTGATTTATCATTATTCACCCATGGCACAACAACAGAAAAAGCGACTTCCGGATCAGCGTCATATGGCGCATACCCGGCGAGAGTTAAATTATAACATTTTTTTCGATAGTTGTTTTCATCTCTTCCAATATCACTTTCTCCACCGTACACTGTCTCTGCTGTTCCTGTTTTTCCAGCCGGTTTATAAGGTAATCCTTTAAAAGTTCCAGCACCGGTCCCATCTACCTCTTGGAAAACCCTTCTAAATCCTTCTTTCACATGATTTATATATGAAAGGTCCATATCCACTCGATTTAACACGACTGGTTCCATCGATTGCATAACTTTCCCGACTTCCTCTGGTCTATTTGGTTGCTCTCTAATTTCTTGTACAATTTGTGGTTTCATTCGGTAACCGCCATTTGCAATCGTTGAAATATATTGAGCAAGCTGCAGCGGCGTATATGTATCATATTGTCCAATGGCATAATCAAGTAAAAAACCAGGTATATTATCGGTTCTACCCATTTGACCAATCGATTCATTTGGCAAGTCAATACCAGTTGGCACACCTAAACCAAATTGTCTAAAATAATAACGCATTTTATTAAACGCTTCTCGTTTAATATCTAACGGATTGTTTGGTACATAATCAATCCCCGCAATCTTTAACGCCGTATTAAACATGTAGACATTGGATGAAACTTGCAATGCTCTTAAATCATCAATATCTCCAAAGTCTTTCCACGATTTCTTCGGCTTCGAACTTCCTTTAAAGTACATTGGTGCATCGAAAAAATGCGTATATGGCTTAATCGCTTCTGTTTGATATCCAGCTAATACCGTAGCTCCTTTCACAGTTGATCCTAACTCGTAAGAACTTATCATCGTTCCTAAAGCGTAGTCTTCTATTTGCATCCCGCCGTCTTTATTTACAATTTTCTTTCCTGCTAATGATAGAATTTGACCATTTTTCGGATTCATCATAACGACGAATGCACGATCCATCATCGGTTCAGAAGAATGGAATGCTCTTAAATTCCTTTCAAGACTTTCCTCCACCTTTTTCTGTAAATCCATATCAACTGTTAACATTAAATTATTTCCACTTTTTCCTTGTGTCACTTTTTCAGTCCGAATAATATTTCCAGCTCTATCAGTAATATTTTTAGACTGTTCTTTCGTTCCATGTAATACATCTTCGTATTGTTTTTCGATGTAACTCTTACCAATACGGTCATTTCGGTTATAATCTCGTACTAAATAGTAGTCTAATTGTTCCCTTGGTAACCCTTCATTTTCACTCGAAACACTACCAAGTACAGAACGTAGTATTTTGTCATTTGGGTATTCGCGCTCCCAATCCACAGTCGTATCTACGCCTGGCAAGATCGATAATCTTTCACTCACTACCGCATATTCATTTTGACTTACATCTTTTTTGACGATTTGTGGCGTCATTTTATATCCCGCATTCATTTTGCTTTTAATTGCTAGTACTTCTATATCCTCTTTCGATAGCTCGTTTAGTTCTTCTTGTGTAATTCTTTCTCGTCTCAACTCTTCTACTTTTTTATCTAATTCTTTTCCTTCTATTTCCTGCTTCCTAAATTTACTCTCATCTTCTTTCGTTACTTTTGTTGCTGCACGTTTTTCGTTTAACTGCATCCAAAAATCTTTTTTATCTGTCTCTGTTAACTTGTCCATATCTTCTTGTGGCATTTCAATTAGCTTTGCTAAATTTCTTGCCACTATTAAAACCTCTTTTGAGTCCACTCCTTTCATCTTCGTATATGTAACTGTTCGTAACGGTTTATTATTTACAATAACTTTTCCTTCCCGGTCAAACATCTTCCCTCTCGGAACTGGAGTACTCACCGTTACATCTTCCTTTTTATTCACTTCATTTCGATACGTTTCTCCATCAATAATTTGTACTTTACCTAATTGAATAATAATAGTTGAAAATAAAAGAAAAACGATAAAAAATAGTACATTTAACCGAAACGGAATATGAGTCTTTTTCTTTTTCGACTGTTTCTGCTTCTCCTTTTTCTGTCTCATTTTGCTCCCTCGCTTCATTCTATTAACATTTCTGCGCAAAAATCATTATGTATTAAATTTATTTATATGGTATATATAGAATTTTATATTAGTTACAAAAGAAATAAAAGATTTAATTTTCAGTTTTTGTATTTTACACCCTATTTATTACCATTCCCCTTAGTACGTAATAACATGAATATAATGCATACAAAAAACTGAGGTGGACATCATTCACCTCAGTTTCTTTACGAAAACAAAAACTTATTTAATCGAAGATAACCCTTGGGCAAATTCGCCGATCTTATTTTGAAAAACAAAATCAAAATTATATTCTTGCCCTGTTAACTCTTCATTTACTAAAATCGTTGTTGCGCCTACTTCCCTCTTTGCGATCTCTGGGAATGAAGCGACAGGCTGTACTTTGAGTGATGTTCCCATTACGAGAAGTACATCTGTTTCATATAAACGTTTGATCGCATTTTGATATTGAGGTAACGTATCTCCGTATAAAACAACATCTGGATTTAGTATGAAATTACACTTCCCGCAGCGCGGCACTTCATGATCAATCATATATTGTAAATCATACCCCGTTTTACACTTCGGGCAATGTGCAGTTTGAAGTGTTCCATGTAAATCAATTACATGTTTACTACCACCTACTTGATGCAAACCATCAATATTTTGCGTTAAAATCGTTATATCTTTTCCTTGTTCCTCTAGTTCCGCTAAAAAGCGATGCCCACGATTTGGTTTATATTGATGAAACGTATTTATTTGAAAGATTTCTTTATAATGCTTCCAAAATTCTTTCGGATTTCTATTATAATAACCTCTCGACAAGTACATCTCTACATTTGCATCAGCATACAATCCATTTGCTGAACGAAAATCAGGGATTCCACTTTCTGTGCTTGCACCAGCACCTGTTAATACTGTAATTTTCTTTGCTTGTTCTAAAATTGAACGTACTTCTTCAAATTGCACAAAAATCACCTCTATGTATTTTCCTATACTATATTATACCAGTTGTTTACAGACGGTGTTGTACAATTCATTTTACTTACTACGTTGCATTAACTAAAATCAAACTTTTTGGGCGTAATTAAAGTTTCCAAGATAACTACTGTTCAATTAAAATAAAGTTATTTAATTTTAATTCCCCAAACTGGCATAAAACCTTTCGAAAATTCAAACCAGCTTTAAGAATAATTGTTTATCTTATAAATTCACAACTGATTATGTTATGGAGAATGCTTAAGATTACTGAGTGTTCCAGATACATACGTTATTCCGCCTCATATACCATTAAGTCAACAATATACACTTGTTTGTAACGGCGTAGCATTCTTAGTAGCTAAAGCACTCTCACCATCAATTTTGGAATGTTTAGAGGTAGATTCAGTAAAAGGTGTGTCTAATGTGCAAATGACGATTTTTTCAATTCATTTAGAAAGTAGCCAGAAGGCTGCTTTTCTTCATCGATGAGCTTAGATAGTTATGGACTACTGGGAGCCCCTTAAGTTATACTTGTATAATATCAAAAATTAATAAGGGGAAATATTAACATTATGAAAGAAAAAAACGAACTTGTTCAAAGTATTCCTCAAACAGGATTTTTTGGGCATCCAAAAGGATTATTCACTTTATTCTTCACTGAGTTTTGGGAAAGGTTTTCTCATTACGGAATGAGAGCTATTTTGCTGTATTATATGTACTATTCGGTCGCAAAAGGCGGATTAGGAATTGATCAATCTACCGCAACCTCTATAATGGCAATTTACGGTTCCTTACTGTTCATGTCTAGTATTATCGGTGGATGGATATCGGATCGTTTATTTGGTCCAAGTAAAACCGTATTCTTTGGTGGCTTTTTAATTATGATTGGCCATCTTATTTTAGCTTTACCGGGTAGTAAAAGTGCGTTATTTATCTCTATGGTCTTCTTAATTCTAGGAACAGGGTTGTTAAAGCCTAACATATCGAACATCGTAGGAAGTTTATACAGTAAAACAGATGCGCGTCGTGACTCCGGGTTCAGTATATTCTACATGGGTATTAACTTAGGTGCCTTACTTGCACCTTTAGTTGTCGGAACATTAGGTCAGCAATATAATTTCCACCTTGGTTTTGGAGTTGCGGCAATTGGTATGGCAATTGGGTTAGGGGTATTTGTTGGAACAAAACAGAAAAACCTTGGTCTAGTCGGTACGCAAGTACCTAATCCATTATCAGATTCGGAAAGAAAAAAGACTATTAAGTATTTCAGTGTTGGTCTGGTTGTATTAACATTGCTAGGTGTGGTTACAATTCCAACTGGGTTGTTAACTATAAATCGTTTTACATTCCTGATTAGTATCTTAGGGATTGTTATTCCAGCCTATTATTTCATTTATATGTATCGTAGTCCTAAAACAACAAAAATAGAGCAATCTCGCCTTCTTGCGTATATACCACTCTTTATTGCAGCTACAATATTTTGGTCTATACAAGAACAAGGTGCTATTATCTTAGCGACATACGCGGATCAACGAACTCAATTACAGTTCAATGGAATTACATTGCATTCCGCTTGGTTCCAATCATTAAGTCCAATCTTTATCGTAACGCTTGCCCCGATTTTTGCATGGGTTTGGATAAAGTTAGGCAAGAAGCAGCCTTCAACGGCAAAAAAATTCGCTATTGGATTGCTATTTGCAGGTTTATCATTCTTAGTTATGATTATTCCGGCTTTAATCAACGGTACTCACTCTTTAGTGAATCCTATGTGGTTAGTTCTTAGCTTCTTTTTAATTGTAATTGGAGAAGTTTGTTTATCTCCTTCAGGGTTATCAATAACGACGAAGCTGGCTCCAGCTGCTTTCTCTTCGCAAACCATGAGCTTATGGTTCTTATCAACTGCGTCTGCGCAAGCAATAAATGCCCAAGTTGTTAAACTGTATAATCCTGCAACAGAAGCAATTTACTTTGGTGTTATTGGTGCTATCTCCATTTTAGTTAGCATCCTGCTGTTTGCATTATCATCAAAAATCCAAAATTTCATGAAGGGACTCCAATAACGGTCTCTTATTGAAATGAACAAATACAAGTTTCTATGTGAAGAGTAGCCAAACGGGTTACTCTTTTTTTCTATAACCATAGTAATCTCCAAACAAACGCAATATAATGTGTGCTGGAGCAATGATATTTCTAGGAAAACAAAACATACCTAATAGACTAATGCAACTCGGTAAGAGAGCTGACTATTTATCTAAAGAGGAGCTTCTTAAACATAAAGACTGCGTCATCGATTTACTCGATGAACGGGAAATTTGCGAATAAAAGACCAAAACTCCAACTCATTCATGGTTTAAAATACTGATGAGCTGGAGTTTTCTCATTGCTATATATACAAATAAAATAAAGATTACTAAAGGGATATATGTGAAAAACATATTACGCCTATGTTTAAACCTCAGTTAGTTGAACCACTACTTGCTTTTCTTCTAATCTACGTAATACTGCATCTTCATAGGTTTGAAATACTTGATCAACATTAATAACATCTAATAGATATATGATTCTTCTTTTTAAGATAGGATCTAAACTCTGTATAAGCTGTAACAGTTCTTCATTTGTCCTGCTAATCTTCCTAGGATATTTCACTCCAGCTTAATTCATACAGGAGGTGTTGTACAATTCATTTTACTTAATGCGTCGTACCCCCGCACTCTACAATATCTACTTCAACTTCCGTCGTTACCTCAATCGCCAATTCTACCCCTTTACTAATAGTAGAAAGTGACATACTCGGTTGCCCTGGATAGTTACTCGCTTGTTCTGGTAAGAACGGAATATGAACAAATCCACCTTTTATTTTCTTATCATGTTTCTCTAGTTCATGCATGAGTCCATAAAATAAATGATTACAAACGAATGTACCTGCAGTTTGTGAAACGGAAGCTGGTATACCTTCTTCACGAAGTTTCTTCACAATTGCTTTCATCGGAAGTGTAGACCAATACGCAATAGGTCCTTCTTCTATAACCGGCATATCCACCGGCTGATTTCCTTCATTATCAGCAATTCTTGCATCATCAACGTTAATTGCTACACGCTCTATCGTAATATCTGGTCTGCCCCCAGCTTGTCCAATGCATATAATCATTTCAGGCTTTAGCTCTTCTATATACTCTTTTAATACGCTTATTGATTTATGAAATACAGTTGGAACTTGTTTACTTATAATCTTGTATTCTCCAATTGTTTTTTCATGTAAACTTTTTACGACTTCCCAAGCTGGGTTGATACTTTCTCCGCCGAACGGATCAAATCCTGTTAATAATACTGTTTTCATAGTTTCACTCTCCTAATTAGAAACGATATACAAGACCGTACATGATAAACATATTAATAATGAAAATGGAAAGAGCAATTGGTATTTGTGCCTTAATAACAGCGTTCTTATCTTTCAATTCTAAAAGCATTGCCGGAACAATATTAAAGTTTGCCGCCATTGGCGTAATGAGCGTTCCGCAATATCCAGCAAACATACCGAGCGCTGCCATAATTGCTGGGTTCCCGCCGTGCATTTGTACAATTAGAGGTAAGCCGATTCCGCCAGTGATTACTGCAAACGCGGCGAATGCATTCCCCATTACGACTGTAAACAGCATCATTCCTAAACAATACGCCATAACAGCAACGAACGGGTACTCTGTCGGTAACACTTGTCCTACTAAATCAGAAACGACTTGTCCTACGCCAGACTTCGCGAAAATACCGCCAAGCGCTGCTAACATTTGTGGTAAAATAACAGCCCAGCCGACAGCCTGTAGTAATCTGCTTCCTTCTTGGACAGGCGTTGTTATTTTCGCTTTTGTAATACGCATCGCCGCAACGAATGCGAGTAATGCTCCTAACGCTAATGCAACTAATGTTACTTTATCTGGATCAACCAGTGCAACATTTCCCCATTTGATTTTCCCTAACGTTAACGTTCCGATAATTGTAAAAATAGGTATTAATATTGCAGGCATAAAAATTTTATTTTTTAATTTCTCAGCATGTTTCACACGTTCTTGTACTGGTACTTCTTTCTCCTCGGATTTTGTTACTTTATTCAATGAAGCTAAAACGACCATAGCGAGCACAATACAACCAACGTAAAACGAAGGGATTACATTTCCGAATAAAAATGTAACTGCAAATAACGCCCAAAATAAGCTAGAACCAAATCGATTTGGATGTTCACGATCAAATGCAATACGAACAGCGATAAAGGCAACGATTATACCTAATACATAATAAATTGTATCCATTGTTATGATGTTCATCTTATATAGCCTCCTTCTCTTCTTTTTCTTCTGCCTTCATCGTTTTCTCTATATACTTATCAAACCTTCTAAATCTAATCCAGCTTACAATAAGGGCAGATATTGCAGTTGGAATACCCCAAAGTGCCATATCCCATACACCGACATGCATACCTACTGAATCGAAGAACCCTTTCATTAATAAAATGGCACCAGTTGCGATAAAAATATCTTCTCCGAAAAACCAAGCTGTGTTTTCCGCAGCTGCCGCGTTTGCTTTAATCTTTTCTCTCAATTTTTCAGGGAGTTTACCGTATCTTCCTTGTGCAGCTCCTTCTGCCATCGGGGCAACGAGTGGTCTTACCGTTTGTGCATGACCACCAATATTAAGACCTAGTGCTGCTGATGATTCTCTTATCGTAAAATATGACATTAATACTCTTCCAGTTGTTGCGCCCTTTGATTTCGTTATAAGTGCCTCTGCTCTTTCTTTTAAACCATAACGCTCTAAAATTCCGATTACCGGTAAAGTTAATATGATTGGCATAGACATATATCTGTTTTCTATGAAAAATTTACCGAACATGCTGATTACATCATAAAAACTTAAGCCTGAAACCATACCAGTAACAATACCTGCAACCATTACTACTAACAGTGTATTTAATCTAAATAAAAACCCAACTGCAACAAGTAGTATCCCGATTAATTTAATCATTCCAGCACTTCCCCCATTTTTTATTTCGGTGCACAAATAGAAACACCATTAAGTTCGAATGTTCTGTATATTCTCTCCGCAAATTGGACTGCTTTCTCCCCATCACCGTGTAAACATATCGTTTGCGCCTGAACTGCTACTTTTCCTCCATTAACAGCTTCTACATACCCTTCCTTTACCATTTGAAGCACTTGTTTTATCGCTTCATCCTCATTTTTTATAAGCGCATTTTCTTCAGTACGACTCGTTAAAGTTCCATCCCGCTTATACGTGCGATCAGCAAAAGCTTCTTGTACGAGAGTTATATTATATTTTTCTGCTGCCCTTATAAAAGCCTCACTATTTGCTAATCCGTAAAGTAATAATCCAGGGTTAATATGACAAATTGCCTTTGCGATTGCATCTGCAATTTCCGAATCAGTTGCCGCCATATTATATAAGGCACCGTGCGGTTTTACATGTTGCATTTTCCCCCCAGCAGCTTTAACAAATCCGTCTAATGCACCAATTTGATATAAAACATAATCGTATACTTCACTTGCTGAAACATGCATGTTCCTTCTTCCAAATCCAATTAAATCGGGAAATCCAGGGTGTGCGCCTATTGCTACGTTTTGCTGCAGAGCTTTTTCAACCGTTTGCCTCATAACGGACGGATCACCAGCATGAAAACCACAAGCAACGTTTATAGAGGAAACGAACGGCAGAATTTCATCATCATTCCCCATTTTATAGGCTCCAAAACTTTCTCCTAAATCACAGTTTAAATCGATTGTAGTCACGATGTTTTCCTCCTAATCTCAGCTTCGTAAAGCGATGAATTTCTTTAATAGGCTCATACTTGTTTCCTGCTTTATATATAATTGCGCAGCTTCTTCCATAGTTATTTTTTCAAAAGTTACATAGTCTCCTGGTTTCAGCTGCGCTAGAAGAGGTAAATCTACTGAAACTACATTTCCAATTCTCGGATAACCACCTGTCGTTTGTCTATCCGCCATTAATATAATAGGCTGTCCACCATTCGGTACTTGAATTGTTCCGAATGTAACGGGACTCGATAAAATTTCTATCTCTTCCACTCTATTTAAAACATCTCCGTCAAGCCTATATCCCATGCGATCAGCATAATTGGATACTTTATACTCTTTCGAAAAAAACGACTTTATACTTTCTTCTGTAAATTGATCATATTCAAAGTCTGTTATGACGCGAAGAATAGGATGCTTCTTATATTTTGGTAAAGCATCGTTGCAAATTGCCCACTTCGTTTTTATACGCTCTTCTTCTTGTAAGTTTTGAATGAAACGACTAGCAACTTCTGCCCCTGTACCAATTTGAAAATAATCTCCTTTTTTCAGCATTCTCCCTTCAATACCGCCAAGAGCAGCACGTATGTAAGTACTTTTACTTCCCATCGTACGATCAATATTTATACCGCCCGCAAAAGTCACATATGCTCTGCAACCGCTTTTCGCTTTTCCGAGGCAAAGCATGCTTCCTTCTTCAGCTAATATAGGGCGCCATAACGGAATTCGCTCTCCATTTAATAACGGTTCCATATCTGCACCGCCAATCGCGAGCAATGTCGTTTTCTTTATTAACAATTTCGGTCCCATGATCGTCATTTCGAGTCCCGCTTCATTCTCTTCATTACCGACTAACATATTGATTAGCCTAAGTGCATTTTTATCCATAGCCCCGCCAACAGGTACACCGTATTGTTGATAATGAGATCGTCCTAAATCTTGGACTGTTGTAAACATTCCTGCATGCAAAATCTCTACATCCATTCTTTAGCCCCCTCAAGCGATACGTACTCTTCCTTTGTTATTGGTATAAATCGTAAATACATACCACTTTGAATATATGTTGGTGTTTCTTCTTTTGGATTAAATAGAGAAATAGGCGTTCGGCCGATAATATTCCAGCCTCCTGGTGTTTCGAGCGGATAAATACCCGTTTGATTTCCGCCAATCCCTACTGAACCAGGAGCGATTTGTAACCGTGGTGTTTCTTTTCTAGGTGTTTCTAGTTCTTTTGATAATCCCCCTAAATAAGGGAAGCCAGGCGTAAAGCCTAACATATACACGAAATATGTTGTTTCACTATGTATTCGAATAACATCCTCTACTTGTAATCCTTGATAATGCGCAACTTCTTCTAAATCAGGTCCATATTCTCCCCCGTAACACACTGGCATAGAAATATGTTTCACATCTCGGTTCACTTCTTCTTTATAAGAATCAGACAGCTCCCGTATATACTGACAAACGTAATCATATGGTCTTATATTTCTATCATTTTCCTTCCATACTTCGTACAAATTGTAATAAACCGCTAATGAAGTAAACGACGGAACGCATTCAACCATTCCTGCAAACGGATGCCGACTCAATGCTTGAAATAATCGTTGTACTTTTTCGTATATATCCATCCCAATTTCTTCACCAAATGTAACAATAATTGCTTGATCCCCTAACGCAGAAAATTTCATCCCACTCCCTCTTTCTATGTCAAAAAGCCGAGTTCTTTCGAAATGCGGTTCGCTGTTTCTTTCACTTTGGCAGTAAAATACGCAATGTTACTTTCGCTATACTCAATTGCCAATCCCGAAATACTAATGCCTGCTACAACCGTTCCATCACTTGCAAAAATTGGAGCTGCTATAGCCGCTGTATGATTTTCAAGTTCAGAATAACTAATTGTATATCCAGCTTGTTTTGCCATATGTAACACTTCTAGTAAATGCTCCTTATTCACAATCGTTCCATCTGCAAACTGCTTTAAATCCGTTTCTTCTACGTACTTTCTTTTCTCTTCCTCAGAAAAATACGATAGTAAAATTCTCGGACATGCACCCGCATAAAGCGGTGCTCTTCTTCCAACCGCTGTATAAACACGTACTGGCTGAACTCCTTCCATCTTCTCAACGTAAATTGCGTCATTACCATCTTGAATAATTAAATTTACTGCTTGCCCCAAACTATCCCTAAGCTCTTTCATATAAGGAATCGCAATATTTCTTACGGATAACCTTTGTGAAACAAGTTGGCCAAATCGTAAAAAAACGACTCCGAGACGATACTTGCCCTTTTCTGTTTTTTGTAAAAAGTCCATTTCTTCTAACGAACCAATTAAACGATAAACAGATGTTTTCGGCATGTTCGTAAGCTGAACCATCTCTGTCAAACTTAGCTCCTCATGCTCATAAAACAACTCTAAAATATCCATTGTCTTAACTGCCGTTTTATTTATACTCATCCTATCTCCTTTTCGTTCCGAATTTCGGAACTACAATTCCATTTTTCGAAACAAACCTATAATTTAAAATTATAAAATATTCTTTCAATTCTATCAATATATTTTTCGCAAACAAAAAAGTATGGAAGAATATTTCTCCCATACTTTTGCTTTACTTTATAACGCTCTCACTTGTTTCAGCGGCCAGAAAACAGCTTGTCCTTTTCCAACGATTTCATCTTCTGAAATAAATCCAAACATACGACCGTCTTTAGACACTTCACGATTATCTCCTAAAACAAACACTTGGCCTTCGGGCACTTTCGTTTTTCCTGTGATTTGTTCTAACGTGAAATCAGGAGTTAATACACGACCAGACGCCTTTTCTTTAAATTCTTTTAAATATGGTTCTTCCATCGCTTTTCCGTTTACATATAAAACATCGTTTTTATACTCAACTGTATCGCCTGGCAAACCAATTACTCGTTTTACTAAATCGTATCCTTCTTTTCCGTGGAAGACGATAACGTCAAAACGGTCTAATCCGTTTATATTATAACCAATCTTATTAACGAGAACTCGCTCATTATTTTCTAAAGTTGGCATCATCGACTCACCTTGTACTAATGACGGTGTAAATAAAACACCGCGAATAATAGCGATTAATACAAGGGTAAATCCTATCGTTTTAGCCCATGAGAATAATTCTTTCTTCGTATTTTCCTTCATCGTTTCTCCTCTTTCTTAAGTGTTTATTTTATCCCGCATTAACGGGCAGTAAGACCCCACCTCAAAATTCAGCGAAAACAAAGAAGCTAGGTGGGGATCAACTGCTCGTAAAAGCCCGATTGGTTCAACTAATAATCAGTGGGGGATGCCCCCCCACTGATTAAAGTTTCACTTTATCATTTGAACTAATTCTTGTACTAAATTAGAATCAATTTCAGAAAAACATGATTTCCCTTCTCTTACCGCTGTACCGACATGAGCTTGAGAAATCCCAGTTTCATCTAGCAATTGTTTTACATTCTCTTTCGTTACTCCGCTTCCGACAACAAGTTGAATTTGACCATTACTTACCTTTTGCATCTCTGTAAGCACTGGAATATTATCGACTATACTTCCCTGTCCACCCGAAGTTAAAACGTGAGTCACTTTATGAAATCCCTTTAAAGTTTTCATCACTTCCACTGGATTTTCTGTATCATCTATCGCACGGTGATACGTTACATTTATGCCATTTACAACAGATAATAATTCTGTCAATTTCTCTTCATCTACTTCATTTTGTTCATTTAATACGCCTAATACAACGCCTGCTGCACCCAACTTCTGTGCAACGATAATATCTTCTTTCATCATTTCAATTTCTTCTTCCGTATATGTAAAAGACTTTGCATGCGGACGAATCATAACATGAACTGGTATTTTCACTGCTTCTACTGCTTTTTTTATAAAAGCATAGCTCGGTGTTAAACCACCTTCTGTATATGATGAAATGAGTTCAATTCGATTTCCACCAGCCTTTTCAATTCGCTTTACATCTTCTAAACAAGTTGCAATAACCTCTAGCATGAGATAACCTCTTTTCGTGCTTTTTTTTCATTATACAGTAGGCGAAATAAGAAGCATAGCATTCCACTATAAAACTACAAAAAGAAGAATGAAAAGAAAGATTTTTTAAATTAACAATAAATGCAATATATGTTATGTTTTTCTTAGAATTATACATTCTTACATTATTATAAAAGGATGTAAATGTATATTTCTTACAAAAAACGGTTCTTTATCTCTAGTTCATTTATTGTAATTACATCACTTTGCACGATTACTTTATTAACAAAGCAAAATACAAAACTAGATTCCTCATCTTCAAGTATAGAAAAAGAAACGATTACCCTTTCATCAAGTAATAAAGAAGAAATCCAAACATTTCGTTCGTCTTCATTTAATAATTCACATACATTCAAAGGTGACACAGGTACAGGCTTTGACTTTAGCGGCCAAGGTGACTTACATATTACAATTAAAAATACTGGTACAAACAGTTTACCTATTCAATTAAATTCAAAGAAGATCGTTTAGTAAAACACACGTTACAGCCAAATGAAAGTAAACCCTTCACTTTACGTTCACTAATCGCCAATCCTTTACCAGGTGATTATTCATTATTTGCACATAATCAAGACGGTTCTGAAAGTAGTACGAATCTTGAAGTACAGCCACAATAGAACAATGACATAGTACACGGAATTATATCAACGATTTTTCGAATATATCTATCACAACTCTAAATATATCAATGACTCAACATAGAGTATCAATTCACCGACAATAAAAAGTCTGCTCCAGAACGGAACAGACTTTTTATTTCTTCATCACGACCGAAACGCCGCATCCGCCAGCATAGATAGTGTTGCATCATCCATCGGGGGATTGTGTAGTCCTGCTCTGACGTTTAAATAATAGCGATGAAGCGGATTTTTTTCTGATAAACTTTTCGCTCCTACGATGCGCATCGCTTTATCTACAATAGATATTGCCGCATTCGTTACAGCATATTTCACTGCTGCTAATTCTGCTTGCAATGATAATTTATCTTCTGCCTCATCGTATTTTTTCGCAATTTGATATAAAAAGACGCGAGCTTGCATAAGCTCAAGTTCTAATTCTCCAACTAATCTTCTAACATTCGGTAATAAACTTATAGAATGATTTAAACTGTTCGGCTTGTATGATACCGCAAACTGAACTGCATAATTTCTTGCTGATTGTGCAATTCCTAAATAACATGCTGGTATATGTAGCAACCAGCCAATACCCTTTTGTTTCATTTTCCCGCCCCATACATCCGTAAAAAAGCGGTTCTCTATCTCTACATTTTGTAAGACAAGGTCGTGACTAGCAGTCCCTCTCATCGCGACGCTATCCCATGTTTCTTCAATGGATACACCGAGCGTATTTCTCGGAATGACAAACTCACCAACTTCTTCCCGGCCTTCAATACTCGCTGAAATAATAAAATAATCAAGTATTGGCGCCATCGTTGTAAAAGTTTTCCTTCCATTTACAACCCACTTCTCGCCTTGTTGAATCGCTATTGTTTCTGGTTTACCACCACGCGTCGGACTCCCTGTTTTCGGCTCTGTTGCTGCCCGGTTGAAGAGCGCACCATTACGCACTTCTTCGCAAAACCATTTGAACATCTCATCATTCCAAGAGCGATTTTCCGCTAGCTCTTTCACAATACCAAGATGCCAGCCAATCGATAATGCAGTAGCTCCGCAGCCTTCCGCGATTTTCTCTTGAAATAAAACGAAGTCATATAAAGAAATTGCACTACCACCAAATTCCTTCGGTAACGTTAATTTCGTATATCCGATATCTTTCAAATTATTAATATTTTCATACGGAAATACTCCTAATTCACTTAGTTGATGCTCCCTTTCCATGAACTTCGGAATCAATTTATTTATTTGTTCAATAATTAAAGATTGTTCTTCTGTTTCAACAAATGAGAGTGCCATACTATAATCTCCTTTTATGTTCGATTCATAAACCGTTCATTTTGTCATTATGATTATATGAAGCTACCTCTTTATTGTTTCACTATTCCGATGAAAATACAATGTTTTTGAACAATAAGAAAATTCCCTATTAAAGATAGGTTCTTTCCTTATATTAATCTCCTTTCAATGCCTTTAATGGCAATGAGGTTACATATCCAATATACGAGCACAATTCTTTAAAAAAGAATGGAATCTCTGTATCTAACGTTTTATACGCTGACGTTGGAGTTGGTGATGCATACGCTTCAATTTTAATATGTTTTGCAATTCTCATCGCACGTTTCATATGAAGTGGATCACTTACAATCGTATATGTGTGTATTCCGTTCTCTATTCCAACTTGCTTTGCATTCTTTAAATTATCCTCTGTGAAAAGGGATTTTGTTTCAATTAAAATATCCTCTTCTTTTACTCCTTGTTTCAATGCATACACTCTAGCAGTACGAGCTTCTTCAAGCTCTGCCTCAAACTTTGTACCACCTGTGAAAATAATCTTTTTAATATTACCATTCTTATATAAAGAAATTGCATGATTAATTCTCTCTTTAAATACAGGAGATGGTTTTCCGTTCCATGAAGCTGCTCCTAGCACGATACCAGCATCTGTCTTCACTCCATCATCTGTTTTAAAACGATAACTCCAAATATCGTAAGCTGCATAACTTACATATAAAATAATAGAACAAATCATAAGCAAGAATACTTGCAAGATTCTTCTTTTCTTACTCTTCTTATTTTCTTTCATTTATAACTGCCTCCGCACATCATCCATACTTCTATATAAAAACGTATATATCAAATCATTTTGTTTGAATTTGTTTAAAAGAAGGAATTTTTCTTGTCATATATGTTCATTAAAGGGTTTTCATTTAAAATTGAGGATTATCAATTCATTTTTCGTTTGCGGTTTTCTTTACCTTTATGTAATTTATAAGTTTATTACCATACAACTACATTGTAACGAATTTTTTATCATAATGGAATGATGAAACAAAAGTAAATAAAAGACGTAACTGTTTTGTAAGAAAAAAGGTATATTTTTCAACTAGACGATTAATACACCTTTCTTAATATGAATTATCGTTTTTCTTTATACGATTCTAATTTTTCTAATAACCGTTCCTTTACAGCTGGCCATTCACTTGCAATAACACTGTATACAACTGCATCTCTAACATGCCCACTCGGTAATTTTCTCTCGTTTCTAAGTACACCCTCTTTTACTGCGCCGAGTCTTTCAATTGCTCTTTGTGCTTTTTCATTTCGTGCATCCGTCTTAATTTGTACTCTCCGCATATGCAACTTTTCAAAAGCATATTGTAATAACATGTACTTACATTCTGTATTCATACTCGTACGTTGCACACTTGGGTCATACCACGTTTTCCCTAATTCCACCGTCTTATCTTCAACTGAAATGTTATATAAGCGTGTACTCCCTACTATTACATTTGTCTTTTGATCCACAACAACAAATGGCAAATCCTTCCCTGCCCCATAAGCTTTTATCGCCTTTTGAACATATTGCTGCATATCTTGAACAGTATCCATTTTAGAGATTAAATACGCCCAAATATCTCGATTTCCTTCCACGATTGAAAACATTTTTTCGACATCATTGCTATCCATCAACCGTAATTTTGCTCTTTCATGATTAATTTCCATTTATTACCCCTCCTCTCTTGTAACTATATCATACAAAATAATAATGTATTATTAATATATAGTATATTAAACAGCGTAAAAAACTCGCTTTTCTTTAAAGCGAGTTCATTCGTTATAGAAGTATGTATGCAATCGGCGTAATAATTAGCAACGTTAATATCGTTCTTTGCACATATAAAATAATAAGTTCCGATACTTTTAACGGAATATCTGTCGATAATATACAAGGAATGGAAGCTGAGAAAAACAATATAGATGAGACCGAAACAACCGCAATAACAAACTTTGTCACGAGCGGTGCACTTACTACTAATAATGATGGTAAAAACATTTCCGCAATACCAACGGATGCCGCTTTAGCAGCTAATTCTGCTTCTGGTAATTGTAATAGCCATGTAAACGGATAGAAAATATAACTGATCCAATCAAATATTGGCGTGAATTTCGCTAAGACGATACCAATTAATCCTACTGACATAATGGATGGTAAAATTCCCATTGTCATAATAAATCCGTCTTTTAAATTCACTGCGATATTTTTCATAATACTTGGCGCAGATTCCGATACTTCTAATGCATCTTCCCAAGCTCGCTCTAACATTTTCTCTTTATAAACAGGCTCTGGGAACCCTTCTTTCGTAATATATGTATCTGGTTTTCTACTAAGAGGTGGGATTCTTACGGTGATAGCGGTCACGATGAATGTTACAACAAGAGTAGTCCAAAAATAAACATTCCATAAATTCATAATGTCTAATGTTTTTGCGATAATGATCATAAATGTTGCGGATACTGTAGAAAAACCTGTAGCGATAATCGCGGCTTCTTTCGTTGTATACTTCCCTTCTTTGTACACGCGGTTAGTAATAAGAAGCGCCAACGAATAACTCCCAACGAAGGAAGCAACCGCATCGATTGCTGAGCGCCCAGGTGTTTTCCATAACGGTCTCATAATCGGACGACAAAACGTGCCGATAAACTCAAGCAATCCGTACCCGACTAATAACGCTAAAAAAGCCGAGCCGATTGGAACGAGTAAACTTACTGATATAACTAATTTCTCATACAAAAACGGTCCAACGTCTGGCGCGAAGAACCAAGCTGGCCCTACTCTCAAACAATATAATACGCCAAAAACAACACCTATTACTTTTAAAATAGAAAAACAAATATCTACAATAGATGCATTCCATTTCTTCGTATAAAATGGGTAAATCGCACCAATTATCATTACAAGTAATGCGTAATATGGTACTACAGAAGGAACTGAAGTCCGAATCCACGATACGATATGATCAATCATAATTGACGAAGTACCGTTTATCGTAACTGGTACGAAAAACATAAACACCCCAACTAAACTAGCGAGTATAAACCGAAGAATAATCCCCTTCTCTCGCCCTGTCTTAATTACATTCCTTTTTAATTCAATTTCACTCAAAATTCGACACCTCCTATTATCTAAATATTCTGTATAATTATATTGAATTCCTCCTTATTACTCGAAAATTATGCAAGTAATAATCTTACTTTTTCATTGTCAGTCTCCAAAAATTATCATATAATGTTCTTTAGGAATGTTACATATACATATTAAAAACAGATAATTAGTAACGTATTTTTCCCTTTTGTTAATTTTTTCATTCACTTAACATGCATAAAATAAAAGGAGAATGTACAATTGAAAACATTAAAAATAACTATGGCAAGCGCACTGCTACTTGGTGCTATCATCGCTCCATCTAGTTCTTTAGCTGTGAGTGAAACTGTAACACAAAAAAATAATGCGCAGTTGGAGTTTGACGAAGACGATTACTACTATCAGTTTCCCGATGTTATTGGGTGGGCAAAGCCGTCTGTTGATTATTTAGTAAAGAAAAAGGTCTTATCTGGCTTACCAGACGGTACATTTGGACCTAATCTTGAAATCGATAGAGCTTCTGCCGCAATTATCATGGCAAAAATATTAAACTTACAAATAGATGCTTCAGCTAAGCCATCATTTAAGGATTCCCAAGACCATTGGGCTACTCCTTATATTGCTGCAGTTGAAAAAGCTGGAATTATTAAAGGAGTAGGTAATGGGGATTTCAATCCTTCTGGAAAGCTAACGAGAGCTGCTATGGCTTCTATGCTTGCTCATTCATATAACTTAGATAAAAAATCTACTGAACTATTACCTACTGTATTTCAAGATTTAAAAGGACACTGGAGTGAAAAGTCGGCCAATCTTCTTGTTGCTCTTCGTATTTCAGCGGGTTATGGTGGTAGTCATTGGTATCCAGATAACACTATTACCCGTGCAGAAGCTGCAAGTTTAGTTGCTCGCACAGATCAATCAAAAGATAAAGAAATTCAATTAAAGCAAGTTTCTATGAAACAAAATTATTTTATATATCCTGAATCCTCTCTACATTCAGGTATAATTGCTGAATATCCCGCCCAAACCGTTACTGTATTCGACGAATCAGAAACCGGATGGATTAAAATTGCTACAGATCATGGTTTAAAGTGGACACCATTACAAGAAAAACAAGTTTATATTGATATAAATTTCGTTACCTTTGATAGACCGTCAAGGACAGGATTTCTCTGTATTAGAAAGCTATGTACGTAATGGTAAACCAGTTGTAGCGTGGGTAGGGAACAAAATAACTGCTCCGCAACTAGAACATACTTGGCAAACACCTCAAGGAAAGACCGTAAATGGATACAGAAATGCACATACTATTATCATAACTGGTGTAGATGATCGTAACATTTACTATAATGACCCATTAGACGGTAAAAAAGACCAACCAATGGTAAAATCCCGATTTGAGCACAGTTATAATCAAATGGGTAAAAAAGCTTTAAGTATCGATTAATAATGTAAAAAGCCTATTTCGATCATATGATTCAAAATAGGCTTTTTCTATTACATCTCAAAATCATCAACAATTAGTTGAATTACACGATACGATTCTTCGGCTACTTTCCCATTAATATCCCTATTCGCATCATATGTAATTAACGCCTTCCAAAGCGCCCAACCTCTCGCTCTATTCCACGTTTCTTCGTCCATACGTAATATTTCTTTAAATATGTTTCTACTATTCTTATCAAAGAATGTCCAAGCCATCGCTGCATCACAAGCAGGATCTCCTACTCCTAATATCCCAAAATCAATTACGGCACTAAGCTTTCCGTCTTTAACGAGTAAGTTCCCTGGCGCTATATCTCCATGCACCCAAACTGGTTTGCACTCCCACGTTGACCGAAGTGCTAAATTCCAAAAATGCTTTAATAATGCCTCATCAAAAACATCTTTACTATTTTCGATAGCCACTCTCGCTTCTTGATCGTATACAGATATCAATCCGCCTCGATAAAAATTATGTGCACCCGCTATTGGTCCGTTACTCGCATCGATTGATTGCAATGCTACTAGAAATGATCCTAAATCCGTTGCGAATTCATTTAAGTCATGTACATTTTCTTTCGTAACTGTCTCTCCTTCTACCCACTTATTAATAGACCAAGACCACGGATATTCTTCAGACGGATTCCCCTTCGCAATTGGGGCAGAAATTGGTAAAGAAAGTTCCTTACTTAATATAGGAAGCCACTTGTTTTCCTTCTCTACTTGCGGTGCATATGCTGCATCACTTGGTAATCTTACACTCATCTGATCGCCTAGATGAAACGTTCTATTATCATGCCCGCTAAGCTTTACAGGTTTCACTTCTAAATGTGCCCATTCAGGAAACTGTTCCTGTATTAACTTTTCAACTAAACTTACGTTAATTGGATGCATTCACATTCCCCTTCTCTTTTGAAACTTGCTAAGCCCATCCGTACTCCCAACATACTCAAAACCATTTTTCTTATAAAAATCATTTAGCGTACGATTATGCCCAATACAATCTAACTTCAAATACTTTTTATCCCTTTGTACATTCTCTTCTACCCACTGTAACATCCATTCTCCTATTCCATTCCCCTTATACTTCCGTTTCACCGCAAATCTATGAATATATAATGAATCAGAAACTTCCTCTTTACCAAAAATACGTTCATCCCATTCATTTTGTTTAGGAGATACTGTAACCGTACCAACTATTTCATCTTCCTTTGTAACAACATACGTATATTTCTCTCTTATACCTTCTAGTATTTCAGCCGTAGCTTCTCCACCTAAAAGATACTGCCATTGATCTACTTCTTTATCTTGTAACCACTGTGCTACTTCTTTTAATAGAATTATAATGCTATTACTTTCTTCTTCTGTAGCAATGCGAATTGTATATTCTTTAACTGTATTTCTCTCCATTGTTCGTTCCCCTTTCCTATTACTACTATACTGACAGACGAGTTCTACCGTCATTTTCGTCTGTAACGTATTCAACATAATAACCTTGATTCTGTGCATTTTCATACAACGATTTGATTTCTTTTTGGTCTTTAGCGTAAACTGTGACGTATGTACCATCCGCAACTAGTAAAACTAATTCACACTTACTCTCTTTAAATTCTTCATATGTTTCAATATCTACTACTTCCTCTCCTTTTGGATACGCTTTTAAATCTGCAAAAATAACATAATATATATTGTCTTTAAATAATCTTTTCAAATCTGATCCTTCCACTATACTCGGTTCTTCTGGAAATAACGCATCATCCAATCCACCACGTGCTACTAAGTATGACTCCTCACTCCCCACCCACCAATCAAATGAAGAAATTTGAATTGGCTTTAATACTTTCCAAAGTAAATTATCATATCCATTTGGAATATCTACAAAAATTCCTCTTTTCATTTGTTAGCTCCTAACTTATTTATTTCCGTTTTCATTTCATACATTATATACCAAATTCAAACACTATATTTTGTCAATCCTATGTAACTTGCATTTCATCGCAAAAAAAAACCGCTCCACTACTGTGAAACGGTTTCCTTCTACTTATATTTAAGTATTGCATTCAATTACTGCACTACGTTTTTAAATAATTTCTAATATGTTCGTCACATCAGCTATTCATTTCGACTTCACAAAATAATATAAAAACCACACCGCATGATTTTGTTCATCTGCAGCTATTCTGCGCAACAAATCTTTCATAGCTGCATCTGATGTTTCATCTGAAATCTCCAAATAAAAATCTACTGTCCTTTGCTCATCCTGTATAGCGAATTCTAATCCTTGTAAGTACGTATTCGGGCAGTCTTCGGTAATCTGTGGTTTAGGCTGCCTGCCAGTTAAGTTCGTATAAATTTGGACAAAGTTTTGAAAATGCTTTATTTCATCATTACGAATTTCAAGAATCTGATTTCGTTCTACTGGATTTGGAGCCATGTTAGCTAATTTTGCGTAACAGCTTATAGCGCTATACTCTCCGTTTATAGCTTTTTCAATATCACTTATCAACTTATCATTCTGCCTATACCAATCATGATAATTCGAATTATACATCGTATCCCCTCCATAATTTCGCATAACATTTTATGCATTTCGAAATAGTAGGAGCATGTATACAAAAAAAGAACCGCAAACACGAATACTTCAATCACTTTTAACATATTGAAAAAGCCTATCTATCGCTTCTTAATTCCCTTAACGATTCCTAATGATCTCATCAAAAAACGCTTCACTACGAGTGAAACGTTTTTTATCTTTTAAGCATTCACTTCCGTTTTATGTCCCTTTACTACACTACGTTTGAAAGCAGTTGCTAGAATAATAACCATACTTACTACACCAATCCAAACGAGGACAGTAACTGGTGTATTCCAGCTTAAACCTTTTCCGAAGAAGAAGATTTCTCTTAGTCCTTCGATCATAAATCTCATTGGTAACCATGAGTAAACCCAGTCTTGATAAAATGAGGGCAACATCTCAGGCGCGAGCGATAATAATGGTGCTCCGAAGAACAGCAATAACGCGAATAATCCGATTCCATTTAGTCCAACTAATGAAAGCAGTGCAGAAATCATTAAGAAGAAACTAAACGCTGTAATAGATAAGAACAACGCCGTATCCGTTACATTCAAAATATTTAATCCTACCATGCCATCTGCGATCCATGTAAGACCAAATCCAATTACAAGCGCCGCAACAGCTCCTGTTACTATTTGTTTTACTTTTAATACAAAGTTTTCTTTTCGTGAACCCACTGGTATTTTACGAATCGCAATAAAGCTGATTGCTGCACTAGCTAAACTTGCAATCCATAGCGGTTGGAATAAAGAAATTGGCGAGTTACCGTTCGCACTATTTTTGCCGATTTCATTCACATTTGTTACTTTCTTCGCAATAGGTGTTACTAAATTTGAAGCTTGATCAGCTGTTAAAGTAGCTCCTTTTGCTTTAAACCCATCTAGTAGCTGCGTACGAACAGTATTGTTCATATTATCAACTACACCATTTAATATTTGCCCCGCCATAGTTGATGCCGCTGTATTCATTCCTTGATTTATGAATATTTCTACCTCTGGCAAAGATGGCTGTGGTGTTCGTAATGACGCCTGTTTTGCACTAAATTCTTTCGGAATGACTAATGCCGCGTAATACTCTTGATTGTTTAACCCCTTTTGAACCGATTCCTTATTTTTTACTTCTACCCACTTCACCGCAGGTTCTTCATCTGATTTCGGTGATTTTTTCATCGTATCAACGATTGTTTGCCCCATATTCATTTTAGGCTGATTCGGAATTTCTACTCCTTGATCCTCATTTACAATTGCAATTGGTAAATTTTTTGGCTGTGGTTGAACTGTCGGGAATAATGTTAATGAAAAAATAAAGACAATAAGTAGTGCAATGACTGGTGATAATAATAATAGTTTATTTTTAAACATGTTCTTTTCCCCTCCTTTAATTTCAGTTACAACAAACGAACAACGTGTTGGTTATATCTTTTTAAAATTATATGTTTGAGTTGAATCTTATACAATAATCAAAAACCGCGAATGTGTCGGTTATAAGACACATTTGATAAATATGTTGAAGAAAATTTAGGAGGGACACACTTTGCGAGATAGTAATTTAGATTTACGCGTGATTCGTACGAAAACGGCAATACGAAATGCATTTGTGGAATTAATTGAAGAAAAAGGCTTTGACGCCATTACAGTAAAAGATATTACAACGAAAGCGAACATAAACCGTGGTACGTTTTATACACATTATCTAGATAAATTTGATTTAATGACGAGATGCCAAGAAGAAATTATGTACGAGATGTCTAGCATTGCAAAGAAGAAATTTCCGGAAGTTATTGCGGATCTTGGATCAAATCCTTCCCCAACGACTCCATTTGTACTTATCGCTTCTATACTTGAATTTCTAAATGAAAATAGTGATTTTATAAAAGCTGTACTTAGCCCAAAAGGAGATTTATCATTCCAAACAAAGCTGAAAGACTTTATGTGGAAAACACTGTTTGAAGATACAAATGATGCTCTTGTTAAGAAAGAGAATTTACTTGTCCCAAGCCAATACTTAGCTTCTTATATGGCATCTGCTCATATAGGTGTCATTCAGCAATGGTTAAATAGTGGGCAAAAAGAAACGCCGGAGGAAATTGCTCACATTTTATCAACAATCGCAGTTCATGGACCTTTTTATGCAGCTGGCTGGAAGAAATAAGCTTGCCTGCATAGGAGTATGCTTTAATCAATCTGAACATCAACAAACTTCTAAATGAAATGTATAGCTGAATAGTTACTATTACTTTTATCCCGCTATTTGCCGACAGTAAGACTCCCACCTTAAAATTCGGCTGGAGCTAGGAAGTTAGATGAGAGATCAACTGCCCGTAAACGCCCGATTGGTACGGGCTGATAATCAGCGGGGATGAATAACCCCCCACTGATTAAAGTTTCACTTTATTAATAACTTAAAATGTATGTTCCTATGAAAAAAGCTGTTGAAAGGAATCCTCTTCAACAGCTTCTCCATTATTAACGATATAAACGAACTGCACCTGCAGAATTATCATCTGCTTGTCCAACTACTTCAAATTTCAGTCCAAGCTTCGGTAATTTACGTCCTGCATCTGGAATTAAATCGTTCATATACGATTTAGAATCATCAAACTTCGTTACACCTGGTAACCCTTTGTAATCATATGTTCCGCGTGTTGGAGATACAACTTTCCACGCTGGCGCTTGGTTAAAGGAGAACGCAGCATCTGCGATTTGGTATCGTGTACTATTTTTAACAGTTGGTTTGCCATTTAGCGTTCCAACAATTGCCTCTGGGTGAGAGTCAACAACCCCTAAGAAACCTTCTCCTGGATGCAGACCAACCCAATTATCTGTAAAGCTAGAGTCTGCATACCATACAACAAGACCTGTATTATACGGTACACCGCTGCTATATTTTAACGCTTGATCAGCACCAGCGTAGTTTCTCCACTCTAAATAGTAGTTATGTTTCTTCTTATCAAAACCGTTTGATACAACGAAACCATTTAATTTTAATTTCGCTTCGCCCTCTGCATCATCAGAGAACACAACATTTCCATCTACAGTTAATGTAGCGTTATCAAGAGTAAAACCGTTCGGTGCTAAACCACCATCTGTAATGTATTCAAATACTAGTTTTATTTTTTGACCTTTAAATTGGCTTAAGTCATATGACTTATCTACCCATTTACCATCCGTTGTGTCTAGACCATTTTTCACATTCTTTTCGCCAATTCGATCCACTAACGTTTTCTTACCATCTTCTGTCACTGCATGTACTTCAAGGAAGTCATAATCTGTTTCAATTTCATACAATGACTTGTAATCAAATTTCGCCAGTGTTGCATTTGTTAAATCAAACACTGGTGTTTCTATTGTTGTATGAAGATTATCACCTTTTGTACTATAGTAATATTTCTTACCGAATGCAGACTGAATACCTTTTACATCTTTATCTGGTAAGTTAACGCGAATCAGGCCAGGACGATTTGATTTCGTTACACTTTGATCTAAGTACGTCGCCAAACCGATACCGCGATTTAATTTATTATAATCAACCTCTACAATATTTGCCCAGTTTCCACCCATGTTCTTTTGAAAGAACTCTTTGTTTTGCGGAGAGAAACTCGGTGGCGTTGTACCCGCAATTTTACCAGCCCAGCTGCCGCCGCTCATAACAGACCAAGAGTTAATTGGCTCACCTGCTCCTGAATACTTCGTATCATACTCATCTGGAAGACCTAAATCATGACCAAATTCATGTGCGAATACACCAACTGCTCCGTCTTCCGGCTCAATTGTGTAGTCGTATGCTGCCATTTTACCGCCCCAGTTATCAACATTTGCTTTTGTTCCTTCAATCGGATATGGTGTTCCAAGGTTCCAACGATGTGACCAAATTGCGTCATCACCTAGTCTACCACCGCCTCCATCTTGCCCAACTCCAGCGTGAATGACCATTAAGTGATCAATAAGACCATCTGATTCGTTTTTATTGCCATCACCATTATTGTCATATTGATCGTATTGGTCAAATTCAGATAAATCAATACCACTTTCTACTGCTGCATTTAATGCCTCTTTTACAAAATCACGAGGTCCTTTTGGTCCTTTATTATCATGACCACCATCCCCTGCATCTGCACCATAATCCGCTGCATTACCAGGAACTGTCAACCACTTTGTTACTGTCCCATCGACTGTATAACTACCACCCGATTGCTCTTCATAATATTGTTTAAATGTTGGGACTTTTGAACCATCAAAGAGTGTGAACGGCTCATCACCAAATAACATTTTTTGATAATGTTCTGGATTAAAATCATTTGAATACATATAACCTGGTACTTGATCAATATTGTTATGCTTAAAGTCAGCAAACTCTACTAACAATACAAGAACTTTATCTTTACGAACATCACCATTATATTGTTTTTGCTTTGCTGAAGTAGTTGGTACTTTGCCGTTTAATCCCCCTTTAACCGGCTCTTGTCCAGCTACTGGGCCAATAGCCGGTTGATCAGCTTTTTCTTTCTCATCTGCTTTTGCATCTTTAACTTTTTTCAAAAAGTCAGAAGCTTCTCTCGTAACACTGTCCCCCGCTGCTGGTTCTTTTCCAGCATTTTCGCCTTTTTTCTTCTCTACGTAGTTTTCAACAGCTTTTAATGTGTCTTCTTTCGACGCAGATTCACTAATTACACCGCGTTTCTTGAGCGCATCTGCTAAACGATCCTCTTGAATTAAATTTTCATCAATTGGACTTACAGTTCCTGTATGAGACGGCGTTGCCGCATAAACAGATTGACTACCAAATCCAAATGTGCAACTAAGCACAGCTGTCGCCGCAAGCGTAGACAGCACCTTAAAAGGTTTTTTCTTCATCCCTATTCCTCCCCAATATTTTATTTTACCTAACATTCATATAATAATGAAAATTCTGATATCTTACAAGATATTGTCTTAATTTGTAATATTTTTGAAAATATTCTTTATTTTAGATTGGTGTACATTCTGATTTATCGATGTTTCAGGTGATAGTAGCTGGCTAAAAAAATAAAAAGATCATCCACTATATATAGTGGATGATCTTTTTATTTATCTAAAGTACAATTACAGTATCTCAATATACCCTTCTGTTCCATGTACCCGAATTCGTTGCCCCTCTTTTATTAGTTTTGTAGCATTCTCTACCCCGACGACTGCTGGCAATCCATATTCACGTGCAATAACTGCTCCATGTGTCATCAGTCCGCCAACTTCGGTAACTAACCCTTTTATAGAGACAAACAATGGTGTCCATCCAGGGTCAGTAAAGGCAGTAACTAATATATCTCCATCTTCTAAATTCGCATCTTCCATATTTAAAATAACACGTGCTCTCCCCTCAATCACTCCTGAAGAAACAGGCAGACCTACGATTGCTTCAACCGGGAGATTTTCTCGTTTGTACTTCCCAGTAATGATTTCTCCATCAGACGTGATAACACGGGGAGGCGTTAGTTTTTCATATAATTTGTACTCATTTTTCCGTTTATTAATAACCTCGTAATCCAGTTTATTCGTGCGGACGACTTCGTGAAGTTCTTCAAAAGTTAGATAGTATATATCTTCTCTTTCATTAATAACACTATTTTGCACGAGTTGCTCGGCTTCTTTCAATATTGCCTGCTTATATATGAAATAGCGATTAATCATGCCGTATTTTGGATATTCACGATAACCGATAAAATTACGGATGTTACGAATCATTCGTTTCGTCTCTTCTACTTTTTGTTTGCCATCCGGCAAGTGCTGTAAACGCTCTAATAGCTCTTCTTCTTTTTTCAAAGCCTCCTGCAGCCCTTCTTCAAATTTCCGCTTACTAGCACCAATTTCAAAGTCTCTTATATTATTTAAAATCATTGGGATAATTGTAGTTGGTTTTTCACTCCAGCGTGTTTTCGTAATGTCGATTTCTCCGCTGCATCTCATTCCATATTTATTCAGAAATGCACAGATTACATCTCGAGCTTTTTCCCCGCCTTTAAACTTAACTAATTCATCTAAAAAGCTATCATCCTCTATATGCTGTAAATACTCAATGACTTCTGGGTACGGCCGAATCACATCTGCAACATCCAATAATGCTAGCCCCATTTCTGACGTAATATTGTTTTGTACAGATTGTGAAAGTGTGTCGGCTACATTTTTTTCACTTAGCCATTGCTCCATCTTTTCATTGATCCATGATGAGGCATTCATACCTGCCATAATTACAGCCATGCTTTGCGGGTGAAATAATATTTTCTTTAATTGCTGGATATCTTCTAAAATAAAATCAAGTACATCTGATCCTGATTTCGTTTGCATGTTTTGTTTTAACTCTTCTATCGAAGCTTGACTATTCTTTACTAAATCCGTAACGATTGCTGGATCGTTTTCGATTTGTGGTTGCGCACTTGTAAGTGGCATACTTTTACCTGGATTCTTTTCTTTTTCATCATCCGGCAACAATTTGATAAAATCATCTCGCTCTATTACAGTCATTAATGCATCTTTAATAAGCGGCTCCGAGTTCCCTATTGTATTTAATAAAAGTTCTCTACTAGCGGGCGAAGCCAATCTTTGCGCAACATCTACAAACAACCTTCCTCCAGCTTTAAACCTCGGTCCAAAGGATGTTAACTGGAATAAAGACATTCCTAATGGCTTCAAAGGATCAGTCATCATTTGTTGGTGACCGACCGATACATACACATGATTTTCCTGATCATTTGCTTCTGGAATTGGATATATAGTCGTTATCGGCCTGCTTTGAACAATATAAAATGTATCACCAACTAAACACCATTCAATATCTTGCGGACAATCAAAATAAGCTTCAATCTTTCTTCCGATACGTGCTAGCTGTAATATTTGTTGTTCAGGCAATGTTTGAAGCTTTTGCTGAACCGTCTCAATCTGTTTCGTCTCTGTTCCGCCCTCTTTTAAAGCATAGATAGCTAATTTTTTAGTCGCTATCATCTTTCCGGTAATTTCGCCTTCTTTTACTTTATAATTATCGGCTGAGACCAGTCCTGATACTAATGCCTCACCAAGCCCAAAACTGGCATCGATCGATAACACCTTTCGGTTAGAAGTAATCGGATCAGCAGTAAATAAAATTCCCGAAGCCTGCGGGAAAACCATTTTTTGAACGACAACACATATAGAAACTTGATTATGCTCAAAACCGTTTTGCATTCGGTAAATAACCGCTCGCTCTGTAAATAAAGAAGCCCAGCACTTTCTTACATGCTGCAAAATTTCTTCTTTTCCAATGATATTTAAATACGTATCTTGTTGACCAGCAAACGAGGCATATGGTAAATCTTCAGCAGTAGCGCTAGAACGCACGGCATACGCATGTTCATTCCCAAAACGTGAGAGATAATGAGCTACTGATTCCACTACATCAACTGGAATTTCCACTGACATAATGGTTTCTCTAATCTTCTTACTAATTTCACCAATTTGATCTCGGTCCTCAGTTTTTAGTACCGCTAGTTGATTCAACAAAGTTTGAAACGCTTCATTTTGTTCGATGGCCTTTTCATACCCTACCGTTGTAACACAAAAACCTTCTGGCACTTGTATCCCTTGAACGTTAGATAACTCTCCTAAATTCAATCCTTTTCCACCAACAAGTGAAAGCTGCGTTTTTTCTATTTCCTGAAAATCGAGAACGAAAGAACTCATTTACCATCTCTCCTTACTATGCGTGTGTTCTTGATTGTAGCAGTAGTAAATAAGAATAAACAGTCTATTTCGAACTTGATTTACATGATATAATTAAGTTAGGAAGAGATAATTATTTTTATTTCTCCCCCTCTAATCCACTTCAATTACATCTCCAAACTTAAACATTCTTTGATTATGAAAAGCATCGGTACAAGTAATCGTCTTATTTAATGGATTTATATCAGCTACTGTTATGTAATTTTTATATAGATAGCCATTTTTATAATATGTAAGTACAACCTCTTCTTCACCTAAATATGAAGTTAATAGCTTATTTTCAATTATTTCTTTTGCATCTTGCGTTAAGATTGGACGCGAGACTTTCGTTTGCTCGTACATCATTTCTTTAATCACTGCAAACTGCTCTGGCATACTGGCAAACGGTTGCCACTTTACCATCCCTCTTCCTTTTGGCATATTAGCATTTTTCACGATTTGTGTCCTCCTAATAATGTGTTTCTATATCTTGCTGTTGCGACGCTTGTGTAGGAAATTCCACGTAAAATACTGTTTTTACCAAATCGTGTTCGAATTTCGTCCATAACTTTCGTTAATCTCATTTCTTTTTCTCTTTGTATAATGTTATCGAAAAGTGAAATTTGCTCCTCTCCTTCATTAATAAAGTTTGTTAATGAGACGCTTAACGAACGAATCGGCTCTCCTGTATAACCTTCGTATAAAAAATATGTACAAACATTGTAAATATCCATCGTTAAATTTGTTGCCCGGTTTAACGTATGTGCCTTTCGTATTCCTCCGCCATATTCCTTGCTATATCCAACTGAAAAATGGATCGTTTGTGCATATTTCTTTTCTCTTCTCAACCTGTAACAAACCTCTTCTATATGCTCTAATAAAATAATGACGAACTCGTCTACAGAATAATCGCGTAATAATATTTGGCTTTTCGCTATAGATTTTGTTGCGGGAACATATTTTTCTGCTATTCTGCTAAAATCAATCCCGTTACTATGTAAATGTAATTCTTCTCCTATTACACCAAACGATTGTTTTAAATATTTCAAAGGATACTGCGCTAATTCTCCAATTGTATGTATACCTTTCCGGTTCAATTTCATTTCCGTTTTATACGATATACCCCAAAATTTACCGAGCGGTCTAATGCTCCATAACTTCTCGGGTATATCGTCATATGTCCACTGCGCTATTCCGTCTTTATTTTTTTTCGCTTCCACATCCATCGCTACTTTACTCAATAATAAGTTCGGACCAATGCCAACCGTACTTTCAATCCGCGTACGCTCATATATTTCTTGCTTGAATTTTAATGCGAACTCGCGCGGATTATTCGCAAACAAATGAATACTTGCGGTCATATCCATAAAAAATTCATCGATACTATATTGATGAAAATCTTCCGGTGCAACATATTGTAAAGCTAAACCAGTTATGTAAGTTGAACACTTCATATACGTATGCATAATTGGATTCACAATAATAATATCTGGTCGCTTCGGTATTTCATACAACCGTGCCATCTTCTTTATCCCTAATGCTTTTAATGGCGGTGTTGCCGCTAATACGATTGATCCGCTCTGATTCACAACCCCTACGACGGCCAATTTTGTATAACGTGGATCCAGTCCTTTTTTAATGCAGGAAACACTTGCATAAAAGCTACGAAGATCTACACAAAGAATAGTACGATTCGGTAAAAGAGAATAATCATACAAGGTAATCCCCCCTAACAAAAGAACATTTGTTCTTATTATATACGAACTGTTGTTCTTTTTAAAGGTGTTTTTATGAAAATTTTGGTTAAAATAACCGTCATATCTATGCGCTATCAATTAAGGCAGGAGAAACTATGTATACAAAACCGCTAGAATTTCAAATAACTCATAAGTATATAACTACTAAAACAAACCAATTAAACCCTTATTATCAAAACATAATTTATATAAATTTACCTTTTTAACTTGTCCAAAGATGTAGTTTTAACTGTTTGGATCATCTGATTTTAATGTTCCATAGGGGAAAAATTCACCGTCACTATTAATTGGACACAGTAAGACTTTATTTCAAACCCATAAAAAATAGATTACCTGCACACTAAAAAGTATAGCGCACAGGTAATCTATTTGTTTTTGAGATTAATAAAAAACTAATTTATTTTTTGAATTCTTCCATCAATAACAGACTGAATTGGTTCTTTTGATTTTTTTATATAATCTACTAATGCTTCAAAATCAGTTGTTCCTGTTTCAGCATCTTTCCCGTTTTTAAAGGATACAAATCCATCTCCACCTGAAGCTAGAAATGCGTTCGCAACGACGCTGTAAGTTTTAGAAGGAATAATTTCTTCTCCATTTGTTAAGCGAATACTTGTTACTTTTTCTCCATTAGGTTTGTTCGCATCCCAAGTGTATTGGATCCCTGAAATTTGAAGCATTCTTGTTATGTCTTTTTGCCATTGTTGATTTAAAATATCACGAATGTCTTGACCCGTTAAATTTACCTTTATTAATTGATTTCCGAATGGTTGAATACCATATATCTCTCCCCATGTAATATCACCAGCATCTAAGTCATTACGAATACCACCAGGATTCATAAGTGCAATTTGGGATTGCATTGTTGTACGCTGGGCATCAGCAACTAAATTCCCAAGAGTAGATTCACCAGCTGTATTGAGTTTGCGATCTAGTGGAGCAATAGACTTACCTACAACTTCATTAACAAGAGGTGCGATTTTTGCTTGATATTTCTCCATCTTCTTCTTTATTTTTTTATCAGGCTCCATGCCTTCATGGTAAGTTGTAACAATTTCTGCTTTTTTCTCAACAATATCTTGTGTCTTACGATCAATCTTTACATCAACATCAGCAAAAGCCATACCATAAGAATTTGCTTGTACGACAAGTTTATTATTAACAGTTCCATTTACATAAGTGTGGCTATGCCCACCAAAAATAACATCGACTTCCGGATCAGTCTCATTTGCTAATCGGACGATATCACCATTTGTTACACCGTTCCCATCTGTTGTACCCCCGTTATGCGCAAGAACAACGATAGATTTAACGCCTAGTTTTTTTAATTGCTTTACGGATTTGTTAATAGCTTCAACTTCATCTGTAATTTCTACATTCTTTAGCATAGTAGGCATAACAAGGTTAGGAACATCCGTTGTTACGACTCCGATAAATCCAACAGGAACTCCTTGTACCTTTTTTATAGTGAATGGTGGTAAAAATAAACGACCAGTGGATTTATTATAGAAATTTGCGGCAACATATGGGAATTTTGCTCCTTTAAAATCCCCTGTTTTCTCATGGTATCCACCATAAATAAGGCGGTTCATTTCCTCAACACCTTCATCAAATTCATGATTTCCTATAGTTCCAACATCGAATTTCAAATCATTTAGAAATTCAATTGTAGGTTCGTCTTGTAATAATGCTGAAACAGGAGTACTTGCTCCAACAACATCGCCAGCATGTACCTTTAATGTATTCGGATTTTGTTTTTCACGATCACGTAAATAAGCTCCTAAGTACTCAATTCCCCCTGCATCTTTATTGTTAATTTTTTTCACAGTGTCTAGTTGCCCATGAAAATCGTTAATACCGAGCATTTGCACATCTATGTAGCGGTTTGGTTCTGTAATTGCTTGGGCTGAAGGCGCAGCAAATACACTAGTAAAAGTAACTGTACTTAATGCTAAAGCAACTGGAATGATTTTTTTCAACATAAAATTTCTCTCCCCTAATTAAAATCTTACATAATACCTGTCTCTTATACACATCTCCGAGCCCACGAGAC